>BTUC01000047.1:0-24693 GCA_045863575.1 Phycisphaerae bacterium
GGGGAATGTGAGCCGCTGGCCGTTCACGCTGACCACCGGCCGATTCAGCCGGCCGGGCTTCAAGGGCAGTGCCTTAATGGGGCTCACCAGACATTCCACGGATTCGCCCGGCGGGAGGTCGTTCAGCCACAGGTTCAGACCGTCGATCTGCGAATAATCCACCCAATAGTGCATCGTCGGGTAGGCCCAGGTGAACAGCGGCGCGTTCGGCTCCGCCCACCGGCTCTTGTGGCCTGAGTAGGGCCAGTCGTACTCCACGAGCGCATCGCTCTCCGGCTCAATGAGTTCGAAACAGCGCCAGCCCTCGAAGTCCAGTTTGACGTAGCTGTCGCGCGGTGCGCCCCCGGTGTGCTTGGCCCCTTTCAACTGCACGTTGAGCAGCGCACCCTTACCGTCGCCGTGCACCCAGAGGCCCAGACCTTTGTTCACCACGTTGGCCGGCGGGGAGAACTTCCTGCCGAACATCGTCCAGGAGCCCAGTCGCTCGGGCCGCCCGTTCGTGGCCCGCAGTCGGGCGCTGTGCGAGCCGGTCTTGACCGCCTCGCTGGAACACTCCAGCTTCGCGTCCACCTGTGGATTTGAATCTCGCTCGGTGAATCCCTCAATGGCATCGAAGTCCGCCAGTGTCGTGCTCTGCGGCGAATCGTAGGCCTCGGCTGACATGAGCGCTTCGATCCGCAACCGCAGCGGCTGCTCGCCGAAGCGGTTCTGGACTGTCCAGGAGTTTCTCTCGCCGTCCAGGTCGGTCACCTTGTGCTCGAGGTATTCGATGCGCCGAAAGCGCGGCTGGTCGCCTGGGTCAGACTCCAGGCGAAACTCCTCGCCGGGCGAAGCCAGGCGGGCTTTGACCTGCTCGGGTACCTCGCCGCCCAGACGCACCTGCTCGTAGCGGCGGATAATGTCTCCCAGCCGCCGGACGTTGGCCGACTCGGCGTAGTCGCGCGGCGAGATGCCTACGATCATGGCCATGCCGTAGTCGTTTCCAATGCAGCGGGTGAGCAGATAATCGAGATCGTCGGGCATCGTTCGCTCGGGTTGCACCGGGCCCCAAGGCAGAATTCCCCACCAGCCCAGCGTGGCCGGCAGGAAACAGCCCGCCTGGGACCGGTTGACCAGGCAGTGCAGATCGATGAACCGCTTGGCGGCACGTGCCGGGACGTCCCACGCTCCCATCCGTGAGCGGATATACCAGAGGTGGTGCGTGAAGATGCTCATCTCGAACAGGGCGGGCTTGTTGAGTCGCCTGGCCACCGCCCAGGCGAACTTGGGCACGTAGTGCCAACTATCCGCCGGGTTCTTGCCGGCCGCCACATACGCCCCGTCCAACGCATCCATGTAGATCATGTCGAAGCCGCAGTGGTTGTAGACCTCGGCCGTTCTGGCGGCGACCTCCTCGAAGAGCGTCGAATCGCCGTCGGGGCAGAAGAGGCCGAAGAGTTCCTCGAGATGGTACACGGGCGTGCCCTTAACGTGCGCTGAAATCTTCGTGCCGTGGGCCCCGCGCTGGCATTCAAGAAACTCGAAGGGCGGCTCCGGGCGCACGCCTCGGAAAACGATCAACTCGTCGCCGACGTGAAGCGTCACGCTGTTGCGAAACAGGAAGCCTGTGTTCGTGGAGATGCCTTTCGTGGACTCCACTACCGGAACGGTGAGGGCATCGGCGGTGAGATCCTCGGCCAGGGTGAAGGTGGCCGCCGTGGCCAGCCGCGGATCGGGGACGGGGCTTACCCAGCGCGAGTTCTTGCCCAGAAAATGGGCATACGTGTGGAAGCCCGCCTTCATGCCTGCCGCATGAAGCTTGTCCACGACCTTTCGCAGTCCTTCCAGTCCATTGGGAAAGTGCTGCGGATCCGGCTCGTAATCGCCGAACCGCAGCGTCACGCCCATGTGGAAATCGAGCTGCCGGATACCCAGCTTTCGGGCCAGCTCGATCCATTCATCGGCGTTGGCTTCCGTCACGCGCTGATTGACGTCCATGAGGTACGATTCGCGGTTGGCGGGCGAATCCATGGCGAACGGCCCGCCGATATCGGTGCGAGGAATCTCCGGTGCGGCGTGCACCGCCTCTTTCATGACGTCGCGGAGAAGGTCTGCCGGGCAGGCGATGATGGCCGCCGCGGCCCCGGCGAAGCCAAACCGTGGATAACGCATCGCCAAGAGCTGGTCGGTATCCTGGGGAATGCCAGTGGCGTTGGTCCGCAGGTTCAGGGCCAGGAGGCAGCTCGCAAACTTCGCCTCCCGCTTCTTTGATTTGTCCAGCGACACACGGGCGAATTGAAGCTGCTCGACCGCGCCGCCCTCCACGCTAAGTACGCGAAAAACCAAATGTCGTGGCCGTACATCCGCGCTGAATGTGGCGGTCACGGTCGTGTCCCTGAAGCGGACCACGAACCGCTCGGCGGTGCCCTCCACCGCCACCGCCGGATGCGCGGCGCCCTTGATGTGGACTTGGGCGAATGGCTGCGGTGCATCCTTCAGCAAGCAGTCCCGACCGGTTGCTTGATCGACCAGGGACTGGTTCCTGCCGTCGGAGCTGACCGTGTAGCGGACCAGTTCGTTCTTCAAGACGAGTCCTGGCCCACCCATTGCCTCGTCGGCCCTGGCCTGGCGCATGGCAAGAAAGGGAACCGTCGCCACCAGCAATGCAGCGATTCGGTATGGGTGCATGTGCACTCCTCTTGAAAGAAGCAGAGGTCCGCGAACAGATAAAGTGCCATTCTGCGGATCTCCGCGGCCGTGCGGGCTTCAAGCCCGCGGCTTTTCGGCGTTCGCTGGAACTGTCCGACGTCCACATCAGAAAAGCGCCTGCTCCAGGATCCGGACCAGCTCCTCGCGCGTCAGCACGATAGGATTGCCTTTCATGCTGCTGGCGGCCTGAGCTTTTTCCACCAGTTCGGGCAGGTCGCGTCTACCCATGCCATACGCGCTGAGCGGCGCAATGCCCAGATCGCGACAGAGTTGCCGCACCCATCGGATAAGATCATCAGCGGTGGCGCTGGCGTTGTCGGCAACCAGCCTCGCGACCTGTTCATAGCGGGCCAGCGCTTGATCCTCAGGTTTCCGTTGTCGCAGTGCCAGCACGTTCGACTCGATCACGTGGGGCAGCAGGGCGGCGCAGACCGCGCCGTGGGGCGCGGCGAACATCCCGCCGATGGGCCCTGCGAAGCCGTGTACCGCGCCCAATCCTGCGTTCGCCAGGGCCAGTCCACCGAAGAGGCTGGCCACGGCCATGTCCTCGCGGGCGGCGGCATCTTGACCGTTCGCAAACGCGCGCGGCAACGCTCGGGCCGCCCGGACAATTCCTTCACGACAGATCCCGTCAGTCAATGCGCTCGCGCGCACCGACACGACAGCCTCGATCAGTTGAGTCAACGCGTCCAGTCCGGTGCTGGCCGTGACGGCCGGCGGCAGCTCATGCGTCAGTTCCGGATCGATCACTGCAAGCCGCGGTAGCATGAGGGGACTGCGCAGGCTGACCTTCACCCGGTGTTCCGGTGAGGCGAGGACACTGTTCCGCGTCACCTCCGCGCCGGTACCGGCCGTCGTCGGGATGGCGATGCACGGCAGTGGTACCCGAGTCAGCGGCCGAGCTTTGCCGATGACCTCCAGGTAATCGAGGATGTCGCCCGGATTGGTGGCCAGGGCGGACACCGCTTTGGCCGTGTCGATGACGCTGCCACCCCCCAGCGCGATGACGAGGCCACATTCGCGGTCCCGAGCCAGCGACGCCCCGGTCTGAGCCATGGCGAGGTCCGGCTCATCAGTGACGCTGAACGGCACGGCTTCCAGCCCGTGGGAAGCCAGCAGCTCGAGCAGCGGACGGACGCGCCTGGTGGATTGACCGTGTGTGACGAAAATCCGTCTTTTTGTAGAGGACCGCTTGCAGGGGACTACAGACGGCGGGCCGCCACTGCTTGCTTGCTCCGCTGCGGAGTCCGGCACCAGCGTCTCGTCCAATATCTGCAACGCGGCTGCCCCGACTTCGCGTAACGTGCCGGCGCCGAAGATAATGCGCGTGGCTGTGGCAAACTCAAACCGCATCGATCACCAGCCCGCGTCGTCCGGAAACAGGTTGCAGTACTTCGCGCTGTGGCGAGGCTCGGCCATCATGTCGGCCACGGTATCTCGCCAACGGGCGTAGTGCGGGGTGGTTTTGTGCTGAACCGCTGCCGCTGCGCTGCGGTAAACCTCCACCAGAACGAAGCGTGTCGGGTCATCATTCTGCTGGATGACGTCGAACCGGGCGATGCCGTCCTCCTGAACGCTGTGGCGGGCGTTTTCCAGGCTTGCCTCATGGAAATCATTCACGGATTCCGGCTTCACCCGCACGTGGACCAGAACAATGAGCATGGCACTGTCTCCTGCATCGAAACGGCTGTCGGACCGGTGCCCTGTAATAAAGCGTGCTTCTGTGCGACAATAAGATAGCAGCTTGACTGGTGCACGAAAACCGATCGCGTAGCAGCACGGCGAAACCCGTTGACAGCCGGTGGCCCGCCCACTAACGTAGCAGGCGTGCTGCCGGACCGTCAGCGGCCTCGGCGCGGGGCCTGCGACGCGGGACGGCGGGGCAACAGGATCCATTCTGATTTCCGGCCCGTCGGGCGCGGCGGGGGACCGATTGAAGCGAAGGACCTCACGGCGTGGGCGCAATCTTCGACTATTTCATCCTGACCATCTTCCTCCTGTGCACAGGCATGCTGGCGCTGTATGGCATTCATCTGTACATGCTCCTGTACCTGTTCCTGCGTCGCTACGTGGGCAAGCGGGCGCAGCAGCGCGGCGTGGTCGAGGAGTACCTCCAGACGGTACCTCCTGAGCACTGGCCCGGTGTCACCAGCCAGGTTCCCATCTACAACGAGGCCGACGTGGCCGCCCGGGTGATCCGGGCGGTGGCGGCCATGGAATATCCCCGCGGTCGGCATTCGATCCAGGTCCTCGACGACAGCACGGATGAGACCCGTTTTCTGGTGGACAGGACTGTGCGCCGGCTGCGCGAGCAGGGTGTGGATGTCGAAGTCGTCCGCCGCGAGCAGCGGGTCGGGTTCAAGGCTGGCGCACTTCGCGAGGGGCTCACCAAGTGTCGTCATCCCCTGGTGGCCGTCTTCGACTCGGACTTCGTGCCGCCGGTGGATTTTCTCAAACGCGCCGTTCCGTTGCTGGCGCGCGACGAGAAGCTGGCCTGCCTCCAGGGCCGTTGGGCCCACTTGAACGCGGACGAGTCGTGGCTGACCCGGGCTCAGTCGGTCGGCATCGATGCCCATTTCGCCGTCGAGCAGGGGGCCCGGGCCTGGAACGGGCTGATGATGAACTTCAACGGCACCGCCGGCGTGTGGCGGAAGGCCGCCATTGAGGATCCGGCCGTTGGCGGCTGGTCCGCCGATACGCTCACCGAAGATCTGGATCTCTCCTATCGAGCCCAACTGGCCGGCTGGAAGATCGACTACTGTCTGGACCTGGCCTGCCCGGCCGAACTGCCCAGCAGCATCAATGCCCTCAAAGCCCAACAGCGCCGGTGGGCGACCGGTTCCATTCAGACGGCGGTCAAGCTCCTGCCGCGCATCTGGCGCGCCCCGATTGGGTTGGGCCACAAGTTGGAGGCATCGCTGCATCTCACCCACTACTCGGTGTCGTTGTGGATGCTGGTGCTGGCACTACTGGCTCGGCCCATGCTTGTGATGGTCGATCCCGCGCCGCATGCGGCCTGCTTCCTCACGGGGTGGCTGATGGTACTCTTCAGTTCCATCGCGCCACCGATCGTGTACGGCTATGCCCGATACAGCCTCGGCGGGGGGTGGAGCGGTTTTCGGACTGTACCGATCATGATGGTGCTGGGGACGGGGCTCTCGGTGAACAACGGAATCGCCGCACTGTGCGGGCTTTTCCAGCGCGGTGGCGAATTCGTCCGGACGCCCAAATCGGGCAGCACCCGGAATTCCCGCATGACCAGCCGCTACAAGGCTGCGCGCTATCGTTACATGTGGTTTGTCGAGATGCTGCTGGGGGCGTACTGTCTGGCCAACTGGGCCATCTACATGACCGTTGATCGTGTAGCGTTCAGTATCTTTCTGGGTATCTATGCGGCCGGCTATCTGACCGTGGGTTGGATCTCCCGGCCGGAGGCCAGTGGACCCCGGCGGCGGCTGGTGCTGGTTGAAGACCAGCCGGTGGTGCCGGATACGCCACTGGCTCCCGCCTCCAGCGCTGTTCCGCTGGGCGGCGAGGTGATGTGATTGCCCGCAATGTGTCGGCAGCCAGTGACCACGCAGATTCCCTTCCTCGGGTACAGCATGGCCCATGACGGGTGAGCCTCCAATCGCGCCTGGGCCGCAAGCCGCCGAGATCCTCCGGGTACGACCCGCAGTAGATCCCGCATATGCGTCCGGTGGGGTGCGTCGCAAGCTGCTGGTGTCCTGTGTGCTGATGGGGCTGCCCGCTGTTCTACTGGCCGGGGCCTGGCGGCTGGGCGGCGTTTCCGCTCTTGAGGATGACCTGCTTTACTACCTGCCGATCCGACAGTACATCGGCGAACGGATCCGGGCCGGCGAATGGCCCCTCTGGAACCCGTTGGTGTCCATGGGCACCTCAGTGGCTGCTGACCCGCAGGCCGGTCTCTGGTATCCGCCCACATGGCTCTTTGGGCTGCTCCCGCCGCTGCTGGCCTACCCGGTCACGCTGGTGCTGCATTTCACCCTCGCCGGCGCTGGCATGTACCGGTTCCTCAGGAGCCTGCGTCACGACTGGCGGGCGGCTTTCCTGGGGGCGGTGGCTTTCGAGTTCTGCGGCTACCTGGTGGCCCATCGTGCGCATCTGACCATCCACCATGCGGCGGCGTGGTTGCCTTGGATGTTGTTGGCCTGGCAGCGGTTCGCCGATACGGGACGACTTGGCTTTGCCGCGCTGGGGGCGGGGGCTCTGGGTCTTCAACTGCTGGTGCAGCACGCCCAAATATCGATTATTTCGGCAGCCATCGTGACCGGCTATGCCGCGCTCGTGCTCTGGCCTCAGCGCCGCACGCTCGCGTGGGTCTTTCCGGTTGGGATGGCATGCGGCGCCTTAGTGGCGGGAATCCAGATTCTGCCCACGCTCGTTCACTACACGCACAGCGTTCGTGGGGCACCGGCTTACTACCTCTTCATCGAGAACAGTTGGGTACCCAGCTCCGCGCTGATGCTGCTGTTCCCCATGCTCTTCGGTACGCGGACGCCCAATTTGTGGGACGAGCCGTGGTGGGGCATCTCGCACTACTGTGAGCAGTCGGCCTACGCGACCATTCTGATTCTGGTGCTGGCGGTCTCATCGGTCGCCCTGCTCAGGTCTCCCGCGCAGGAGGCCACGTCTGCGAGCGATACCGGCCGCGGTGGCTGGCTTGAGCGGCTGCTGGGCACTGGGCCCTGGAACCGGAATGTTCTCTTCTGGTGGGCGGCCTGTCTGGTTGCGCTGCTGATCGCGCTGGGCGACGCGACTCCGCTGAGCAAACTGCTGTTTCACCTGCCGATCTATCGCAGTTTGCGCGTGCCCGCGCGCTGGATCCTGGTCTGGTCGGTCGCCATGCCGTTGCTGGCCTCGGTGGTGATGACGGAACTGCTGCGCAGGGGACCTCATGCCGAACGCCTCGAGAGATTTCTCTCGGTCATTCTGCGTCGCCTGTTGCCCGCGGCAGCGCTGATCGGGATTCTAGTTGTCCTGCTCGCGCATGCGCAGGTGGAGCATCTCGAGTCGGCCATCCGTACACCGTTGGCCCGGCCTGTTCTGGCCGGGCTGGCGTTGGCCGGCCGGCTGGACAACCCCGCCATCTGGTGGCCGGTGTTGATCATGGTGCTGACCGGTACGGTGCTGCTGCGCTGGCTGCGCAGCCGGAGCCGGGCCGGTCTGCTATCGCTCGGCGCCGTTTTTCTGCTGGATCTGGCCAGCGTGGCCGCCTTTGTCGACGTCGATGTCCGAATGTATACACGCGCCGATTTAGAAGATCCGCCGCCGCTGGCCGGGGCCATTCACGAGCTGGCACCGGGTCCGGGTGAACGGCTGCTCGTGCCGCGTGCCACCGCCAGCTATCACCGCCCGTTGGAGGTGCTGTGGCCGCAGACCAACCTCCGCTATGGCATCGCCACGCTTCACGGGTATGGGCCGCTCTGGTCGGCCGCCAACCGGCTGCTGCTGCGGTTCATGCCCTGGGGCAGCAGTGAGGAGATGCTGGCATTGCTCCGCAACGTGCCGCTGCTGCGTGCGTTGGGGGTGCGCTTCGTGGCGGTTCGCTCTGATGAGGAGCGATTGCTTCTGGAGGCGGCGCTTCTACCGCCGGATGAACAGAGTCACGATCTGCCGGTGCCTGGGTCGGGAGACATGCGATTGGCCCGCTACGGGCAGGATCTCAAGTGGGGTCCGGTCACGGCTCCCGCGCCGGGGGTGTACAAACTGGCCTTTGACGCCCAGCCGGTGGCGGGCACGGCCAGCCGCTGGTTCGTGCGGCTGGAAAAGCCGGACCAGGAGGAGATCGACCGCACGCGCTCGCTGGATCCTGTGGACCTTGCGTTTGGCCCTCGGCGGATGAGCTTCCTTTACGATCTACGCGAGCCGATGGCGGCGATTCACATCCACGTCAAGGCGGAAATGGGCGAAGCGCTTTTCGCGGGCCACGCCACCTGGCGGCGGGTAGCTGTCGCGCCGGCGGCCACTATGGCCACCGGGCGGGCGCGCTCACAGGAGGGATCATTCCGTCACCTGGCGGATCTGCCCGATGAGGTGTCCCTCTACGAGTTGCGTGGGGCCCGTCCGCTGGTCTACTGGGCCAGCCGCGTGGCAGTGGCCGCCAACCTCCACGAGGCCGCGGGCCTGTTGGAATCCAGCCGCGGTCAGTTTTTGGCGCGTGGCGGCGTGGTAGCCGAGTTGCCGACTGGCAGCTCGGTCCCGGACACGACGGGCGATGATCCGGTTAAGTTGGACCGATCTGCCGGCCACGAGCTGATCGTATCCGCCGGCAGCAAGGAGGGGGGACTCCTGGTACTTAATGAGTCGTTCGATCCCGGGTGGGAGGCATGGGTCGATGGGGTCCGGGTGTCTCCGGTGCGCGTCAATGCCGTGGTGCAGGGAATAGAAGTCCCGGCAGGGGAGCACCGCATTGTTTTTCGCTATCGCCCGGCGGCGCTGCGGTCAGGCGCTGGCCTGACCGCGGCCGGTCTTCTGATCCTGCTCGGCATGCTCGTGCTGAGCCGCCGCTTGCCCGGGGCTCCCGGTGCTGAAGCTGCGTGACAGTTTCTTCACCCGCCTCAGCTCCGCCCCGGATTTCACCGGTTAATCTGACAGGAATAGCGGAAGTGGTGCGTCATAGAATGGGTAATTGGATACTTCAGTCTCAACACGGGCATTCACAGTCTCGCAGGTCCCCAAAGGGCGCGGTCACTGCTCCGGGGCCCGGACCGACATTCAGGGAGGTTTGGTAAATGACCAGTTATCGCATGGGTAAACGCTTGGGCTTTGCTCTGGCCGCCGGCGTGGCGGGAGCAGCCTTGTTCTACGGGCCGGCAACCGAAAAATGGGCAGTGGCTCAGAATCGCGAGAGCCAGGCGGAGCCCTCGCCGCAACAACTCGCCAACACGAAGGCCATCCTCGACTCCATCTCACAGGCGACCCGCCAAGTGGCTCGACAGGTCACTCCGGCCGTCGTCCAGATTATTTCCCGCAGTCTGCCGGAGAGCAGCAGCCCAGGTTCATCCAGCCGCCGGGAAACGCCGGATCTGCGTGACATCCCTGAGCCTCTGCGCGAATTCTTCAGGGAATTCGGCGAACGCGGACAGGGGCTGGAGACGCCTCCACCTCAGCCCCGGACCGGCAGCGGCAGCGGTGTGATTATTGATGCCCGGAACGGCTACATCATCACGAACAATCACGTGGTGGGTTCGGCCGGCGAGGATGAAAGGGGACGCGTGGACGTGCGTCTCGCTGATGGCCGGCATACCCGGGGTAAAGTCGTGGGTACCGATGCGGTGACCGACTTGGCCCTCGTGCAGATCGAAATGAGCAATCTCCAGGCGGTTCCCTTGGGGGACAGCGAGAACATGGAAGTAGGCGACTGGGTTCTGGCGATTGGCGCGCCCTTTGGCCTGGTCCAGAGCGTCACTCAGGGCATTATCTCCGCCACCGGCCGTAGCGGTGTGCTGGCGACCGGCTATGAGGACTTCCTCCAGACTGACGCCGCGATCAATCCGGGCAACAGCGGCGGCCCGCTGGTCAACATGCGCGGGGAAGTGATCGGAATCAACACGGCTATTGCCACCAGCGGCCTGGTTGCGGGCTACCAGGGGGTGGGCTTTGCCATCCCGACCCGCGTCGTAAAGGAGATTCTGCCTGACCTGAAGGCCGGTCGCAAGGTCGTCCGGGGTTACCTGGGTGTCGCGATTCAGGGTCTGGAGGCTCAGCCCGGCCTGGCGCGAACCTTCGGACTGGAACAGGACACCGGCGTTCTCATCGAGGATGTGCAGCCGCGCACCCCCGCCAGCAAAGCGGGGTTGCGGCGACAGGATGTGATCCTGGCGTACGGCGATACCCCGGTCAAATCCGCTAACCACCTCCAGAGCCTCGTGGCCCGCACGGAGCCGGATACCAAGGTGGATATGAAGGTCTGGCGCAGCGGCAAAGAGATCACCGTACCGGTGACCATCGAGAGGATGCCGGAGGATTTCTACAGCCGGGCCGGCCGTGGACGCGGCCCGCGTTCGCCGGGTGGTGGCGAACAGGAGGAGGGCGCCGAAGCGACCGTTGAATCGCTGGGCATCACCGCCCAGGAAATGACGCCTGCCCTGGCCAAACGCTACGGGTGGTCGGAGGAAGACGTCGAGAAGCAGGTTGTGATCACGTCGGTTGAGCCTCTCGGTGAGGCGGCGGCCGTGGGCATCAGCGCCGGCGACATCATCGTCAGCATCCAGGACAAGCAGATCGATTCGGTGCGGGCGCTGCGCCAGGCCCTGACGGATGAGGCCCTGGAGAAGGGCGTCCGCCTCCAGACGCGTACGCGGACCGGCTATCGAACCTACGTCTTCGAGATCCAGTAACCCGCGACCCGCGTTGCCCGGGTGGCGGCTTCCCCGAAAAAGAACCAGCGATCAGCCGCGGCCTCGAGCCGCCGGACTGATCGCTGGTTTTTTATGCCGGTCCCAGCGCTTGCATGCGGAACCCTGTGGAGTCGTCCGTCAAGCCTTGGGGCCTTTGCCGCGCAGGAACACGTCGAGGCGGTCAAACATCTTGCTGCGGGCGTCGGGGCCGCTGTCCAGGAATGCCAGCATGGCGGCCGCCACCACCTTTTCCTTCACATAACCTGACTTGGAGCACTCCTTGTCGAAAGAGGCCACCAGCTTACCCGGCAGGTAATACGACCTTTTGGGTTTTTCCATGAGATGCTCTCCTCTTGAAAAGAAACATTAAGCCTCGAATCCTCGAGGCAACAACCGCTTCGTGGAACCTCTTGCAGCCTGCCCCCTGAAGGGAGGTGCAAAGACGATGCGCTGAGGATTATAGTAGCTCTGACAGGCAACGAAAGACCAAGTCGACAGGGCAGGGGTGAGCCCGCCCCCCGAGGCGGCCGCTTTGGTGTGCGGCCGGCTCGGCATGCCACGTGTCTACGCTTCTGCATTCGACGGCGGCGCGCCAGCCGCCGTTCTGCCCTCCAGCAGTGTCCCGCGGGTCCCAGCGCAATGCCCGCGTGACCTGTTGCAGGTATTATGCGGCAAAACGATCTGGTTGTCCATACCTTATCTTGCGTTGACTTGCAAGAGGGGGGCCATATAATCCTCCCCCAAAGGCCCGATGATCCTTCGGGCAACTGCGGTGAAGAGCGGCCGGCCGGCAACTACCGGAAGGCCCAGGGAAAGGTCGTCGACACTTGCCACGCGGAACAGCGATCCTGTCGGGCGTGCTGCTCCTGGCAGCAACTGTCGGTGGGCGGACGACGAAAGCTCAGGCCCCGCCCTTGGTCCCACTCGATGACCCGCTCGCCTCCGCGCCTCTCATCCCCGGCGGAATCAGCCAGAACACACCCGAAGCTTTCGGGCTGTACGCCCATGTCTGGTCCCAGCCTGATGGGATTCAGGTGCTCCAGTACTACGGCGATTTCTCGCTGCATCTGGGGGAACGCCGCCTCAAGAGCCAGGATTCCGTCATCTGGATGCAGAAAAGCAGCTGGGAGGCAACCCAATACTACCACTACGAGGTTTACCTGTCCGGCTTTGCATCCGTGAGAGAAGCCGCCGATACCGTCACCACCGGTCCGGTCCTCTTTGTCACCTTCAATAGCACACAGGCCCTCGTGCCGGAAGCGGATGTTTTCACCGGGGCCTCCTCAGAGGAAACGCCGCTCTACCAGGAGGCGACGAGAATCCGTCAGTCGATTCGTGCCGGCGCGCCGCCTGGAGCACAGGAATTTGAGGTCACACGGCCAGGGCAGCCGATCATTCCACGCCCCAAAGCCCGTCCCATCGTTCGCTACAGCAGTCGGGACCCGGTGGTTTACGACGATGAGGCTGGGGTGCTGACCGCCACCGGGGACGTGCACATCTCCCAGGGGCTGCTCAACAGCGACGAATTCCTGGAGATCCGAGCCAATGCGGCCGTCCTGTTCCTCGCACGCCGCGATTCCGAAGAGCATGCCCTTGAGGCCGCTGCACCACCTACGACCGGTCCCGCCCCCGCTCTGGAGCCCTTTCCTGCCGAGAATGCGGTGAGGGACCGAAACGATCCCGCGCTCGGCTCGGTGGGCTTCGGTGACGGCGTCGGAGGCACGGTCACAGGCGCATATCTTCAGGGCGACGTTGTGCTTACACGCGGCGACCGGATGATCCGGGCGTCCGAACTCTACTACGACTTCGAAAACGATCGGGCTCTGATCCTCGATGCGGTCATGCGCGCGGTGGCTCCCGGGCGAAACCTGCCCATCTACGTTCGGGCCGACCAGGTCCGGCAGCTCTCGACGACGGAGTACTTCGCGCGCAAGGCCGCAGTGACAACCAGCGAGTTCTATACGCCTCATGTGCATATCGGCGCCGACCGGGTCTACCTGACCGATGCCACGCCGCGCGATGAAGCAGGACGTATCACGAACTTCGTCGCCGGCCGCTATCGGATGTACGACACGACCGTCAACGTGGAAGGCGTCCCGGTGCTCTATTGGCCTTACACGGCCGGGGATTTCCGCCAGACCGAGTCGCCGTTGCAGAACGTTCGTATGGGCTACAGTGATGATTTTGGAGCTACATTTCAGTCCAAGTGGTACCTGTTCAACCTTTTGGGCCTGGAACGGCCGCAAGGCGTCGAGGCGCTGCTCCGCCTTGATTACTTCAGCGAGCGAGGACCGGGGGCCGGACTCGACGTTGACTACGAGACTGAGGACTCCTACGGCCTCTTCCGCGGCTACTACATCCACGACACTGGAAGCGACAACCTCGGGCCGTTCCGCGACAACGAGCCGGATACCGAGAACCGGGGCCGATTCACGCTACGGCACCGCCAGTTCCTGCCGGACAACTGGCAGTTGACCGTCGAGGCGTCCTACGTCTCCGACCCGACGTTCCTGGAAGAGTACTTCAACGCTGAATTCGAGGAGGGCAAGGAGCAGGAGACGCTGCTGTATCTCAAGAAGCAGGAGGACAACTGGGCTTTTTCTGCCCTGGCCCAGTGGCGGGTCCTCGATTTCCTGACTCAGACGGAACATCTGCCGGATACCGCGTTCCACTGGATCGGCGAACCCCTCGCGGAGATCGCCAGCTTCTACAGCGAATCGCGGCTGGGATTCGTGCGCTATAAGCCCGATGACCGCCGGGTGTTTGACGACAGCGAGGGCATCCTCTTCCGGTCGCGGGTCAACACGTACGAAAGCGATCTGACCTTCCGCGGCACGACCCGGAATGAAATCGACCTGCCGATCAAGCTCGGTGATGGAAACATCGTTCCGTTCATTATGGGCCGCACGGGCTATTGGGACAACAGCGCCGCCGAGAGTGCCCTGGGCCGTGCCTTCGGCCAGATCGGTGTCCGCATGGGCACGCAGTTCTGGCGGCTTTTTGAGAATGTCATATCCCGGCTGTTCGATGTCGACGGCGTGCGGCACGTGGTCCGGCCGCAGGCCACCGCCTGGCTGAGCGCCAGCAACGTGGACAGCATCGAGCTGTTCCCCTTCGACCAGGGGGTCGAGACGGTGGATGACTTCTACGGTACCTCTCTGGCCCTGCGCCAGGCGTGGCAAACCAAGCGCGGCCCGCCGGGGGCGACGCGCATCGTCGACTGGATGATCTTCGACATCGAGCTGAACCTCTTCGGCGACACGCCGCGGCACGAACTGCCCATCGGCCGGTTCTACGACAGCCGGCCGGAGAACAGCATCGCCCGCAATCACGTGCGCACGGACTTCATCTACCGGATCAGCGACACGACGGCCATTCTCTCGGAGAGCAACTGGGATCTGACCGACGGCAGCATGGACCTGTTCAACCTCTCGTATGCCGTCGAGCGTACGCCACGGTTTTCTTACTTCGTCGGCTACCGGCGCATCGGGGATACGGAATCGAACCTGCTCGGCGCGGGCATGAATTACGAGCTCAACGTCAAACACCGGCTGGCCCTCCGCGGCTACTACGATCTGGACCGCGGCGAGATGGAGACGTTCGACGTCACGGTGATCCGCAAGTGGCCTCGGTGGTATACAGCGGTGACATTCGGGCTCAACAACATCGAAGAAGACATCGGCCTGAGCTTCTCCATCTGGCCCGAGGGTGCTCCCACCGCGGTCATCGGCGGCCGCCGCTACACCAGCGTGGCCGAGTCCACAGGCATCCGCCCGGAGGATTAAGCCGCGCTGGCGCCCAACCGGAGCGGGTCATGCTCTTATACATCGTCCAAGTTCATCGACTGTCGGGCCTGCTTGTCTTCCTGCTGGTCTTGTTGATGATCATCCGTCTTTATCGTCGCCCGCTTTCCCGGCGTCCCCACTACTGCCGTCTGATTGCCGCGCTGATGGGGGCTTTTGCGGTGGTCACACTGGTCGCGGCGGTGCTGCAGGTCCTCGATCCCCGTGAGCTTCTGCTGTTCGGATGGATGGCTATTTTTTGCTCGGGGATTGCAGTCTACTTCTGGCTGGCCGCAAGGAAGGCACGGCTGCTGCTAAGTCCTCCATCCATCGCCCGAAGCATTAAAGGCTCAGCTATCCCGGGGGTATAAAATCTTCACATGACGGCAGTTCGCTTCGGCGAAGCGCTGCCGTGCAGGAGGCAAGATGCCGATCGGGTCGGATCAGTGAACTCATCTGAAATCCCAATGGAGGTGACCCATGGCTACACGCCGCAACAGGCCCCGTGGCGCTCGTGAGCAGGAACCGACCGGACGGGTCGATGATCGCGATCTCAAGGCGGGACCCGGCGCCGGCAACGAGCCCGTGCTCGGCGGCGGCCCTGGTAAGGTACAGGACGGCGATCTCCAGATGCGTACCGGTGATGCGCTGGCCGGTGGCGATGAACAGAAGCACCAGGAGAATCTCGTGTCACCGAAAGATTATCCCATGCGCCCGGACCCGCATGAGCGCCTGCGCAAGATCGTGGAAGCCCGAAAAGCCCGCGAGAAAAAACGCTGAGCAGAAGGAGTGGGACCCAAGCCTCGAAGCCGCAACTGATGAGCTGGTGTGTTGAACGGCTCCCGGGCAAAGAGGTTCCTGCGGGTCTGTGCCCACTCCACGTCATGCATGGAGTGTTGCTGATTCTGCTTCTGTCTCCGTTCTCCGGCAGCTCAGTGAGGGCAGCGTGACTCGTTGACCTTCGCCTCTCTGTGCAGTAGAATGCCCGCGAGCTAACTCACAATGGGCCACGGACGGCTTCTCTAAGCTCGTTTCAACACAACCACACAGGAATGCGGGCCCATGACCTCGTCCAAACAGGCTGAAAGCGCCGTACCGCCGGGTCTTGGAACGAGAGAGCACTGGTCTGCAGAGGAGGGACAGCTCCCCCGAATAACACCCAGAAGACCCCATGGACGCGACACGTTATATCAGTGGTTTCTAAAGCCCTTCGCTAACCGAAGCTTTCTCGGCAGGATCTCGGCGGTGACGGGCGAGGGGGAGTCCGCCTACGTTTCACCTCAAGGATGGACCTCCCGCGGCCGCATCTCGCAAGCGGCGTGGTTGCCGGTTCCCCTGCTCATGCTGGCCATACTGGCCGTCTGGGCGACCGGTTCGCAGCAGCCGGCACCTCAGCCATGGCTGACCTGGCTTTCGCACCGGGCTGTTCCTGTTCTGTGGCTTTTTGTGATCGTGATTCCTTCGGCGCGCACATTCCTGGCGAGTACGCGAGTCTGCGTGCTGATGCTGGGTTGCGGTGTGCTGGTCCTGCAATTGGCCATGGCGCTTCCGCCGACAGATTTCGCGGACCGTCCGAATACGACCTATGCCATCTACAACACAGGCGCCCTCTTGTCTGCGGTGCTCCATTTCATTGGCGTGATCATCGCGGGGCAGGGTGGTCGTCGCATCGGCTCACCTGCTGCCTGGCTGGCCGCGGCCTATGCAGGCGCTGTCGGACTGATGCTTCTGGTCGCCTGGCTCGCCTACGGCGGCCGGGTGCCCGCCTTTTTTGTTCCCGGTGAGGGAGGAACGCCTCTCCGCAGTCTTGTCGTAGGCGCCTCCATCGCTCTGTTCCTGCTGACGGCGGCCATGCTCTGGAGAACCAACCGCCGGTTTCCGTCCGCATTTCACCACTGGTATGCACTGGGACTGATGCTGGTGGCCGTGCACCTGACCGGATCGCTGCTGCTCAAGCAACTGGACACGCCGCTGCACTGGTTAACCCGCGGCACCGTCGTGCTCGGCGCGATTTACCTGTGCGTGGCCGTCATCGCGTCGGCGCGCGAGAACGGATTCTGGCTGATTCCCAGCCATTTTACTCTGGCGGCTGCCCTGCGCGAGAGCGAGGAACGATTTCGCTCCTTGTTCAATTCCATGGACGAGGCGTTCGTCGTCAAGGAGATGATCACCGGGCCCGATGGGAGAGGGACGGATTTCCGTTTTCTGGAGACTAATCCGGCCTTTGAGCGACAATCCGGCCTCCAGAACGTCGTGGGCAGAACCATGCGGGAGGTCATGCCGGACATGGAGCCCTCCTGGATCGAAAGGTATGCGCAGGTGGTACGGACGGGTGAGCCGGTGCGCTTTCAGGACTGTGTCCGCACGCTGGACCGCTGGTTCGACGTCTATGCCTGGCGTCCTGGGGAAGCGGGCAGCCGGAGAGTCGCGATCGTCTTTTCCGATGTCACCGAGCGCAAGCGCGCGGAGCGTGAACTGCTTGAGACCAGCGAGCGGTTTCGCACCGTCCTCGAGCAGTCGCTGGACGTGGCTTATCGGCGCGACCTGCAATCCAACCGGTTGGACTACATCAGCCCTGTTTGTGAGCAGGTGCTCGGTTTCTCCGCGGACGAGATGCGGGGCATGAGCCTGAACGAGGTGCTGTCCCGTATTCACCCTGATGACCACGGGGTCATCGAAACCGCCTTCACGAAAGCGGCCCAAACCGGATCTGCACGCTTTGAGTGCCGTTGGCTGCGCAAAGATGGCGAGTGGTGCTGGATCGCCGACTACGCCTTCGTGGTGAAGGACCGTGAGGGGCGGCCCTTGTATCGCGGCGGCGTCATCCGCGACATCACTGAGCAGAAGCGGGCCGAGGCGCTGCTCAGAGAGAACGAACAGAAGCTGCGGGTAGCCCTCGATGCGGCGCAGCTCGGAACGTGGACCATCGACTTTGACGGCCACCGTTGGCAGCTCGACGAGCGGGCACAGCGGCTCTACGGCTTGTCTTCGCCCGATGCGATTCATGATGAGTCGCATCTGCGCGGGCTCATCCATGATGAGGATTTGCCCGGCATCCGGGAGGCTCTCGCCCGCGCGTGCGACCCATCCGGACACGGACGCTACGAGGCCCAGTATCGCGTTTGCTTGCCCGGAGGGGACGAACGGTGGATCAGCGCCTGGGCGCGGGTGGAGTTCGAAGGCGAGGGTGAGCGGCGCAAGCCGGTCCGCATGATCGGCTCGAGCCGCGACATCAGCGGTCAGAAATGGGCTGAAGAGGCCCTGCGGAAGAGCGAGGAAAGCTTCCGCGTGGCCCAGGAGTTGTCGCTGGATGCGTTCACGGTCCTCAGCAGCGTGAGAGACGAAGACGGCCGCATCGTGGATTTTCGCTGGGAGTACGTCAACCCGGAGGCGGGGCGGGTGCTCAAGCACGCACCTGCCGAACTGGTCGGTCGACGATTGCTCGCGGTGCTGCCGGGCAACAAGGCCAACTGCGATCTGTTTGACCGCTACGTGCGCGTGGCAGAGACCGGAGATCCTCACGACTACGAGCTGCTTTACGAGTCGGAGGGGATTCAAGGCTGGTTTCGCAACATGACCGTAAAGCTGGGCGACGGCATTGCCGTCTGCTTCACTGACATCACGGAGCGCAAGCGGGCGGAAGCAGCGCTGGCTGCGGCCAAAGAGGCCGCCGAGGCCGCGAACACGGCCAAGGACCAGTTCCTGGCCGTTCTGTCCCACGAGCTACGCACGCCTCTGACGCCGGTCCTCATGGTCAGCCAGCAGATGGAGATGGATTCCAGCCTGCCCGCACAGATACGCGAGGATATGAAGACCATCCGACAGAACGTGCAGATGGAAACGCGGCTCATCGACGATCTGCTTGACCTCACCCGTATCGCCAGGGGTAAGATCACGCTGAAGCCGCAACCGGTGGATGTGCATGACATTCTCCGCCATGCCCTGGACGCCTGTTGTGACGAGCGGTTCTCCGAACGGCAACTCAGGATCGAATGGAAGCTGAGGGCGTCGCCCAGCGTGGTCTCCGCGGACCCGGTGCGGCTGCAACAGGTGTGCTGGAATCTGATCGGTAATGCCGTGAAGTTCACACCCCCCGGAGGAACGATAACCCTCTCAACCAGCAATCTGCCGGCCGGCCAGGTCTGTATCCAGGTGAGTGATACCGGCAAGGGCATCGAGCCGGACAAGCTCGCCAATGTTCTCGATCCGTTTGAGCAGGGCGGCACGCGCACGACGCGCCGATACGGCGGCCTGGGCCTGGGGCTGGCGATTTCCAGGGCCATCATGCAGATGCACGGGGGCGCCATCACGGCCGCCAGCGACGGTGTCGGCCGAGGGGCGACCTTCACTGTGACCCTGGCGATGGCGGAGCCCCAACCCGCCGCCGCTCCCGTTGCGGTTGCTGGCACGAGCACCGTGTTAGCCCCGGAGCCGGCGAGCAGCCCCCGAATCCTGCTGGTCGAGGACCATCAGGCCACTTCACTGGTGCTCCAGCGGTTCATGAAGAAGTGGGGCTGGGAAGTCCTGCCCGCCAGCTCGGTCAAGTCCGCGCTGGAGCTGGCGGCCACCCGCCCATTTGATCTGGTCATCAGCGACCTGGGCCTGCCGGACGGCGATGGTCACGGTCTCATGCGCCAGCTTCGCGACCAGCACGGTCTGAAAGGCGTGGCCTTAAGCGGATATGGCATGGACAAGGACATGCAGGAGAGCCTCGCCTCCGGATTCGTTGCCCACTTCGTCAAGCCATTCAGCTTTGACGATCTCCGAAACGCGGTCACTGCATTCCTGGCCGGTGCGAATCAGGCCAGAACCAGATAAAGCCCGAACATCTGACAGGAAGCTTCCCGTGCGGTGCCGCGCGTATGCGCAGTGAATGGGGAGCCTGGGCGGTTCTTCCGGCGGTGTTACTTGCCGTTCGCGAGCCGGCAGAGTATCTCGCAGCCGCGCTCCAGCTTGTCATCCGAGGTGGCGTAGCTGAGCCGGAAGTGCGTGTCGCGTTCGCTGAACACACTGCCGGGGATGATGAGCACATTGTTGGCGATGGCCTGCTCCACGAACGCGGTGGCGTTCGGAAACCGATCCGGCGCCTTGGGGAAGAAATAGAAGCCGCCGCTGGGGCGGGCGAGTTCGTAGGCGCCCGAGAGCCGCTGGCAGACCAGGTCCCGCTTGCGGCGGTAGTCGTCCACGTGCCCGGTGACGTCCACATCCAGCGCCGCCAGCCCCGCATGCTGCACGATGCTGGGGGCACAGACAAACGTGTATTGCTGAAGCTTGGTCATCTCGTCGATGAGCCAGGCGGGTCCGGCCGCGTAGCCCAGCCGCCACCCGGTCATGCCGTGGCTCTTCCCGAAGCCGCGCAGCAGGAGCGTGCGCTGCGGCGCGTGCCGCAGGCCTGACCGGAACGTACCGTCGAAGTACAACTGGGCGTAAATCTCGTCGAGGAGCAGAATGAGATCGTGTCGCTCGGCCAGATCGGCCGCCTGCCGCACGTCTTCCTCGGAGAGCACCACTCCCGTCGGGTTGCTCGGTGTGGCCAGCACGAGCATCTTGGTCCGGGGCGTGACGGCCTTTTCGAAACGGTCCGCGTGAAAGCGGAAATCCGGATAGGTGTCCACCGGCACGGGCGTGCCACCGACGAGTCGCACCGCATGTTTATAGATGACGAAATAGGGATCGCCGAAGATTACTTCGTCGCCGGGATTCAGAACGGCCATCAGCGAGAGCAGGATCCCGCCGGAAACGCCGGAGGTGACCAGCACGGGAGCATCCACGCCGGTTTCGGCCTTTAAGTCCGCCCTGAGTCGATCGCGCAGCGGGGCAATGCCCTGCGTGACCGTGTAGCCGTTCTGGCGGCTGTTGATGGCTTGAACGGCCGCCGCCCGAACTTCCTCGGGCACGTCGTAATCGGGCTGGCCGATCGAGAGATTGATGGGGTCCTTCAGCTTCGCACCCAGGTCAAAAACCTTACGGATGCCCGAAGCATCAACGGACCGGCTTCGCGCGGACAGGAAGCGCTCGGCGGAAGGTTCGCTCATGGTGCACGGCTCCCGGGAGTCGTTCGTGCGGATTACTTCTTCGCGCCGGCCTTCTTGTCCGCCGCAGGCGCTGCCGCGCCCTTCGCTGCGGCCGCGGCAGGCTTGCCGCCGGCTGCCGGGGCGCCGCCCGCCGGTGCTGCTGCGGCCTCGCCTTCCTCTTTCTTCTTGCTCTTCTTGCCAACCTTCACATTGCGGTTGCTGACCTTCGGCAGGCCGAAGACGCTCTTCTCAGAGCTCCAGCGATCTTCGCCGGTCAGTCTCTTGAGCCGCTCGGCGCGGGTCAGCACGTTCCGGTGGCGGGCCAGCGAGCCCGCGGTCTTGAGTGAACGGTCCATGGACATCTGCGTAAATCTCCTGCGATCCTTTCGGATCATCGTTCTCTTGCCTGCTTCGGGCCGAGTATTGAACCCGATCCGCGACTGTACCGCAAGCCGGGCACGTGCCCCGGCCGATAAGTTGGACTTTAAGTTGTTGCCACGAGCCTCAATCGGTAGGCCCGGAGTGTCTGCCCGTGTGTGCCACTGCTGTGCTTGCCCCGCTGAAGCCTGTTCCCGGAGGCGGGTCAGCGGTGTGTACCACGGGCGCTCCTTTGTCTACGTCCCAGGAAATCATCCGGTGAACTTGCGGATGGCCGGGTCACGGAAGTTGTACAGCACGCGGGTGCCATACTCCTGTTTGTACTCCCGGCCGAGGGACTTGATCGCCTCGCGCTGCTCCTCGGCTCTGCGCAGCTCGCCGGTTCGAGCAGAATCATAGCCCTGGTTGCTCACCAGTTGCCACCAGCCATTGTCCGCCCGAAGCAGCAGCGTCTCGACATTTTTTGTGCGCAGCCATGCCTGGGCATGCTCGGCGTACTGCTTGTGCTCGGGCTTGAAGCTCTCCACGTAGACATAATTCAGGCCCGCTGTACGGGTGTCGGCTTGGCCGCCGGAAGTTTCCGGGGTGGCTTGCCCAGGAGTCTCGGCAGGATTCCCGCTATTGGTCGCCCCGGGTGCGACGGCTCGGGATCCGCCGGTGGCCGAACCTTGAGAACTCTCGGCCGGAGGCGGCGGCGGCTGAAGCACGCCGGGCTGCTGCGGACCTTTCTGGAGTTCCTCCAATTCAGGGGTCGGTTCGCCTGTGTTCACCGCCACAGGATCCGACCCGGTCCGAAGCTGCCCGAGCTGAAAAGCGACAAAGATGAGCAGCAGGAGTATCCCCGCTCCCACCAGCGCATTGATGCTGGTTAAGGAGAGCTCGACGCGCCCTTCCTCGACCCGGAGGATCGGCGGTCGGTCCCCGCCCTCTGTGCCTTCGGGGGCGGCCGTCATGGGGCGAACAGGGGGCTTCGGCTCCTCTACGGCCGGTGCTGCCTGAATCGGTTCGACAGCGGGACGCGCAGATACAGCGGCATCCGGAGATGATGACGGGGACACGTGTGGCCGCGTGACCGGCTCAGCTCCCTCTGGGGCGGAGGGGGCGGCTGCCGCCGTCTCAGGTGTCCCCGATTCCGGCGAGTCCGCCGGCTTCTCTTTTTTGCCGCGGCCCCACCAATTCGGCACGTGCAGCCGGCTGGCTGACTTCTGATCCTTCCCGCTATCCATCACCTCAAACAGCGCGGGAGCGTATTTCGATTTGGGCACTGGAAAACCTCCTGCTCCCGGATTCCCCCTGACTGGCTTGCAGGCTCGACCGATCCGTAATCCGTATACCATAGCAATTTCGGGCAAGCGATCAAGTTGGGAACGCCTTCACGTACTCAAATATTTGATCTGCCGAAGCTTACCGGACGTCAGGGGGACATCGCGGAAGATGGGCTCGCCAGCCGAGCCGCCCATTTCGAAACTCCGCGGTATCCGAGCTGGGGCATCAATTGATAATTCTGCCTACGGCCGCATAATGCCGTCAGGAGGCCTGCACTTGCTCTGGAAACCGTCGAACATGCGTCGGTGTCTCCCCGGCTTGGCCCTGGGGCTTCTGGTTGTCTGTACCGGTTGTCCGGCCATCAGCAACCTGCCCGCGCCCGGCCGAATTGAGAATCTCCGCGAGCCGGAGTTCAATCGCGAGTACCACCTGTACGTGCCAGCCGGCTACCACGAAGGCCGTGCCTGGCCGCTGGTGGTGACTTGCCACGGCACACGCCCATTCGATACAGCCCCCGCCCAACTCGATGAATGGAAGGGGCTGGCCGAGCGGGTGGGATTTCTGCTGGCCGCACCGGAGCTGACTGGCACGTCGGGCCTTCCGCCGAAGCCTTCCGAGCAGATTGCCCGCCAGGTGGACGACGAGAAGGCCATTTTGTCGATGGTCGCCTCCATCCGGGCCTCGCGCCGGGTGGATGACGCCCGCGTGTTCCTGACCGGCTGGTCGGCGGGGGGGTACGCCGTGCTGTTCACCGGCCTTCGCAACCCTGGCGTCTTCCGTGCCCTCTCCGTGCGCCAGGGGAACTTCAAAGCCCAGTACGTGGAACCCTGCGTGCCGTTCCTCGACCGCAATCAGCCCATTCAGATCATGTACGGAACCTTTGACTTCCTGAAGGATGATGCCAAGGAATGCATCGCCTGGCTGCAGAGCCACGACCTGGACCCGACGGTCATCGAGCGGGGCAGCGCCCATCGCCGCGATCCTGAGCCGGTTTATCAGTTCTTCGTGGACGTGGTCCGGCACCGGCCGTGGATCCGCGTGGAGGTGAAGGAGGATCCCGCCGACGACATGAAGGTCACCTTCTCGGCGCGCAGCTCGTTCGAGCCGCAGCAGTATCTCTGGGATTTTGGCGATGGCCAACGCTCGCCGGTGGCCGCCCCCGAGCACCGGTACGAGAAGCCCGGTCAGTACACCGTGCGCGTGGCCCTGTGGACGAGCGGCGACCGACGATACGTGCGGCAGATTGAATTGCAGGTGCCGCGGGTTCGCCTGGGCACGGCGCCGGCTCAGAATTGAACATGCCTCACCGCGTCTTGTTCCTGTGCACGGGCAATTACTACCGCAGTCGCTTTGCGGAGCTGCTGTTCAACGCCCGTGCGGCCTCCGCGGGGCTCGACTGGCGGGCCGAGTCGCGTGGCTTGGCCATCGGCCGGGCCGGCGTGATCAACCCGGGGCCGGTGTCACTGCATGTGCTCGGCCGGCTCTCGGTCTGCGGCGTGGAGGCCGGCCGGCAGCATCGCGAGCCGCTACCGCTCGTAGCGGATGACCTGGCCGGCAGCGACCTGGTGATTGCGCTCAAGAAGTCGGAGCATCGTCCACTGATCGGCGAGCAGTTCGCCGATTGGGTCGATCGCGTCGAGTACTGGCAGGTGCACGATCTGGACGTATGCGGCCCCGATGAAGCCCTGAGTGAGATCGAGGAGCAGGTGGAGGCTCTGGTGGCGCGTCTGGCTCGGGAGCAGAGCACTGGTCGGTCTCCTTCGCACGTTCCCACTCGTACGGTAAGCAATCGGACAACAGAACACTGACAACGGACCACTGACCACCCACAACCGACCGCCCACATAGACCATGCTTTCCGACTCACCACCGCCGCCACCCCTGGACTACGCATCATCGTCCGCGCCCGAGTTACATCGCCGGCTCTCCTGTTCCACGGCCACCTATGTGGTGATCGCCAGTATCGTCGGCACAGGCATTCTGACGACATCTGGTTACAGCCTGCTGGCCACTCACTCCGGCTGGCTGCTGCTGGGGCTGTGGCTGGTGGGTGGAGCGCTGGCGTTGTGCGGTGCGCTCACCGTGGCGGAACTGGCGGCCGCGCTGCCGCACGCGGGGGGCGAGTATGTCTACATGCGCGAGGCGTACGGGCCCCTGGTTGGCTTCTTGTACGGCTGGGTGTCGCTGCTGATCGGCTTCGCGGCG
>BTUC01000048.1:0-24228 GCA_045863575.1 Phycisphaerae bacterium
CACGAAGGCGGCGAAAGACATCTGTCTGACCCTTGCAGAGCGGCTTGCGCCTCACGTAGTCTTGGCCCCGCAACTGAAGGCTGGCGCCTTTGTGGAGGATGAGGGTGGTATTTCTCTGGTCCTCCAGTCCCTGGTGACGGATCGTCGCGTGAACTATCGCATTCCCCGCCAAGGCGGCAGTCTCACCGTGATCCAAATTGATGAACGCATGGTGGCCAAGTCAACAACTGTCTCGTTAGATGATCGATCTGCGACCAGGGAGTTCGCGAAGTGGGTGACGACTCGCGCTTAGGCCCATTTGTCGCGGACGACTCCTTTCTCCGGCGCATCGACAGGAAGAACCGCATCCGCGACGGTGGTCTCGTCACGTGGGAAGCCTTCAAACCCCGAGAAGACGAGAGCGCTCTATCGTTTACGTATCAAGACCATAGCTTGAAGACTGACGAGGGACTCAGGCGGTATCAGACGGTCAAGATGCTACCCTCGGGCGATCTGCCGGGCGCCTGCAAGCTCACGTTCCATGATCTGACCCAATCGCTCGCGCCGCCACTCCCGCCGCGTCAGGAGGTGGATGATGGCGATCCAGATTATGGCCACCTGCACTGCGTGACCGACCCGCCGCAAAGCGACATCCACATGGAGCAGATGGCGAAACTCGCGACCCGCAACGGCCTGGTGCTGCCCTTCGTGCCCAAGAAGAAGCGGCGGGACCAGTGATGGGACCGTCATTCTCGTAATGCAGGTGGACTTCCGATCGTCGAGCGATCTTCAGGAGGCCGTGCGCTGCCGACCCGCTCACTCAGCCCGCTTGTTCCTCTCAAACGGTCTGACAGACCAGTACCCTACCTGGCCAGTCGCTCGCCCAGGTACTCGACGACCCTTGATTTGTCGATTCGCTCCTGAGCGCCCGTGTCCCGATCGCGCACGGTTACCGTGCCGTCTTCCTTGGTCTGGCCGTCGATGGTGAAGCAGTAGGGCGTGCCGGCCTCGTCCATGCGGGCGTAACGCTTACCGATGGAGGCCTTGGCATCGTACTGGGCGGGCCAGCGACTGCGGATCTCGCGGAACAGCGGCTCGGCGATCTCCGGCAGGCCGTCCTTGTTGACCAGCGGGAAGACGGCCGCCTTGATCGGAGCCAGGCGCGGGTGGAACTTCATGAGCTCCGGGCTGGGCCGGGATTCGTCCACCGTGTACGCCTCGCAGATCACGGCCAGCGTGCCGCGGTCAGCGCCGGCCGATGGCTCGATGACGTGGGGCGTGAAGCGCTCCTTGCGCTCGTCGTCGAAGTAGGTCAGGTCCTTGCCGGAGCCCTTCCACTTGGGCTTGCCGTCGGGGCCCTTCTCGACCACCAGGGCATCGCCCTCCTTGACCAGCTTGCCTTCCATGTGGCTGCGCAGGTCGAAGTCGCCGCGGTGGGCCACGCCCTCCAGCTCGCCGAAGTCGCCGGCCGCCAGGAACGGGAAGGCGTACTCGATGTCGGAGGTCCCGCAGGAGTAGTGGGAGAGCTCGTCCTTTTCGTGCTCGCGCAGGCGGAGCTTCTCGCTGCGAAGGCCCAGGTCGGTGTACCACTTCATGCGCGCGTCGCGCCAGTACTCATACCACTTCCGCGATTCGCTGGGGTGGCAGAAGAACTCGATCTCCATCTGCTCGAACTCGCGCGAGCGGAAGGTGAAGTTCCGCGGCGTGATCTCGTTGCGGAAGCTCTTGCCGATCTGGGCGATGCCGAAAGGCACCTTGATGCGCGTGGAATCGCAGACGTTCTTGAAGTTGACGAAGATGCCCTGGGCCGTTTCCGGGCGGAGGAACGACTTGTTCTCTTCGTCGAGCAACGCACCGATATACGTTTCAAACATGAGATTGAACGGCCGGGGACGCGTGATCGAACCGGCTTTTCCGCATTCGGGGCAGGGAATCTGACCGTAAACGGGGTCGGGAATGGGCTTGTCCAGGGTGATGACCTCGTGCGGCACCTGCTTGTCAGGGGCCTGGCCGTGGAGGGCCTTGTCGATCTTCTTGCGGTTGGCGTCAAAGACATCCTGTTCACCGCCGACGGCCGCGAAGACGTAGACATTTGGGCGTCCCGGATCGGGGTCATCGGCAAACTGGAACACCAGGCAGGTGACCTGATCGGCCCGGAAACGGGCCTTGCATTCCCGGCAGTCCACCATCAGGTCGCTGAACAAATCGAAGTGGCCGCTGACCTTCCACGCCTGCGGATGCATGATGATCGCGCAGTCCAGGCCGACCATGGACAGTTCGCGCCCGTCGGGGCCGTCCGGCGGGTGCTGGACCATGTCGTGCCACCAGGCGTCCTTGAGGTTGCGCTTGAGCTCGACGCCCAGCGGCCCGTAGTCCCAGAAGCCGTTGATGCCGCCGTAGATCTCACTGCTCTGGAAGATGAAGCCGCGCCGCTTGCACAGGGCGACGATGCGATCCATGACGTTGCCGGTGGGTACTGCCATGACCAACCTTTCCTCGAAGTTGCGCTGAGGTCGAAACCGGGGATTCTAAGGAGCCGCCGCGGAGAGCGGAAGCGTGTGCCTCACCGTCAAGGGGTGCGTCGGTGCCCGATGACGCCTCATCTCAAATCCCAAATCTCAAATCCCGCCGGCCGGGAGGGGCTCTGACGGCCAATCCCCCTCAGCTCGCGAACCTCAACCTTCCGGCCCGGAAGCGCTGGGGCGGCCGATTACCCCCCCAGCCCCCTCTTTGAAAGGGGGGGAGTGGACTGGTAACCCTCGCCGGGCAGCGGGGGAGTGGCTCGAAGCAACTCGGACAGACGGGAGACGATGGCCTCGGACGATTCGACACAGTACACGTGCTGGCAGCTCTTGGGCCGCACGCCGCGGATGCGCTCGACGACCGGGCACCAGAAGTCGCCCACCACGAAGATGGGCCGCGGCTCGATCAAGCCCTTGCAGACGTATTCCCAGACGACGCCCAGTTCGACCAGCGTGCCCGTGCCGCCCTCCAGTACGACGTAGCCGGCCGACATGCGCATCATGCAGTCGATGCGCGAAAAGACGTTGTCGTGCAGGATTTCGCGGTCGATCCAGCGGTTAGCCTTCAGCGGCATGCCGCGGTAGTCGCTGAACACGGCGCAGGTCACGCCGATGGTCTGGCCACCGGCATCGCGGGCACCCTTGGCGCTGGCCTCCATGGTGCCGTCATAACCGCCGTTGCAGACGACGTACCCGGAGCGGGCCAAGGCATGGCCCACCGCATAGGCCTGATCGTACAGCGGCTCTCCCGGCCGGGGGCTGTAACTGCCGAAGATGCTGATGATCGGCCGGCCGTTGGGTGAATGGGCCTCCATGGTTTCGTCGCGACCTCCTTCAAGGGGCGCGCCGGCCTTCACGGAACCTCCTCGACGGTGATCTTATTGATCTTCACCGGCTTGACGGGGGCGGACTTCTCGCCGCTGTCGCTCTGCTGAACCGGGACGTTGCCGATCGTAGCCAGCGTCTCGCGGGAGGCATCATCGACGAGCTCGCCGAAGACCGAGTACTGCCGGTCGAGGAAATCGCAGCGATCCAGGCAGATGAAGAACTGGCAGCTCGCCGAGTTGGGGTTGGCCGCCCGGGCCATGGACAGCGTGCCCACCTCATGGGGCTTGTCGCTGAATTCGGCCGGGAGCCGCCGCGGGCCGCTGCCGGTCCCGGTCCCCTCCGGGCAGCCGCCTTGGATCATGAAGCCCTTCATGATCCGATGGAAGGTCAGCCCGTCGTAAAAGCCCTTCTCGGCCAGATCGATGAAGTTCTCGACGTGCTTGGGCGCGACGTCGGGGAAAAAACGCAAGGTCATGTTTCCATAGTCTGTATGGAGGGTGGCCTGTTTCACAATGATCTCCTTCCAGGGGGTGCGTCGTGAACCCTGCATGCCGGCTCGGGCGTCCAAGCCCCGCGGCAACCGGCCCGATAGCCCCATTCTATGCGAAAGTGGGCTCGTGAACGAAACGGTTGCGCACCGATAATTTCACTGAGGCCGCGGTCGGCTTACCATCGCTGCCCGGAATCCCGCAGACGCGGCGCCCCCGGACGGGACGCCCGCTTCGGCCCCATAGGACATGGGGAAAATCCTAGCTGGTCACGGAGGACACACGTGCTTTCCTGGCGTCAACACCTGCTTCTTTCGGGCTACATCGGGCTTCTCCTGCTGACGGGCTGCCCCCCTAAAGACACTCCTCCCATTCCCGTCGTGCAAGAGCAGCCCAGGGATTACGGCAAGGAACTCCCGCCGGGCATGATGGCCCTGGAGAAGATCGACCCCAGCCGCTATCCCGACTTCAGCGAGGGGTACAACCACCGAACCAACCTGGAGCAGGCGGCCCAGTACAGCCTGGAGTACCTCAGCCGGCCGTCCTCACAGCGGTATTTTCCGTACCTCGACATCACGCATGAGCGCTCGGTGGCCAGCGTCCAAGCCTTCCTGGAGGTGCTCCGGACCGCGCGGTCAACCGAAGAGTTCGACGCCATGATCAAGCAGCGCTTCGAGGTATATCAGTCGCGGGGCTATCAGGATCCTGCCCGGCCGAGCCCTGGCTGGACGTCGCCGGATACGGGAATCGTCTGGTTCACGGGGTACTACCGACCCATTTTCGACGCCCGGCTCCAACCGGAGGGCGAGTTCCGCTTTCCGCTGTACAAGAAGCCGCCGGACCTGGTTCAGGACCCGGCCACGTTCAAATACAGCCGTTCGGGAGGGGGCGCCTACTACACGCGGTCAGAGATTGAGAACGGCGTTCTGGCCGGCAAGGGCCTGGAGATGTGCTACCTGCGCGACCCGTTCGAGGCCTACATCGTCACTGTTCAGGGTTCCGGCAAGCTGCGGATGGCCGACGGCAGCTTCTTTGAGATCGGCTACGCCGGCGACAACGGACATGAGTACGGCTCCATCGGCAAAGAGCTGGTCAAACGCGGCGATATCAACCCCGAACAGCTCTCGCTCCAAGGCCTGATCCGCTTCTTCCGGGAGAACCCGGATAAGTACCAGGAAATGATCCGGGTCAACGATCGATACGTCTTCTTCACACCCCGCAAGGGCGGACCCTACGGCAGTCTGAACGTGCCGGTGTCGCCGTTCCGGACCATCGCCACGGACAAAGAAGTGTACCCGCGGGCGGGCGTGGCCTTCCTGACGACGCTGCTGCCGGCACGCGCCGCGGATGGGACCATCCGCAACCATTCCTACAGCGGCTTTGCCATGGATCAGGACACCGGCGGCGCCATTCGGGCGGCCGGACGTTGCGATGTGTTCATGGGCACGGGCCCAGAGGTGGGCGAATTGGCCGGCCGGACGCAGGCGGAGGGCCAATTGTACTACATCTACATCAGGCCCGACGGCGCCGGCACCGGGGGCGCGGCCAGCCTGGCCAGCCCGAGCCCGACGCCCTATTCCGCGCCGGAGCCTGCCGCCACGCAGCGCGAGCCCTATTCCCATGATCTTCCGCCGATCGGCGGCCTGCCCCCGGGCTGAGCCTGATCGGCAAATCGGCCGACCTGAAGCCGACCGGAAAAACACCAAGCCCGGCGTCACACTCTCTGTGGCGCCGGGCGTTTTCTTTGTCCGGGGACTGGAGCGTTTCTATCCTCTCGAGTCAGGAGGCCGCAGCCATGCTGGGTAAGACAGATTCAACCTGGCTCGCACCGGCTTCCCGCCCCGCCGCCAGCCAGGCGCGGACCGCGTTGAGCGTCGCCGGCCACTTACTGGACAATCGCTTCTTCAGGAAAGCGACATAGAGGGCCTGCATAGCCTCGATCAGGTCGCGAAGGTGCTCCATGCGATCCTCAAAAATCGCCCGCGGGCCGGTGGCATCCGTCGGATCCGGCAAGCGGACGCCGCCGTAGTTCATCGCGTCGCCACGCAGGGTCAAACCGTACCCATCGCCGTGGACCGCGATCTGCAACCCGGCCCGAATGGGCCGCTTGCCCGTCGCCATGGCCACGGAGATCTCGGGCAGCTCGGCAGGAGCATCGGCCGTCGCGGACAAGGTGCCGCTCAGTTTGAAGGCGCATTCGAGCTGAAGGGCTTTTTCGAACAGGATGGACACATTGTGCCCCTGGGGCGTGCTGATCTCAGACGCGCCCACGTCGGCCGTGTACATCAGCCAGGTGAGCCACTCGGTGCCCAGGAAGTCCTTGCTCGCCCCTTCCCGGCTGGCAAACGTCTCCGCCGGGTCGGTGGCGCCATCCGGCGGAGTCACGAAATGGGCCGGGCTGCAATCATCGTAAGCCCTTGCCTCACCTGCAGATACGCACCACCGAGCAGCGAGCTCACCGGAAGTCAGCGGCACCAGCGAGCGGTCAAAGCTCTGGCGGAATAGCAGCAGAAACTGATCGACCACCCCGCCGGCCGTGCTGCCCAGGTAAACCTCGCCGCGCTTGAGATCCCAGAACGCCGGCACCATCTTGGAGCGTCGGAAAGCGCCGGCCGCCGCCTCTTTGTCCGCGCGGGAAGTAGCCTGCTCCTTGGCCTCGCGCCTCTCCGCCTTGCTCAAGAAATCGCGCCCGCTGGCTTCGAGCATGGCTTCCTCGTTGAGCTTCTGATAGCTGCGGACCAGATCCGGAGGTGGCTTGTTGGTATCAATCCGCAGTGCGAAGTACAGCCCATCGGCGAGCGCGTTCTTCGAGAAGTCAAAGCGGGTATCCAGGATGTGTTCCCCTGTCACCCAGCCGAGTTCCGTCTTGTCGGCCGTGCGGATGCTGTCGGCCCCCATGGCATGCGCGCCGAGGCGCTCCAGAACCGCATCATCCACCCGCTTGTACGAATCACCCAGCACCAGCAACCGCTTGAACGTGACCGACCCGCTCATGAACCCCATGACCACAACCTCCGTGGATCTGGTTGCCGCCCGCGCGACTAGAAGTCTCCGATGAGGCGATGGTGGGCCAGTCGGCTCGCCACGTCAAATTAAGCGTCCAACCCCAAAATCTGGCCCCTGTGACTTCTTCTCTCTCAGAAGCATAAAGCCCCGCCCGGCAATCACTTAAAAGGACCAACACCCTTTCCTAGGGGCAAAAACCCCATCCAGCCGGCAGCATTCGGAAACCGACATAGCCCTTAGCGAGCGGTAACTTTTGACATCTTGACTTGTGCGGAGATGGCATGCACATCCTACTGGTGGACGACCACAGTCTGCTGCGTGAGAGTCTGGCAGCACAGCTCGCGCAGCAGGAGGGCATCGAGTGCGTCATTCAGGCCTCAGATGCCGATGCTGGCCTCTACCGGGCCAAAGAACACCAGCCAGACATCGCCTTGATGGATATCGAAATGCCGGGCTCCAGCGCATTTGCCGCCGCCCAGGCCATCCGTGAGGCCGTCCCCCAATGCCGGGTCATCTTCCTGAGTGGCTACGATTACGACGACCACGTTGAGCGCGCCTTGGCGGCCGGCGCGAAGGGATTCGTCGTGAAAGCGGATGGCTTCAGCGTACTGCTGTCGGCGATTCAGTTGGTGGCTTCAGGAGGCACGTACTTCAGCGAATCAATTGGCAAGCGGCTGAAGCTGGAGGAAGGCCGTGTGCGCTTCACACTGCCACGAAGCCAGGCCGTCGCCGCCCTCACCCGGCGCGAGCGGGAGTTGCTCATGCATCTGGGCCGGGGCGCCAGCCTGAAGGAGGCGGCCGCCGTGATGCACGTGAGCTATAAGACCGCCGACAACCAGAAGACCAGCCTGATGCGCAAGCTGAACATCCATGACCGGGTGGAACTGGCCCGCTTCGCCATCCGGGAAGGCCTGGTTGGGCCGGCCTGAAACTTCTGTTTTCCAGCCAAGCCGGGAGGATTCCCCATCATGATCGCCTGACTCGGAGCCGACATAAGTCAAACGGTCACCCGGCCGAGCGAACCACAAACGTAACGCCACTCTGGCCGCTTCTCCACGACCCCCGACCGGCAGCCAGGGTGGTTTTTTTGCGCCTGCCGGGCATGCACGCACAGAAGGAAAGGTCCCTGGTGAAACGAAGTCAACCGCGTGCCGAGGCGACCGCGCGGGCAGCGCCGGGGCTGTAGAGCACAAAGGCGGCCACCAGCAGCCCTCCGGCCATGGTCAGCATCAGCAGCCGATTGGCTGGCTTGACAAAGAGATCACGCCACGGCCAGTCCGGAAGCCAGCGACGCAGGGATAAAACCCACGCCGGGGTCGGCTCTCCGGCGCTCTCGCCGCTGCGAACTTTCGGCGGCTGGACCACCCGCACGGAGGCAAGCTCCTCGGGTGTCCAGGCGGTTTCTTCTTCGCCGGCTGGACGGAAGTTGAGATCGCGGCGGGCAATCCGTTCGATGACCAGAGGATCGTTCTTGAGGGCCTCGATCCGGCTGTTGTTCCGATCGCGCTGCGCCTCCAGATCCGCAACCATGACGGCCATCTGCGCTTCGTAATCGCGAAGAACCTTGTTCTCCTCCCAGATCGGCAGCAACACCGACGGCGCGAACAGCGCGAAAGCCATGACCGAGAGGAGCCAGAACATGATCGCGTGCGCGGCCGGCTGAGTGGCGTCTCTGCTCATGCTGGCACCCTCTTCCTGTCCACAGCCGGTGTTTGTCTGGTGGCATAGACGGAGAGACGGAGCGACGGAGCGACGGAGAGAAACGGCACGGGCGGCATTGCTCCTGCTTTCACAAGATCCACTCCTCGGCGTTGCGGATCATATCGACCAGCATAGCAATGATCGCGTCGTATTCAGAATACAGCTCAGCTGCTGTCTCGCGATCAAGATAACCGCAGGCTTGGGCAAACTGCAGCCACGCCTGGGTCTCTGCTGCCTCCCCCTCGCTGTCACCCAGCTTACAGACGAAGGCGCCCTGATACCGGCGCTTCCGCCATCCCTCTGCAATATTGCCACACACCGAGCGCGAAGCTCGTCGAATCTGGTCGGTCAGCGAGTACCGCTCTTCCTTGGGAAAGGATTTACTGAGCTCAAAGACCCGCATGGCGGCCTGGAACGCACGGCGATACACCTGCAGATCCGTGTGCCGCCGGATGACCTTTTTTCGCTCAGTCGCTCCGTCTCTCCTTCTCTCCATCTGATCCCCTATTTCCTCCAGAACGCCCCCCCATACACCGCCTCATCCCCCAGGTGCTCCTCGATGCGCAGGAGCTGGTTGTACTTGGCGATGCGGTCGGTGCGGCTGGCGGAGCCGGTTTTGATCTGACCGGCATTGGTAGCAACCGCGATGTCCGCAATGGTGGTGTCCTCGGTTTCGCCGCTGCGATGGCTGATGACGGCCGTATAGGCGTTCCGCATGGCCAGGTTGACCGCGTTGAATGTCTCCGTCAGGCTGCCGATCTGGTTGACCTTCACCAGGATGCTGTTGGCCACCTTCTCCTTGAGGCCGCGCTCCAGGCGCTTCACGTTGGTGACGAACAGGTCATCGCCGACGAGCTGAACCTTGTCGCCGATCTTGTCGGTGAGGTACTTCCAACCCTTCCAGTCATCCTCAGCCAAGCCATCTTCAATACTACGGATCGGCCATTTGCGGCACATTTCTACCCAGTAATTGGCCATTTCCTCGGAGGAGACGATGCGGTTGGGATCGGACGAGAAGAAACAGTAGCCTTCCTTACCTTTGGCCTTCGCCTCGTTGTACAGTTCGCTGGTGGCCGGGTCGAGAGCGAAGAAGATCTGCTCGCCCAGCTTGTAGCCGGCCTTCTCGACCGCCTGGGCGATGACCTCAAAAGCCTCATCGTTGCTCTTGAGATCGGGGGCAAAGCCGCCCTCGTCGCCGACGGCCGTGTTGTACTTCTTGCCCTTGAGCACCGACTTGAGGCTATGGAAGATCTCGGTGCCCCAGCGCAGGGCTTCGCGGAAGCTCGGCGCACCCCACGGCTGAATCATAAACTCTTGAAAATCAACGGTGTTATCCGCGTGCTTGCCGCCGTTGAGGATGTTCATCATGGGTACCGGCAGCACATGGGCGCTGGCCCCCCCAAGGTAGCGGAACAACGGCAGCGAGCTGGACTGGGCAGCCGCCTTGGCGACGGCCATGGACACGGCCAGGACGGCGTTGGCGCCCAGGGTGGCCTTGTTGGGCGTGCCGTCGAGGCCGAGCATGACCTTGTCGACGGCCTCCTGATCGGTAGCGTCCATGCCCAGGACGGCCTCGGCGATCTGGTTGTTGACGTTCTCGACAGCCTTCAGCACCCCCTTGCCCAGATAGCGGCTCTTGTCGCCATCGCGAAGTTCGACCGCCTCGTGCTCACCGGTGGAGGCCCCAGAGGGAACCGCCGCCTGGCCGGTGCTGTTGTCCTCCAGAATCACGGTCGCCTCGACCGTGGGGTTGCCGCGCGAATCCAGGATTTCCCGCCCGCTCACATGGATGATGGCTGATGACATCAGAAATTGCCTGTCAAAATAGACAAAGTGGCGACTGGCCGTCACCCGCGGACGGAGCCGTATCGCCGAAGTTTCGTCAAACTTTACAATAACGGGGGGTAGGGTCAAGCTCTGGCGTCAGTCGGCACAATCCGGCTCGGGGCCAATCCCGGGTCCGGACATGCAGCCCCGGAAAATCGTGAAGTCGTCCTGGTCCACGTCCTGATCCTCATCCAGTCGCGCGTTGAGACAGTCGGGATCGGTGCTGATCAATCCGGCGCCGCTGAAGCAGGCCTGTAGATGACCGAAATCCGTCTGATCCACATCGCCGTCCAGGTCGAAATCCGGCCTGACCGTCGCGACTTGAATGTAGGTTTTCCGGGTCTTGACGTCTTCACCGGCCGGGCCGCTCACGGTTAAGGACACGCTGTAGGCACCAGGAGCCTGATAGGTATGCGGCGGGTTCTGCAGGTTGCTGGAGCCCCCATCGCCAAAATCCCAGAGCCACGTCTGGACCTGTCCTGACGATCGATCGGTAAACTGTACCTCAAGCGGGGCGACACCGTGCGCGGGAGAGCCAACGAAATCAGCGACGAGTCCCTGCACCTGGATGTAGCTGGTCCTGGTGCGGACGTGATTGCCTTCAGGGGTATTAATGGTCAACCGGACGCTGTACTGGCCGGGTAAGGCATAGACGTGTGACGGATCGGGCTCGGTACTGGTCAAACCGTCGCCGAACTCCCAGAACCAGGTATTCGGCTGGACCGGTGCCAGCGAGGTGAAATGGACGGTGAGCGGTGCACCGCCGACTAACGGGCTCGCGGAGAAGCCGGCGCGCGGCCCGCTGGCAGCAATCACCTCGAATTCAGGAACCCGAGCATACGAGTCAGGGCCTGGATCTGCCAGGGAGAGGCGGATGTAGCGGGCGGACTTGGGCGAAGTCAGCGTCCGTGCTTCCCAGTCACCTTTTCCGTCGGTCAGAACCAGAGCCTCCGTGTACCAGGGGCCGCTCATCGAACGGCCGGTCTGAAATGAAATCGCGTTCGCGTTGTAGCTCCGTGACTCGACGTTGCTGGCCTGTCGAAAAACAAACCCGTCCAGGGAGCGGACCGCACCCAGATCCAGCGTCAGCGTGTGGGGTGGTGAGGTATTGGCGCTGACCCAGCGACTCGACAGCGAGAACACGCCATCGATAGCCTTGTTGCCGTCGAGATCGGCATTGAACCGGGAACTGGCTTGAACACTCACCGATTGCCGCGCGACGTTAGAACCGGCAGGGAGAGCATCGAAGGCATCCTCATCGGCGAACACCTCCAACTCCTGGACCCTGGCCCGGCCGTCGGCGCCCGCATCCGTGATCAGCAGCCGGATATGCCTCAGAGCCTGGGGACGCGCATACCCAAATCCACTCGACGGAGATTGGGTGACGTTTTCGCCGATGAAGTCCGTCGTCCACGGACCGGCCGGCGTGGGGCCTCGCTGGATTTCGAAAACGCGGCTGTTGAGCCCAGTCGCTGCTCCGCCGGAGGACGCATGCCAGACTTTGAACCCGCTCACGGCGGCCAGGCGACCCAGATCGATTTGAAGCCAATGCACACCGCTGCTCGAATTCGAAGCCCATCCCGTCGAGAGATTTCGATCCACGCTATGTTCGACCACCTGCCCGGGGGCTGACCCACTTGAGGTCGCGGATGCGGAACCGGGGGCGATGCCGCCGAGCGGCTCAACACCGGTGACGAACCGCTCGATCTCAGGATAAAACATCCATGCGGGGACGCCCCGGTTGGGACAGCCCGTGCAGTGGTGAAGCGCGATCAGCTTGTTCGTCAAAGCGGCTATGATCGGAGACCCGGAAGAGCCGCCGACGCCATCCAGGTAGTAGCCCATCTCCGGAATACCGCTCGCCGCCAGACAGGTATCCTCGGTGAGGGACTGAACGCGTCCGACACCGCCTGTATCGCTCGGATAACTGCTGAAGAACGCGATCTCCTTCGCCTCCGCAGCGGAATGCTGCGGATGGTAAATCTGCTCGCCGAGCTGGGGGATCCGATTGTCGATTTCGAGATGGCCGAAGGTATCCGAGGGTTCGCCCTCGCTGACCCGCACGAGCGAATAGTCCAGGCCCGTGTTGGATTGAACCAGTGTACTCCCGGACAGTATTATCCCCGGCCAGCAGAGGACGCAGTTGGGCGTATCGCAGTTCGGCGTCTCGGCCATGAAGTCGAAATCGGTATTGAGCGCATCGGCCGGTTTCGAGATGCAGTGGTTGTTGGTCAGGACGTGGTGATCAGCCGAAACCAGCGAGCCGGTGCAGAAGCCGACGCCGCCGATCAACAGGCGGACCACCGCTCGCGAGGCGTCATACACCTCCGGGTGCGTGTCCTGGAAGCATATTGCGTTCAGGCGGTCATCGTCGCCGCAAACGGCGCGGGGGCCAACGTTTTCCAGGTCGACGAAGCCGGCGGCGTACTCATCGATCAGGAACCCGGGGCCGATGCCTTCGGCGCCGCCGGTCAGCTCGAGGACAACGGTATCGCCCTTGATGTGCCGAGCCCAGAAGCTGCCAGCCTGCATCTTACCCCGGCCGGTCAGCACATACCGATGTGTTCCGCCGGGATCGGAGATCGCCAGGGAACTGCCCGGAGCCAGGTCAAAGCCGCTGAAGTGCAGGGCGATGTAGGTAGCTCCGGGGTGGGAGACGACTTGGGACCAGCACACGGCAGCGAGCTGGGGTCTGGATGTGGAAGCAGCGAGAACGGGAGGCTGGATCTGCACGGGAATGCGCTGCCCGACCTGGAGCTGAGCGACCGCCGACAAGGGAGTGGCGCTGGCGATGAGGACCAGCAGGGCAGGAAGCCATCGCACCGTTTTCACCCTCCGACAGGACCGCCCATCAAGAGATGGACTCGACCGCACGCAGGGGGAGGGCGGACCGTCGCCAGCTATTGTATCAAAGCGACCAGGCGCATGAAACGACTTGCGCGCAAAGATCGGATCCGGCCAACCACGGGCGCGGCATGGCCGGATCCCTGTACCGAGGCAAGCCTGGTCAACCGGGCGTGGTGCAAGCGCTCGGTCCAGTCCTAAACGGAGCACACGAGGCTATTGGCCACCTTCAGCGGCGCCTGCGTCGGAAGGTTCGGCTTCCGTGGGCGCTTCCTGAATCGGTTCGGCCTCATCCGCGGGCGGCGTCCGGCCTGCGGGCTGCGTGGTTTCCGGCTTGGAGATGTCCACGCTGGACTCGACCGCGGCCTCGCGTTGCGATTCCAGCGACGCGCGCAAATCGGCAACCCGCTGTCGCGAGCTCTCCGGCATGGACTCGCTCATCCGCTCGAGTTCGCGCAGTCCGGCTTCGGCGGCTTCATACTCTTTCTGCTGGATCTGGAGCGACACCTCGGTGATCAACGCGTCGAACTCAGCGGTCGATCGATCGGTCGGACCGACAGGAGTTCCGGATATTCCGGGAACCGGCTCCGTCGGCGGGGCGGTGGCCGTGCCTTCGTCTTTGCATCCGATGGCGCAAGCGCACAACAATGTGGCTGACAACAGCAATCTCATCATCACGCACCTCCCTCTGTGCTCGCGAAACTTCAAGTTACTTTTCGTATGCCGATGAGGCCGAGGACCAGTAGTACCACCACCGCGACCAGGAAGAGGAAGAACAGGATCTGGGCGATACTGGCAAACCCCGCGGCCAGATCGGTGAACCCGAGAACAGCGGCGACGATCGCAAGCACAGCGAGAATGGCTGCCCACTTCAGCAGGGCCATGGAACCTCTCCTTTCGCTAAAGAAAAAGTGGACACAAATCCAGGAGCCGGTCAGCGTCCTGCTTATGGGCTGATCAACGGATTATAGAATCCGATCCGGGAGTTCTCTCGGAGCGCATCTCGAAAGCGGCCTGGCTGTCCGGGGATGAAATCTCCTGAATGTCGCCCGATCCCCCTGGCCAGGCGTCGGCACCGACCGAAGCCCAAGCCCAGCAGTTGCGCGCCGGGTAACGAACGAATACCACGAAAACAGCACAAGATGCACAAGGTGAATCCGCGTGTGGTTTGGTGCTTATACGTGGGTGCGCAGGTCTGTTCCTTTCCAGGGCCACCCAGGTCTACGCCTCTTCATGACCACACAGAACTAGCTAGACAGCTTCATGGCCACACAGCTCCCCACCACGTCAGGGCAGGAGCCTTGGGAAAAAGCCCCGAATGGGGCGAGAGTCAATAGCCGGGCGGCGTAAGCCCCCGGTTGTCGGCGGTGCAGCCGAAGGGCGAGCCCTGAACAGGGTGACAGATGGTCCAGTAGGCGCCCAGGCACGCTCAACTCTTCATGATGGCTCTGCCGACGAATCCGCTGTATGCTCGACCAACCCTGAGGAGCTGGCCATGCAACGCGCGACGCCACCGCGAGCCCGTCACAGTCTTCGTTTGCTGGCGCCTGGTGGCCCTCTGGCTGACGAACCCTTCGGATGCGCAGCCGGTCATGCAGCTCAGCGCCGAGACCGCATTGACTTGACTGAAGGACCGGGCAGACCCGCCATCCGCCGCAGGTTCGTCAATCTGGCCGATCACACGGACCGGGACGTGAGAACAGACGCCCTCAAGCGGGAAATCGCAACATCCATGCTTCCGATCCAATCCTTTCGGTGGAGCGGCAGGGACAAGATCGCCGTACAGACGCATGGCAGGTACTGGCTGAAGCAACAGTTCGAGCTGCTACTTCCGTAGGCACTCGAGAGCATCACATGCGGCAATGCCTTTACAGGTGTCTTGCGGTGACGCCCTGGTTTATAGCGGCATGGCCGTGCGAGGCGACCCCTCCATCGCCGCAACCGGCCGACGATCCGCATGTATCTGCGACGACCACCCGGCCCGCAGAGGAGATAAAGCCGGACGCCAACCAGTCAGGCCGGTTCAAATCGAAAGCGTTTGGCGTCGACACCGAGTCGGAGCCACCCTCGTACGTGCGAACGCTCTCCGAGACCGGCTTGCCGGGCACCGAGGACTTTGACTGGCTCGAATTCGGCCTGGAACACCGCACCCGGTGGGACCATCGCGACGATGACTATCGGCGAAGCGTTCTCGAGGACGACAACCGGTTTCTGCTCCGGTCGCGCGGGTACCTGGGAGTCAAGAAGATCCTGGATCCGTTCCGCATCGGCCTCGAGTTTCAGGACGCCAGGCGGTTCAACAGCAATTTCCCGGAAAACACCGGCCAGGTGGACGAGGCGGACTTTCTGCAGGCCTTTGGGGAGCTCTTCTTCGAGGATGCACTGGGGAAGGGTCGACCATTTCGTCTGCAGGCCGGGCGCATGACGCTGGATTACGTCGATCGCAAGCTGCTCGGGCGGAACGGGTGGCGGAACACCACCAACGCGTTCGATGGTTTCCGCGTGCAGCTCGGCCAGAGCACGTCCGACTGGCAGTTTGATTTTCTTGCCGTCCAGCCGGTGGAACGGCGCCTGACGCGGCCCGACAGACCGAACGAGGAACAGTGGTTCTACGGACTCATCGGGGCGTGGCGCCGCTGGGACAGAATCATCACGATCGAGCCGTATTACTTCATTCTCGATCAGGACCACAAGGATGATGACGCACCCGACCGTGAGATCCACACGATGGGCCTGCACGCGTACGGCCCGATCGGAAGGACCGGCTTTGACTATGACTTGAACACGGCCTTCCAGTTCGGCGAGGACGGCGATCTGGAGCAACGGGCGTTTGCGGGGTTTGGTGAGATAGGCTATACGCTCGAGCATGCCTGGAATCCGCGGCTGAGCTTTCAAACCGCCTACGCCACCGGCGATCGCGTGCCGGATGACCCCCTGAACGAGCGGTTCGACCGGCTCTTCGCGCCGAATCACTCGTGGTCGACCTTCAACTACATCAGCTGGCAGAACCTGATCCTGACAAAGCTGCGGCTGGAGGCCCGTCCACTGCGCCAGCTCCGTTTTGACACGTCTTACGGGGCGTACTGGCTGGCGAGCGATTCGGATGCGTGGGTATTCGGGAATCGACGAGATCCGCAGGGGCGCAGCGGAGACTTCATCGGGCAAGAGATCGACCTGCGCCTCCGATACCAGATTGACCCGCGGATTGAGCTGGAGCTGGGTTATGCTCACCTGTTCGTCGGGCCGTTCATTGAGGAGACCGGGCCGGCCGACGACAGCGATTTTTTCTACGTCCAAACGACTTTTCAGCTGTTCGAGTAACGAGGGCAACTGATCTGCTTTGTCTTCGCCGAAAAGAAATGGCACAACTATCTCGTCCGCATCGATCTGACCGACGGGCGAGGCCAGCCAACCATCCGCTGCCGGTTGGTGAAACTGGCCGATCACACGGACTGGGAGGTGAGAACTGACTGTGTCCCGCACGCCCGCATGAGTTCGTCGGCCATCTGCTTCAACGCGGGCCGCGCGCGTCGAGGAAAGCCCTGGCCATCCTGAAATGGCAGACTGCCAGCGAGGTCAACAAACCGCACTCATGCCCGGCATCTCCGGGAAGGAAGTGGTCAGATTCTCCGGAACCCGCAGCGCCGCCACTCAATAGGATTCGAGATCAAAGCCGCCGAAGATGGAGAAGTCACGGACCAGATGGACCAGCAACGTGGTATCCGCACCGACCATCAGGAGCTCATCAGATTTTCGAGGAGATCGTCTTCCGGCGAGAGTGGACGCACAATCTGCCCGACGGATGCGGGGTGGATATTCCACAACGAGGTGAGTCTGTTTTCGGCGAGCCGGTCCACTTCAGCGATCAATTCAGAACGCTCTTGAACAGGCAGTCGGCGGATTTCCTCAAGAATGGCTCGGACGGCTTCACTCATGATTCGGATTCTATCCATCCTGAACCCTGCGAACAAGAACAGGACTCCTCCGGCGCAGGAACAGGGATCAGTCCATTTCGGCGGCCTGCCGCGCGCGGCCAGATGACGGATTCGAGTCCCCGACGACGAAAAACTGTCCGGAATCCAATACTGATTCACTTATCAGATCCTCAATAGTCTTCGGCGATTCAAGTCGATCTGCGACAGTCGCTTGGATTCTGCTTCGATCGCTGATTTGCGGGGAAGGCGCGGCCGTTTCGTAGATCGCCGGCGGGGCCGGGGCGCGGAGGTCGTAGAACGGCTGGCGGGCCATGCGGATGAGGCCGTCGGGCCAGAGGCCCAGGAGCAGGATGGCCGTGCAGCAGCCCAGCAGGCCCAGGTGCAGGAAGCGGTTGGGGGTGGGGGTGGCGACTTCGATCGCCGGCTCGCGGAGGTAGCAGGCGGCCACGATGCGCAGGTAGTAGGCGGCGGCGATGGCCGAGTTGAGCACGCCGATCACCGCGAGCACGACCAGCGCCGAGCCGCGCCCGCCGTCCCAACCGGAGGACAGGGCCGTGCTGAACACATAGATCTTGGCAAAGAACCCGGCCGTCGGCGGCATGCCCATCAGGCTGAACACGCAGATGGCCAGGGCCAAGGCGGCCAGGGGCTGGCGGCGCGAGAGGCCGGCCAGATCGTCGAGCTCTTCGGCGTCGCGGCCGCCGGCCTTCAATAGCGCCAGGACAGCGAAAGCGCCCAGGTTCATGACGCCGTACACCACGATGTAGAACAGCATGGCGGACAATCCGTCGCGCAGCGGCCCACCGCCCGCGACCGGACCGACCAGCAGGGCCACCAGCATGTAGCCCGAGTGGGCGATGCTCGAGTAGCCCAGGATGCGCTTGACGTTGGTCTGCATGAGGCCCAGCACGTTGCCGATGGTCATGGTGGCGGCGGCGACGACCCACAGAAACACGAACGCGGCGGCCGGCATGTTCCACCCGGCTGTCACCGGCCCGGGCGGCTGCACCAGCGCGACGAGCTTGATAATCGCGACGAAGCCGGCCAGCTTGGGAAAGAAGCCCAGCAGACCCGTGACCGGCGAGGCAGCCCCCTGATAGACGTCGGCGGCATAAACGTGGAACGGAACGGCCGCGATCTTGAACGCCAGCCCGGCGAAAGCCAGCAGCAAGCCGATGGTCATGAAGCCGCCGCTGTCCGCCAGGTGCATCCCGCTGAGCAGCGTGGTCCCCGTGGCGCCGTACAGGAAGCTGAACCCGTAGGCGAGCAGCGCCGCCGACAGTGCCCCCAGGAAGAAGTACTTGAGGCCGGCCTCCTGGGCGCGAATGTCGCTGCGCCCGATGGACACCAGAATGTACGTGGGGACACTGACCAGCTCGATGGTCAGGAACAGCAGCACGAGATCGTCGGCCAGACTGGTGAGCAGGATGCCCGAGAGGCTGAAAAGAATCATGGCGAACACGTCGCCGCGCTCCGCGGACTGGGGCAGATGCCAGTGGACCAGCAGCACGAGCAGGCCGATGCCCAGGGCCACCAGTCGCACGTACCAGGTCAGGTCGGTGAAGTTCATCCCGGCTTGGCGCAACGAGTTGTCGCGCAGGCCGAAATGCCAGGTGACCAGGAAGGCGGCGAAGACGCTGAGCAGGGCTACCGGCCGTGTCGCGGCGCGGACCCGCTCTGAACCGGCCAAGCCCATCATCAGGACCACGATTGCGCCGAGCAGCACGATCAGCTCCGGTGCCAGCAGCGTCAGGAAGCTTTCCCCATTCATGGCAGCACCTCGGGCACGGAACCTACAGCATTGCCCCGCCGTGCAGTCGCCTGAACCGGTTCCCCCGCTCCGCTCCAGGCCAACGCGGTCAGCTCCGTAGCGGCCGGCCTCTCTGCCGGCCGTTCCATACATGAAGCATCAACCGCGAAGGATGACGCGGTGGTGTCACACCCCCCCCCAGCCCCCCCTTTAAAAGGGGGGGAGAACATTGGAGCCCCCTGCGAAGGGAGGAAGATTCTAGAAGGGGAGGAGAGTTCAGCGATGCGTGCGATCGGGCCGCCAGCCGGCCCTTTGTCCGGCCCGTTAGTGGGCCCTTTGCCCGGCCGGTTGTACCGCCTGTTATCCGGCCGACTTTCCGGCCCGTTGTCCGGATAGTACACGCGGGTGAGCACCTGGCGTTCGGCGGCCGGGTGGATGGTGTCGATGAGCGGCCGGGGATAGACACCGAGAAACAGGCAGGCGAGGGCGATGGGTGCGAGGATGCCGATTTCCCGCGGCGTCAGGTCCACGCTCAGACCGCCGGACGTATCCGGCGTGTGCGCCGGCTCGCGAAGCGGACCGAACAACACGCGTTGAGTCATGGACAGCATATAAACGGCGCCCAGCACAATGCCGACGGCCGCCGCCACGCCATAGGGAACGCCCAGCGGACCGGCGGACCATTCTGAGGTCGGCTGGGTGTACGAGGTGAAGGCGCCCAGCAGGACCAGGAACTCGCTCACAAAACCGTTGAGGCCCGGCAGGGCGATACTGCTGAGCACGAAGAAGACGAGAAAAAACGCCATCCACGGCATCCGCCGCGCGAGCCCGCCGATGTGGGCGAACTCGCGGGTGTGATAGCGCTCATAGATCATGCCGATCACGAGGAACAGCGCGCCGGTGGACAGGCCGTGGTTGACCATGTACAGCAGCGAACCGGTCAGCCCGGCCGTGGTCAGGCTGAACATGCCCAGCATGCAGAAGCCCAGGTGCGATACCGACGAATACGCCACCAGCTTCTTGACGTCATCCTGCACCCACGCGACCAGGGCCGCGTAGATGATGCCCACGATGGCGAGAATGGCCATCAGCGGCGCGAACTGGAATGCCGCGTCCGGCAGCAGCGGCAGACTGAACCGCAGGAAGCCATAGGTGCCCAGCTTCAGCAGCACGCCGGCCAGCAGCACGCTGCCGGCGGTCGGGGCCTCGGTATGGGCCAGGGGCAGCCAGGTGTGAAACGGGAACAGCGGCACCTTGATGGCGAAGCCGGCCATGAAGGCGAGGAACAGCCACCATTGCTCCGCAGGCGTGAGCCGCAGCTCATAGAGAGTGTCCAAATCGAACGTGAACACGCCGCCGCCCTGCATGGCATAGGCCCGGTAGGCCAGATAAAGCACGCCGGCAAAGGTGAGCATGCTGCCCGCGAAGGTGTACAGGAAAAACTTGCCCGCCGCCCGGCGGCGCTCGGGACCGCCCCAGATACCGATGATAAAAAACAGCGGGATCAGCGTGAACTCAAAGAAGATGTAGAACAGCAGCAGATCGCGGGCACAGAAGACGCCGATCATGCCGGCTTCCAGCAGGAGCATGAGCGCGTAGTATTCGCGCAGCCGCTCGCGGATGCCGGAGAAGCTGGCCCAGATGGCCAGCGGGGTGATGAACGCGGTGAGGGCCACCAGCCAGATGCTCAACCCGTCGACGCCCACGTGATAGCGGAAATCCACGTATCCCTGCCGGGTGGCCGCTGCCGCGTCGCTGACCCAGGAGAGATTCGTCGAGAGGGCGTAATCGCCTGACGTGGAAGCGCGTGTGCCCATGTCATCGGCGGCCGCGAGATACAGAGCGACGGCCGCGATCCCCAGCAGCAGCGTACCCAACGAGAAGCCCAAGGCCAGCCGTGGAATGAAACGCCCGGACGCCGCGGGATCGTGGTTACGGCCGCTGATGGCCGTCAACACGGCCCCCAGCAGGGGCACCGCGATCAGCAGAGTCAGTATCCAATCGTTCAGAAACTCGGTCATCGGGCCACCAGCCAGACGATAACAATCACCACAATCATGCCCGCGGTCATACTCACGCCGTAGCTCTGAAGCGCCCCGTTCTGGAGCGGGCGGATCAGGAAGCCCGCCGCTCGCGGCACGGCCGAGACCGCCCAGACGAGTCCGTCCACGACGAACCGGTCGAACCCGAAGAACAGCCGGCCGGATTCGTACAGCGGACGAACGATAACCGCGTCATTCAGTTCATCTACGTAGTACTTGTTGTGGAGCACGGTGTGCGGCCCGGCGAGCTCCTGGCGCACACGCTCCGCCCAGTCGCGCCGCCGTGCATAGAGCACGTAGGCAACGGCGATCCCGAGAATGGCCAGGCCGGCCGACACATACATGAGCAGCGGACTCTCGCTGTGAGCGGCGGCCCCTTCCGAACCGGCCATAGACATGCCGGCGTGAGGGTCCATGCGGGTACGGTACGGCTCGACCACCGGCTCGAGCCAATGGTGGAACGCACCGTGCGGCTCGATGATCCACAGGAAGGAGCTGCTACTGGTGTGGAAGTTCACTCCGAGGTATCCGGCCCCGGCCGCACCAATGGCCAGGACAACCAGCGCCACCAGAATCCAGCTTCCCGATTCATGTGCGTGCACACCCGCGGGCACACGTTGCGGGCCAGCAAAGGCCAGGAAGACCATCCGGAAGGTATAGAACGCCGTCAGCACGGCCGTCACGCTGCCGATCAGCCCCAGGGCCACATGCTGGGCATAGGCGGCGTGAAGAATCTCGTCCTTGCTGAAAAACCCCGACAGCAGCGGAAAACCGGCCAGCGCCAGGGCTCCGATGGTGAACGTCAGGAAGGTCACCGGCATGACGCGCCGCAAGCCGCTGAACCGCCGGATATCGATGATGCCGGCCATGGCGTGCATGACGCTGCCGGCACCGAGGAAGAGCAACGCCTTGAAGAAGGCATGCGTGAACAGATGGAAGATGGCCGAGTCGGCGGCCAGCACGCCCACGCCCAGGAACATGTACCCGAGCTGGCTGATGGTCGAGTAGGCGAGGATGCGCTTCATGTCGTACTGGGCGATGGCAATGGTCGCGGCAAAAAGGGCGGTGACCGCGCCGACCGCGGCCACGATGGCCAGGGCGATGTCTGACTGCACGAACATGGCCCCGCAGCGGACCACCATGTAGACGCCGGCCGTCACCATGGTCGCGGCGTGGATCAAGGCGGAAACGGGGCTGGGACCTTCCATCGCATCCGGCAGCCAGACATAGAGGGGCAATTGGGCACTCTTGCCCACGGCGCCGCAGAACAGCAGCAGGGCAATCACCGTGCAGCGCCACTCCTCCAGCCGGTGCAGGTGCTCGAAGACAACCGCGTAATCGAGCGGGCTACGGCCGTCGGTGACCAGCGGCGAGATCCACAGGTAAATGAACAGGATGCCCAGCCCGAAACCGAAGTCGCCGATGCGGTTGACCAGGAAGGCTTTCTTGGCGGCCGATGCCGCGGCGTCGCGCTGATAGTAGAAGCCGATCAGCAGATAGCTGCACAGGCCGACCGCCTCCCAACCCAGGTACAGAAGCAGGAAGTTACCGGCCAGCACCAGCGTGCACATGCTGAAGACGAACAGCCCGATGAACGCGAAGTAACGCTCGTAGCCGCGCTCGGGCACCGGGGCATGGTGACCGGCCGGTCCGTGCGAGCCATGACCGTGGATATGCGGGTCAGCGACGTGGTCGCCCGACGACGGGCCGCCGGCGTGCTGCTCGGGCGCCTCGGTCTCGGTCACGCGCATGTAGTCGCGCGAATAGATCGCCACCAGCAGCGAGATGCCGCAGACGGTCACCAACATGATGGCCGTGAGCGGATCGATCAGGAAATTGACGTCGAACCAGAGGCCCGGCGCGGGTGATATCCAGGAAAACAGACGATAGGTGTTGCTGTGCGATTGGGAATCCGGCGCAGAGACGACCACGCCGAAGATGAGGCCACTGACCAGCAAGGCTCCGGCGATGCCCAGAATGACCGGCCAATGACTCGCCCCTTTGAGCCGGCGCGGCCCGAACAGCCCAACGATGACCGCGCCCAATAACGGCAGCAGCGGCACGAGCGGCGCCAACATCAGCATCCCGGAATCAGCAAGTGACACATTCATCCCAATTCCTGTCTTCCCAACCAGATCACCCTCTCAGCGTTCGCCAGGCCTCGGCATCCAGCGTTCCCTTGCGGCGGAACAGCAGAACCACCAGTCCCAGGGCCACGCCCGCTTCCACCGCTGCGATCACCAGGAGGAACAGCGCGAACGCCTGGCCGCTCAGTTCGTGATGCGCCAGGCCAAAGCCCAGCAGGTTCACAATAACCCCCTGGAACAGGATCTCGGTGGAGAGAAACATGATGATCAGGTTGCGTCGGGCGAGAAAACCCACCAGCCCGATAGCAAACAGCATCGCACCGACCAGTACATAAGCGTGTGTGACGTTCAACGGCATACCGATTCGACCTCACCGCGCCTCAGATCGACACTCCTCTTCACGTCTCAACCCCCCTCGGGGTATCTCACTTCCCTCTCTGCGGGATCTCATCCGCCCCCGTGCTCCCGGCATCTCCCTTCCCTCCCCCGGTACTCCGGGGAGGGCCAGGCTGGGGGCTTGGAGGCACTCAGCGCTCCATCAGAACGGCACCGCCTCGCGCCCGCGGCGATGCAGATCCTCTTCCACCTGGCTCTGGCGGCGCTCCTCAGGGGTCAGGGCCTCCGGTTCAATCCGCTTCCGGGCAATAGCGATTCCACCGACCATGGCCACCAGCAGCAGCACGCCCGCCACTTGAACGGCGATGACGTAGTTGGTGAACAGCACCAGCCCCACCTGACGTACGTTGCTGGCAGCGGAGATCTGATCAGCGCCGACCGGCACGCTGCCGGGTAAAGGAGCACCGTCCACCGCCGTTCGCACCACAGGGCGTTCCTCAGAGATCGCATGCATGAAGTAGGGGTGCGGTCGCGTCGCCTGTGCCGCCAACGGATCACGGGCCACCAGGGCCTGCGTGGCCGCCGCCGCGAAGGCAAAACCCAGCACCACCGCCGCCAGCGGTTCGCGGGCGCGCAGATCGTAGCCCGCCGCACCGCTCTGCTGCGCGAGCATGATGACGAAAATGTAGGTAACCAGGATCGCGCCGCCGTAGATGATGACCAAGGCCGCGGCCAGGAACTCCGCCAGGGCCAGAATCGCCAAGCCGGTCACCGACAGGACCACCAGCACGAAGAACAATGCGCTGTATACCGGCCTGGGGTGAGTCACAACGCAGACGGCCGCGATCAGCGCCAAGACTGCAAAAGCGACGAAGAAGGTCTT
>BTUC01000049.1:0-2157 GCA_045863575.1 Phycisphaerae bacterium
GCTGCGGGCGAAATCCGCCAGCAGGAAACGGGTGCGCGAATGCTGGTGCGGCTGGAAAACGACATACATCTTCCGCGGGCTGTAGTACTCCCGGGCCGCCTGCAACGTCACCTGGATCTCGGTCGGGTGGTGCGCGTAGTCGTCTACTACTGTTACACCATCAATCATTCCGCGCCGCGTTAACCTGCGCTCGGCGCCGCGAAAACGCCCCAGCGCATCCGCGACGGCTTCCGGCGCTACACCACTACGATAACAGACAGCCATGGCCGCCAGGGCGTTAGCCACATGATGCCGGCCGGGGATCAAAAGTCGCACTTCAGTCAGGGCCTGCCCCTTCCGCCACACGCGGTATCTGAAGCAGCCCTGCTGGCAATCGAGGATTTCCGCACGCCAATCCGCGGCTGCGTCGAATCCGAACGTTTCGACGGGCGCGTTGATCCCGTCGACGATTCGTGCCGTATGGCGGTCCTCGGCGTTCATCACCAGCAGGCCGTCATTGGGCACCAACGACGCAAACGCGTGAAACGAAGCGACGATCGCGTCCAGATCCTGGTAACAATCGAGGTGGTCCTCCTCCACGTTCAGAATGGTGGCCACCTTCGGCCGGAGGTTCAGATACGACCGATCGAATTCGCAGGCCTCGACAACGAACTGCTCGCCGTCGCCGACGCCCGAGCCACCGCCCAGTTGCGCGACCTCGGCCCCGATCACGAAGGACGGGTCCAGTCCCGCCTCGCGAAGGATGAACGCCGTCATGGCCGTCGTCGTGCTTTTGCCATGCGTGCCGGCAATGCCGATGCCCATGCGTTCGGCCATCAACAACCCCAGCAACTGCGAGTACTTGACGGTTCTAAGCCCCCGCGCCCGGGCGGCCGCCAGCTCCGGATTGTCTTCCTTGATGGCGGCGGAATACACGACCAGATCGCAACTCTCCGGAAGATTGGCTTCCACCTGCCCGATGTGCACGTCCACACCCAGCGAGGACAGCCGCTCGAGGATCTCGGAGCCGCTTCGGTCCGACCCGCTCACCCGCATGCCCCGGCGGATCAGCACGGCCGCCGCCCCGCACATGCCGCAACCGCCCACGCCGATCATGTGCACGCGCGAACCGGCCGTGAGTCGAAAACCAGCGCTACCGTTTAGATTCTTATTCATTCCTACGGGTGGATACAGCGGAGCGGCCTCAACTTCCTTCCCCAACCGGCGCGTCCCTGCGCTGATGGACATGAACAAATCCTTCTTTCCGGGAGGATGATTGTAATCGAAAGCGCCTGACGACCCAACATGAATGGATTTGCGAGAGGTCCACAGCACGCGAACACCCAACGCTCGCCTGGCTCAACACTATCCTATCGGGAGGGGTGACATTTTTCCTTGAGGCGTGATTGAAGTCAGGTTTCCACCCGCTTCTCGCTCGAGCCGGCCAGCGAGATGCGGGCTCTGGCTTGATCAAGCGCACAGAAGACCGTGTGGCCGGACCCGCGATTGGGACGGGTCTCGATCCGAATCGCCCTACCGCCATCTTCGGCGCGCGAGCGCGTGATCAGGCTACCGGCCGGCAGATCGTTCATCACTCGCAGCAGTGCGGCGATGGTCGGGCCGGCGTAGGGCCGGTCCAGCCCCTGGGCCGCCTGCCGCATCGCCTCCCGCCGCTCATCATCCTGCATCAGCGCCGTCAGCACTGGACGCAGCTCCCGCTCATTCGCCACCGGGTCCTTGTGGTCGTCCAACATGATGGCCGCACCGGCATCGACCAGCACCTGCCCATTGTGCCACTGGTGACGATCCTTGTGGTACGGGTAGGGCAGCAGAATCGAGGGACGCCCCACGGCCAGGATCTCCGCCAGGCTGGAGGCACCCGCCCGCGAGACGATCAGGTCGCAGACCGCCATCGCTTCGGCCATTCGGTCTGTGAAGTCCAGGACTCGGTACGCCAGATGTTGCGTGAGCTGCGGCCTCACCGCAGCATATGCCGTCTCGACGCGCCCACGATCGGCCGCTCCGCTCAGATGCAGGATCTGCCAGCCGGCCGCAGCGACGGCATCCGCGAGCCGCAACATGGCCTCGTTAACCGTGCGCGCCCCTTGCGATGCCCCAGTTACCAGGAGTGTACGGCGGCCAGGTTCGAGTCCGAACGATTCGAGCACCGAACCGCGC
>BTUC01000049.1:2167-24198 GCA_045863575.1 Phycisphaerae bacterium
TATTCGCCTGCTGAGCCACGCGCCGGAAAGCCTCCCGTACCGGGCAACCGGTGACCAGCACAGGGGCTCCCGTCGGAAAGTGCTGCACCGTAACCGGCCACTGGGCAAAGATACCGGCCACCCGGCCGCCTCGCCCCATGTGCTGATTGGCTTTGCCAGGTACCGCATCCGGGTTCAGCAGAAACGTGGGAATTCCCATTCGGATGGCCGTGTGCACCGGCGGACCCGACGCATACCCTCCGGCCCCGATCACGGCGGCGGGCCGACGCTGCGTGAATCCCCGGCGGCAAGCTCCTACGGATTGGCGCCACTTGAGCAGGAAACCGGGCCAATGCCATGGCTTGGGGGGCACCGGCTGGACAACCTGAGGGACAGCGTCAATCCCAGCCGTCCCAAGGATGTCGCGGTCGATGGGGCGTTGGGTACAGAAGAACGAGACGTCCACCGGCGAGCCTGAAGCGCGCAGCGATTCCACAACGGCCAACGCCGGAAAGAGGTGACCGCCCGTGCCACCGCCCGCGAAGACGAACCAGGGATTGGAGCTCACGTGTCATCCGCCCCCACTGCCGGCGATGTCTTGGCTATGTTGGCCAGAACCCCTACCAAGGCGCCCAGGAACACCACCCCCGAACCACCGGCCGAGACCAGCGGCAGCGAGATGCCCTTCGTGGGCATTGAAACCGTGACCACCGCGATGTTCATGGTCGCCTGAATACCCAAGGTCACCACCAAGGCGAACGCCAGGAGTCTCCCGAAAGGGTCCTGGCACCGGCGGATCACAGTCAGTCCCTGCCACAGCAGCGCGATCAACAGGGCGACGACTGCGACGGCCCCCACCATGCCCAGTTCCTCGCAGATGACGGCAAAGATGAAGTCAGAATGAGCTTCAGGAAGGTAACCTTTGACGAAACCGCGGCCCAATCCGCGGCCCCACCATCCGCCACTGGCGATCGTGCACAGCGACTGGATAGCCTGGTAGCCGGTCCGCTCTGGATCCGCCCAGATGTCCAGAAAAGAGACGAGTCTGGTCATCCGGTGGGCCCGGCTCAGGAGCAGGTAACCAAAGACCGGCACGGCCGGCAACACCATGAGCATGACGTGGATCCAGCGGGCCCCGCCGAACAACAACATGGCGCCCCCCACCACCGCGAGCAGTGCGGCTGTGCCGAAATCCTCCAGCCCAACCGCCCCCACGGACAAGCCGATGATGCCGGCCGCTGGCAACAGCCCTCGCCAGAAGTGGCGAACATCCGCACGCAAGGTCATCCAGATGGCCAGACCGATGGGCAACGCCAGCTTGACCAGCTCGGACGGCTGGAATTGCAGCCCCAGGCTTGCAGGCGGGATTCGGACCCACCGGGAGGCCCCCTTCCTCTCAATCCCTAGCCCGGGCACCAGCACCAGCGCGGTGCAGACCAGCGCGAAGCCCATCAGGAACAGGCCCGGCTTGCCGCGGGCGGCCGCCCAGACCCGGTACGGGAGTTGGGCCGTCACCAGCATGGCCGTCATGCCGCCGGCCACGAACACGAGCTGGCGTACCGCCGGGTACTTCCAGAATTCCCAGCCTACCAGCGGGCGATCCGGCGACGCGCTGGCCGAAAACGTCATAACCGCACCCACGCCCATGAGACCGGCCGCGATAGCCAGAATGGATGTGGCCGTAAGCCGCCCCGCCGGATATTCCACCGGACCGGTCGCCGCCTGTTCAGTTTGCCACCATCCCACTTGTCCCATGGCCATACTCACGCTCGTGACTCCTTCACGAGTTCCTATCGGCACACCGACCCCATCAGACTGGAGGGCCGTTCCCTGCCGCCAATCACCGCAGCCGGATCGTCGCCAGCGCGATCCCCGCGAACACCGCCGCCAGAAGCCAGAAACGGGTGACCGTCTGTGTCTCCGTCCACCCGCCCAGGTGGAAATGATGATGGATCGGTGCAATGCGGAAGATCCTTTTGCCCCCGGTGGCCTTGAAGTAGCCGACCTGGAGCAGGACCGACATCGCCTCGATCACGAAGATGCCACCCACGATAAAGAGCATCAGCTCCTGGCGGGTCACAATGGCCACATAACCGATGAGCCCGCCCAACGGCAGCGACCCCGTATCACCCATGAATACGCCGGCCGGGTAGCAGTTGTACCAGAGAAAGCCCAGGCAGGATCCCATGATCGCTCCGCAGAGGACCGCCAGCTCGGCCGTGTGCGGAATGTGTGGCAGCAGCAGGCTCTCCGCCCGTCCCGGGTCGCCCACCAGAAAAGAAAGCACCATGAACACGAAGCTGCACAAAGCCATGCAGCCGGCCGCCAACCCATCCATGCCATCGGTGAGGTTCACCGCGTTGGACGTGCCGGTGGTGACCAGTACGGTGATCACCCAGAACGCGGGCAGGCTCAAGGTAATCCCGTGCTTGTAGAATGGCACGCTCAGAATGCGGAAAGTGTCCACCTCCCCCCCCAGGTGGACGGTGTTCTGCTCACCCCATTTGTAGACGAAGATCCCCAGCAGCACGCCCAGGCCGATCTGGAACAGCAGCTTCTGGTAGGTCTTGAGGCCGTCGCGGGTGCCGCTGCGCGTACGCGGATTGATCTTCAGACGGTCGTCCCAGAAGCCGATCGCCCCCAGCCAGCCCATGCAGAACAGGCCCATCCGGATGTAGTAGTTTTGAAGGTCGGCGAGCAGGATGACGCTCGCGAAAATGGCCGCGATGATGAGGATCCCACCCATGGTGGGTGTGTTTTTCTTGTCCTTGGCCAGCTCGTTGAGCGCCTTGTGATCAAACTCGGCCTGATCCCCGACCTTCCGGCGCATCAGCTCCCGAATAACGCGCGGACCCAGCAGCCACACCACCAGGAACGACAGCAGGATCGCGCACGTACCCCGGAACAGGGCGTCCTTGTAGGCATAGGCCCCGGTCGGCTGGCCCATTAACTCATCGATGAGATGGTATAACACACCACGCTCGCTTCGGAAGAAAGACTCACACGTCGACCGGTCAGCGCACCCGGTTCAGCTTGCCGGTCCGAGGGGGCTTCCGCGCGGGTTGTGCCCGTTTCTTCGAGCCACCGGCCGTGCCCACGCCGCGCTCGCGGATGGTCTCCGCCAGCTTCTCCATGCCCAGCGCCCGCGAGCCCTTGATCAGAACCGTGTCGTTGGACTTCAGGTGCGTCAGGAGACGCCGCCGAGCCGTCTGCACGGATGCATACGCATGCGACTGAATGCGGTTCTCGCTGACCGTCTGAACCGTCTTGCTGACCAGCCTCGCGTTCTCGCCGATGGCGATGACCAGATCCACCGGGCTGCGCGCAATGCGCTCCGCCGATTGGCGATGCAACGCTTCAGAGGCGGTCCCCAGCTCGCGCATGTCGCCGATAATCAGCACGCGCCGTCCCGGCGCCGGCGCATCCACCAGCGTCTCGACCGCGGCAGCCATTGATGTCGGGTTGGCGTTGTAGGCGTCGTTGATCAAGGTCAGCCGACCGATGCGCTCATGCTCCAGCCGCATGGGCGGCAGCGTGAAGGATGCCAGGGCGGACGCGACCTCTTCATGGTCCATGCCGAACCATCGGGCCACGCCGATGGCCGCCAAGGCGTTGATGATGTTGTGCCGGCCGGGCACATTCAACCGGTAGACAAACCGGTCGTTGACCGTGAACTCGAAGCCCGGCATCTCGAACGGCTGTGCGCTGCCTTGCCCATTTGCAGCCGCCTCAATCTTGCGCACTGCAGTCAGCCGCAGGTCCCCGTCCGGCGACTGGCCAAAACTCACCCGCTTGAGCCGGGCCAGCTCACGATCATGTTCCACGTTCCAGCGCAGCAGCTCCTGATCGAAATTGACCACCGCCGCCCCACCCGGCTTTAAGAACCGCAAGAGCGAGAGCTTTTCTTCGGCAATGCGTTCGATGCTGCCCAGCCCTTCAAGATGAGCCTCGGCAATGGTCGTCAGCACGGCCACCTCCGGCTCGATCAGCCGAGCCAGGGCGGCGATTTCACCAGGGGCATTCATCCCCACTTCGCAGACGACGAATGAGTCGGAAGGTTCTACCGACAGCAAGGTGAGCGGCACACCCACGGCGTTGTTGTAACTCTTGGGCGAAGCGGAGCCCTTCCACCGGCTGGCCAGCACATGGGCGACCATCTGCTTGGTCGTGGTCTTGCCGACGCTGCCCGTCACCGCCACGACGGTAGCGGAACCAGCCAGCACGGTCCGACGGTAATAAAGGGCCAGACGTCCGAGGGCTGCGACCGGATCATCCACGCGGATCAACATCGCGTCGCGCGGAACGGCTCCGGCGGTCTCCGCCAGCGGCCCAAAAGAGGCAAAATCGTTTCGTACCACCGCCGCCAGAGCCCCCCCGGCCAGCGCCTGGCCCACAAAGTCATGCCCGTCGAAACGGTCACCGCGGATGGCGAAGAACAGCTCTCCCGGGCTCACGTTGCGCGAATCCGTACTCACTCGACTGACGCTGGCGACGGGTATCGGCCGGTCGCAGGCGCCCTCGAGCGCGGTCACCACTTCCTCCAAGGTTAACGGCTTCATCGACTCGCCCCTCTCCGTGCGGACAGAAACTCAGCGGCCACCGCCGCGTCATCGAACTCCAGCCGCTCTTTTCCGACCAACTGGTAAGTCTCATGTCCTTTGCCGGCAAGCAGCAGGACGTCCCCGGGCTCGGCCATGCCAACGGCCAGCCCAATCGCGCGCCGGCGGTCCGGCTCCGAGGTCACGCGGTTCAAATCGCCCGGTGCAAACCCGGCCATGATCTCGCGGATGATCAGTTCCGGATCTTCGCTTCGTGGATTGTCGCTGGTCACGATAATCTGGTCAGCATGGCGCGCTGCCACGCGGGCCATCCGAGGGCGCTTGGTCGCGTCGCGGTCGCCCCCGCACCCAAAGAGCACGATCAGGCGTCCACCGGCCAGAGGACGCAGCGCGGAAAGCACGTTCGCCAGGGCATCGTCTGTGTGGGCGTAGTCGACCAGCACACTGAAGCCCGGTTCCGCCCCGTCGGCGGAACGCGCCGACACGCGCTGGAGACGGCCTGGGACTGATGAAACGCTACGTAAGCCCTCCGCGACGCTCTGCAAAGGAACTCCCAGGCCAACCGCTGCCCCCGCAGCGGCCAGCGAGTTCTGCACATTATGACGGCCGACCAATGGCGACTCGATGACGCACGTTTCAGATTGCGGTTGGGCTGAATCAACCGGCCGGGTCATGATCAGCTCGAAGCGCGTGCCTTCGGCGGTGTAGGCCTGAACACGAGCACTCAAATCGATGAAGGGCGCTCGCCCGGCGATGTGCGGCCGTTCGGGAGCGCTGCGGCCGGCGGGCAGAATCGAGTAACGAATCACGCGCGCTTCGCAGTCGGCGACAATCTGATCCGCCGCGGGATCGTCGCCGTTCACCACGGCCACGGCCCCTGGCTCAAGTCCATCGAACAGCCGCTTCTTGGCAGCCAGATAATTGACCATGTCACCGTGGTAATCGAGGTGATCGCCGGTCAGGTTGCTGAACACCGCGACGGCGAAGCGAATCCCGTCGCATCGCCCCTGGTCCAGGGCAATACTGGATACCTCCATGACCGCGTGGGTGGCACCGGCGCCCGCCGTCTCTCGAAGATAGCTCATCAGATCTGCCGGCGCTGGCGTGGTCAGGCTGGCGTCGATTTGCCGGGAGAGCAGGTCGTACTCGATCGTGCCCAGCAGAGCCGTCGGATGACCCGCCTGACGCAAAATCGCGCGAGCCAGAAAACAGAAGGTGCTCTTGCCGTTCGTTCCCGTGACGCCAACCACCTGGAGGCGGCCCTCCCGCTGGAGCCTGCTCACCCCGTAAAGCGTGGAGGCCAGCCGCCCGACGACGCCCCGCGCGCTGTCGACTCGCAACCCGGCCACACCGGGCGGCAATGTCAACGGCCGTTCGTGAATGACTGCCCCGGCCCCGGCTTTAATCGCATCCTGCACGTAGCGGTGGCCGTCCGAGCGCGAGCCGGCCCGGGCCACAAAACAGGCGCCGGGGCTGACCTGCCGGGAATCCTCTACCACGCTGGTGATCAGCGGGTCGCTGGCGTCTTCCCAACGGCTTGCCACTCTTGAGGTTATGATCAGCTCACTGAACCGCCAAGGCTCAACTGGGTTCATAGATCCCCCGGACGCCAACCGAATCTGCAACGTCCGATATCATACCGCCGGAACCGCTCCGCTCCCAGAGGGATGGGCGCGCCACCGCACTGTTCAGTCCCGCAGGTCCGCGACCGGGCGAACCGCATCCTTTGCTGTTGGATCACGATCGTGAGGAACATTCAGGTACGGCAGAACTTCCTGGAGGATCGCCTTGACCGCGGGTGCGGCCACCGTTCCGCCGTAGTACCCGATGGAGCGCTTGGGCTTGCGCACCATGACCAAGGCCACCACTGCCGGGTCACTGGCTGGAGCGGCGGCCAGGAATGAACCCAGGTACGCATCGGGCTCATATCCGCGCCGGCGGCCTTCCCGCCGGGCTTCCGGCGACCAGGGTACTTGGGCCGTGCCCGTTTTGCCCATGACCTGCCAATAGTCGAGCTGTGAGGGTTTGCCCGTTCCCTCGTTGACCACTTTCACCAGGATGTCCTTCATGGTGGCCGCCACCGTCGGATCGATGACCTGCCGGGGCTCATCCTTGGGCCGGCAATCTTCAATGACCTGTCCCTGCCGATCCATGACGCCCGCGACGACGTGTGGTTTGGGCAGCCGGCCGCCGTTCACCAGCGCACAGAACGCGGTCGCCAACTGGATCGGCGTCAGGGCGAGTTCTTGTCCCATCGGGACCGAGACAGTTGTATAGTGCTTCCAGCGCGGCAAAGGCATCAGCAGACCGCGATCCTCTCCCGGCAAATCGATCCCCGTCTTCTCGCCCAAGCCCAGCCCGTGCAGCGTTTCATAGATCAGCGGATTGCCCATCCGCTGACCGATGATGGCCATGCCGATGTTGCTTGATTTGGTGATGATCTGCTCGACCGTGAGATCGCCATAAGGGTGATGATCGTGCAGCAGCCGCCGCCCCAGCGCGAGAACGCCGTTGTGACAGAAGATGGTTTCCGTCGGCCGGGCCAACCCTGCGGCCAGGGCCCCGACGAGCACAAAGGGCTTGAAGATGCTGCCGGGTTCCACCGGGTCGGTCAGGAGGCGGTTTCGGCGATGCGCGGCCGGTGATTTTCCCGGAGCCGCAGGCGAGAACGCGGGTGCGCAGGCCATCGCGAGCACCGCACCCGTCTTGCAGTTCAGCACGATGCCCATCACGCATTCGGCCTGGAACTTCTCCAGAACCCGGGTCAGCTCTCGCTCGACAGTCTCCTGAATGGCCGCGTCCAGCGTGAGCACGACGTCGAGACCATCCTGGGGGGCCGTATAGGCGACTGGGTCCTGGAACATTGGATTGCGTCGCCGGGAGTCCCAGTAGACCACTCGTTTGCCGGGTTTGAACTTCAGGTAGCGCTCGAAGGACATCTCCACGCCTTCAAGTCCGCGCCCATCCGACGTGATGCCACCGAGTACATGAGCGGCCAGACTCCCCATGGGGTAGACGCGGGCTGGCCCCTTGGTCACCCCGAGCCCACGCAAACCCAGCTTTCGGATGGCCGTAACCACGTCGTCACCTACGCCTTGCATCAGTTCCACGTAAGCGGGAGAGCTCGGGTCGTCGAGTCGATCCTGAATGGCGCGGGCCTCCATGTTCAGTATGGGGGCCAGCGTGGCCGCCGCGGCGGCATGATCATCGATGTGCCGGGGGTCGGCGTAAATGGTTGATTGGTCGTGGCTTCCGGCAAGCAGACGGCCCCGGCAATCCAGGATACCGCCCCGGCGTCCGGGCAGACGGATCTCGCTTTTCTGGCGTTCCTCCGAGTACGCCACCAGCTCTGGGCGCATGGCCGCTTGAATGTAGGTCAGGCGGCCAACCAGACCAACCAGCACAACGGAGAGCGCCCCGATGAGGACTTGCCCCACCCAGACGCGCTGGCTTGCCGGTTTACTGTCCATGGAAGCCCTTCACCTGAACTTCATCGCCCGCGACCCGCGGTTCTGGCCGGAGAAGCGGAAGGCGCGGTGTGCGCCGATGACGTGATCTCGAGTCCGAGTCTAGCCGCCTGGTCGCGAATGACACGCGGCGAACGGAGTTCGGCGATGATCATCTCCTGCGTCCACAACTCCCGTTGCACCTCCACTTGGTCCGATTGGAGGCGCTGAATCCGCAGGGAGGTACGAGACTGGTCCACTCGCAGAGCGACCACCCCGATGCCCACCAGCACGAGCCCCACCAGAACGCCGATCATTCGAGGCGTGGTCATGCCGAAACCCGCTTGCTACTCACCGCGGCCGAGACCGGCTCCTTGGCCGGCAGCTTGATCTTGGTGCCGGGCAGCATCTTGCCCGGATCAACATTCTTGTTGAGCTCCTGGATCTCAGACCACCGGACCGTGGAGCCCAGATGCTTCTCGGCGATGGAGCTGAACGTATCCTTCGGTTGGACCTCATACCAGCGGAAACGCTCGTCGGGCTTTTCCTTGCTCTTGGGCTTGTCCGGCTTCTGCTTTGACTCGGATGTGTTTTCGCTCTCCGGGGCACGCAGAGCCCGGGGGGCCTTCCGCGAATCAACCGACTCGTCGAGCCGCTGCTGGACCAGCCTGATGTCCTCCTGGGCTCTGGTCGAATGGATCACCGGCTCGAACAGGTCCGGCGGCAGAGGGGGCGTCTTGAGCGATTGGCCCTCCACCACGAAGTCGCGGTTTTTCAGTTTGTTCGCCTTGACCAGATGGTCAACCACGCGAGGCGATGAATTGCCGTAGAGCTCCTTGGCAATGGTGACCAGGTTGTCGCCCTTCTTGACCAGGTAAGGGCCGGGAGGCTCAACCGGACCTTGAGCAACCGTCTGAGCGGGCGCAGGCGGCGTTGTCTGCAACTCCGCGACTTCCGAGGGGTCTTCGGTGGGGGTTGGTCCGTCGGGTCGCAGGACCGGGTCGGGATCGAGCGGAGCAGCCGGGTTCGGGGCCACACGGACCACCTCCCGCGCATGATGGATCGCCAGCATTTCGTCGGGACGCGTGGGCTCGTCACTGATACGGGCCGCGAAGATGCCCGTGCGGTCCAGGCTTTCGGGAGCCACCATCCCCCCGACGTAATTGTTATCCGTCCAGCCTTCCGCGAGCTCTCCGGTCGATTCCGGCAGGCTGCCCAGGCCCAGCGGTCCGCTCTCCAGCCGCGGCGTTTCGGCAATGACCGGCAGTTCGGTTAACGGGGTGCCCGCGCCGGGAGTCAAGTCCGCGTCCGGAGCGCGATTGGCGATGGGTGTCAGGCCCTCGCTGGGCGCGGGTGCCGTCCCATTGTGAGACAGCACCACAGCAAACACCACGATGAACCCCAGCCCGACCAACAGTCCAATTTTCGTCTCACGGGTCATCAGGAACCTCCGTGTCTGATCTGCCGGTGAGTCCGTTCAGTCGCGGCCGGACGGCATTGGAGCTGGCCGCGTTCATGATGTCCCGGCGATTCAGTTATGTCGGCATTCCAGGGCGAACGGCCACAGGCTTGCTGCCTTTTTTCGGCAGGCCCGCGTCCGGTTCAAGTCCCTCTCCGCCGACGGTTCGCGTCCGGATGGCTACACGCAATTTGGCGCTGCGTGCACGTGGATTGCGGTCGATCTCCTCGCGTGAAGCCTGCACCGGTTTCTTTGTGACTATTTCATACACGCCGGCGCGTTGGCGATCAAGAAAATCTTGCTTGACTCCGCGATCTTCGCCACTGTGAAAGCTGATCACGCCGATGCGGCCGCCCGGACGAAGCACCTGCGGCGCCTGGGCCAGGAGCGCCTGGAGGTTCTCCAACTCGCGATTGACGGCCATGCGTAGAGCCAGGAACGTCCGCGTGGCCGGGTGCAACTTTCCCGGACGGCTACGCTCGCTCACGTTCAGCGCAGAGCAGATGGCGTGAACCAGCTCGGAAGTTCGGCGGATTCGCCCTTCCCGGCGTACCTGGCAGATGCGCTTGGCAATGCGGCGGCTGAAGCGCTCCTGGCTGAGGTGATAGATAAGGTCAGCGAGGTCTTGCTCGCCCAGGGAATTGACCAGGTCGGCGGCCGAACGCTCTTCCCGGTCGTCAAGCCGCATGTCCAGCGGAGCGTCCTCGGCGAAACTCAAGCCGCGTCCCCCGTCGAGCAGTTGGTCTGTGCTCACGCCCAGGTCGGCCAGGAGTATGTCCACCGGCCCCACGCCCAGATCGGCCAGCGCCGCCTGAAGCTCTCGGAAGTTCACACGCAGGAAATGTGCGGTCGGCCGCTCGCTGGAAGGGAGCGATTCTATCGCGGCCCGAGTCCGATCCAGGTTGGCCGGATCCACATCAAGGGCAACCAGCCGTCCCCCCGGGCCGACCTTCTGAGCCAGAAGCCGGGAATGGCCCCCGTGGCCCGCCGTGGCATCCACGATGGTCCCGCCCGCAGGCGGCGCGAGCAGCGACAAGACGGCATCGCACAACACGGGCTCGTGCCTGATCGGATGGGTGTACACGAGAGGATTATAGCCAAAGCAGTGCGAGGCGCGACTGCGGGGACCGCGACAAAACAAGGGGAGGGGTCGTGCATCCGTGCCGACTCCTGCCCCACGTTTCTGGTGAGTCCGATGCGAACGGCTCAAGGTCGGCGGCCCTGCCCGCCTGAAGATCGGGCCGCCTTTCGGCCGCCCGTTCTGGCGTGCCGCCCGCCGTGGTCCGGCCACCGGCCCGTCCGCGTCGTCGGGTCGCATCGCCGGACTCCGCCCGTCAACCGTTCTCTGTCATCGGAAGCACTCCGTTGCCTCTCGCGCCAGAAACCATTCCGCCCGGAAGCGTCTCCTGCCGCCTGTGGTCCGGGTCAGTCATCCGTTCCGAAGCCTCCCTGCGACTCGGAACCCACTGGACCCCGCACGGGTAGTCCACTCGCCGCGGCCCCCTTTCGGCCGCGCCCTCGTTCCTCGACCGCACACCAGGCCGTATGGCCTTCCGTGTTTCCCGGTTGCTGGTGCAAAGAGGCCGCCCTGCCTCCCGCGCCGGTCGAGATCTGCCGCCTCACGATCCCTCTAGAAGACCATTATTGCCCGCTTTGCGATCCACCGCGTTATCACCGGGCGCCTGATCCGCCTTGTTGTACAGCAACCTGCACAGGTGGAAGTTGTCCACCATGAATTCGTCGCAGGGCTCGCGGTTCCACAGCACCAGCCGATCCATCGAGCCGCTGAGCGTCACCTGCTTTCCGATGTGGGCGAAGTTCAACAGCCGCTGAGGCAGAACCACGCGCCCCTGTTTGTCCACGTCCAGAAGCGTGGCCAGCCCGAAGAACACATCCCGAAAATCGGCTCTCTCCTGCCCCGGCGCGATAGCCAGCGGCATCTGCCCCGCGTTGCGCTCGAAGTACTTGTCCGCATACAGATTCAACACGCGGGCCCGATGCCCCGGCACCAGGTAGAAACGGGTGCCATCGACCTCGGGATCCATATTGGCCCGGATGTTTGCAGGGATGGACAGTCGGTTCTTCGAGTCGATCGAGCATTCGTAGGTGCCAGTGAAGAGCATACAAGGTGTCGAAATCGCCTTTGGATTTTTGCTCCACTCACGCCCACATGACTCCTTGGGCAAGGGTTTTAATACCACAATGCCCCACCCAATTGCAAGCCTGTTTCCTGAAGATTTCCGAAAAACTTGAAGCCGGCTTGTTTGGGTGAATGTTCGCGCCCAAATCTTGTGCGCACGACGTTCGTACGGTACAAGCGCATCTCGCTTAAGAGGTTCAGGCCCGATAACCTATCCGGAGAATGACCCATGACGACGAATCGTCATGGGGTGAACACCACACTGAGCAGCCATTCCGATAACGTGTGAGGATCGGTCAAAGCTCATGTCGCCGCACAACGCCGAAACACATCAAACGCTGCCCCGGCGGATTGCCCTCCGCTCGGCGGTGGCCTACTGGATCTTCGGATCTCTGTGGATTGTCGTCTCCGATTTACTGCGTTCCGCCGCCGATGGCCGGCCGGCGTACTCCGCCCTGCCGGACATGCTCAAAGGACTGTTATTCGTCCTGGGCTCGTCGCTCCTGCTCTACGTGCTGGTCAGACGCCAGGTGCTGGCGCTTCAGCGCAGTGAACAGCGCCTCAGGCTCATGGTCGAGAATCTGCCCGCTGGCGCGATCCACGTAGAAGGAGATACCGTGCTCCTCAATCGGGCGACCGAGCGGCTCACCGGCTACTCACGCGATGAATTGACCACGCTGGAATCCTGGGGACGAGCGCTTCATGGCGAACGCTATGACGAATTCAGGGCGCTCTACGAGGACGACCGGCGCCAGGGCTTTCCGGCACCTCGAACAGTGCCCGTCCGGCGAAAAGACGGCGAAGTTCGCCACGTGAAGTTCACCGCTTACGCATACGAACAGGGCGAAGTCTGGCTGTTGAATGATGTGACCGAACAGCGCAAGGCCGAGGAGGCCCTGCGCGCCGCCGCCCGTCAGCAGGCGGCCGTCGCCGAGCTCGGACAGATGGCACTGGCTGGGACGCCGCCCGTTGAGCTGATGAATCGGATGGTAGGTACAATCTGCCAGGTCTTGGGCGTCAGGTACTGCCTGGTATTGGAGCGCTCGCCGGAAGGCCGGCATCTGGTAGCCCGGTCCGGCACAGGTTGGCGCGAGGCCGTGTCAGGCTGCACGGTAGCCGAGGCGGACGACTCGTCCTACGGGAGTTACGCGCTCTGGGCGCGTGAGCCGCTTATTGTGACGGACTTCACCCGCGAGGCCCGTTTCCCAGCGCCCACGCTGCTGGTCGAACACGGCGTGATCAGCGGAATGAGCGTCACAATTCCGGGTGAAAACACAGCCATCGGGCTGCTGGGGGCGTACTCCGACGAAGTCCGACCGTTCTCGGAAGACGAGGCCTACTTTCTTCAGGCGATGGCGAATGTCCTGGCGACGGCCATGCAGCGCAAGGCGGCCGAGGAGGCCATGACCCGGCAGAAGGAGGAACTGGCTCGATCCAACGATGAACTGGAGAAGTTCGCTTACGTTGCCTCGCACGATCTCCAGGAGCCCCTTCGGATGGTTTCCAGTTATACCCAGCTGCTCGCCCGCCGCTATCAAGGCCGTCTTGATGAGGATGCGGATGAGTTCATCGGGTACGCTGTCGATGGCGCCACTCAGATGCAGTCCCTCATCAATGACCTCCTGGCTTACTCCCGCGTCGGATCCCGCGGACGCGAGTTCACGCCGATTTCGTGCGAAGAGGTGCTTGAGCGTGCCTTGACCAACCTGAAGCTGACCATCGAGGACAATGGGGCAACGATTTCGCACGATCCCCTTCCCACGGTGACGGCAGATGCGAGCCAGATGGTCCAACTGCTTCAGAACCTGATCGGCAACGCCATCAAGTTCAAGGGCCAGTCGCCTCCACGTGTACACCTGTCTGCCCAGGTCGAATCAGGGGAATGGGTTTTCTGCGTTCAGGACAACGGGATAGGAATCGATCCGCAGTTCGCCGAGCGCATTTTCGTTGTCTTTCAGCGCTTGCACAGCCGCGTAGATTATCCCGGGACCGGTATCGGCCTGGCCATCTGCAAACGCATTGTGGAACGGCACGGTGGGCGTATCTGGGTGGATTCCAAGCCCGAGACGGGTTCGCGGTTCTACTTCACGATTCCGGCCGACCGGAGAGGCAGAACCTGAGAGCGGCAACCCTTGGCCGGGCCGCGGATCACCGGCCCAAGCAGAACGCCGGCCGAAGCGGCTGGCGCCGAAAGCGGCAAGAGTTTTCCCGATGCGGGGGGCAATGGATGACTTCGGGCGTAGAATCATAGGTTGCCAGAAGAAGGGATGCATGTCGCATGAACCACGACCCCGATCGCGTCCGGATTCTGCTCGTGGAGGACAACCCGGCGGACGTGCGCCTGCTGCGCGAGTCGCTGCGCGACAGCCGACGGGAAGACTTTGACCTGATCCATGCCGGCCGGCTCGATGCCGGCCTGAGCATGCTGGCACAGGACAGCATCGATGTCGTCCTCCTGGATCTCTCTCTGCCCGACGCCCAGGGCCTGGAGACCGTTTCCCGGACCCTGTCCGCGGCGCCGCACATTCCCATCGTGGTCCTGACCGGATTGGACGATGAGGAGGTGGCCGTCCGCTCTCTTCGCGAAGGTGCCCAGGACTACCTGGTCAAGGGGCACGGGGACGGGCACCTCCTGGTGCGGGCGCTGCGCTACGCCATCGAGCGGAAGCGCGCCGAACTGGAACACCAGCGGCTGGAGACTCAGCTTCAGAACGCTCAGCGGCTGGAGAGCCTCGGTATCCTGGCCGGAGGTATCGCCCACGACTTCAATAATCTGCTGACGATCATCACCTGCAACGCTCAATACCTGCGGCAGACCACTACCGCCGGGTCGGCGCAGGTTACGGCCATCCAGGACATCGAGACGGCCGCGGCCCACGCCACCGAGATGACCCGCTCGCTGCTGGCCTTCAGCCAGCCCAGCAAGCCACAGGTGCGCCCTATCGATGCCAATGATCTCATCGGGGAGGTTTACCGCTTCCTGCGCCGCGTGCTGCCCGCCACCATCGAGTTCCGGTTCCAGGCCGATCCGGCGCCCTGCACTATCGCGGTTGACCCGGGACAGATGCAGCAGGTGCTCATCAATCTCTGCCTGAACGCGCGTGACGCTTTGCCCGCGGGTGGGATCATGGAGTTAGAGACCAGCAGGACCAGCCGCGAGGACCTGGCGCCGGGGGTCCAGGCCCAGGCGACCCAGGACGATTACGTGCGCATCCGCGTGCGCGACAACGGGGTGGGCATGGACGCGGACACGCTCCGCCAGATCTTCGACCCATTTTTTACCACCAAGTCCAAAGATCGCGGCACCGGCCTGGGACTGGCCATCGTGTATCGACTGGTCGAGGTCCACAAGGGCATCATCGACGTGGACAGCCGCCCGGGACAAGGGACGCGCTTCGACGTGTACTTCCCCGCAGCGGCTCCTGAGGAACCGCCGATGAGCGAGCCGAAGACCGCACGGGCGGACGGCCGGGAGCGCATTCTCATTCTCGACGATGAAGAGATGATCGCCAGCCTGATGCGGACACTGCTGGAAAGCCGCGGCTATTCCGTGGCCGTCACTACCCGGCCCGAGGAGGCGATCAGGATCGCGGCCGACCCGCAGGAGAAACTCGACCTGGCCATTGTCGACTATCACCTGCCCGGAATGCGCGGCGATGCCTGCCTGGCCGAACTGCGCCGCGGCCGGCCTGAGCTGGACGCACTGATCGTCACCGGGGATGCCACCGGACTCGGCGAGCTCGAGGATCCGCACACGCGACTGTTGTCCAAGCCGTTCTCGGCGGAAAAGTTGGGGGAAGTGGTGCGCCAGGTACTGGATTCACGCCAGGCGGTTCATGCGCGCCCCCGCTGAGGCAATTGAGCATACAGAGCACGCGAACGTGAGCCTTGGCGGCGACTGCGGGCCGGACACCGCCATGGTCAGGGCTCGACAAGCCCCTCCCGGATGGCGTAACGGGCGAGTTCCACGCGGTCGTGGATGTCCAGCTTGGACATGAGCGATGCCTTCTGCTTATCGGCCGTCTTGTAGCTGATGCCCAGAATGGCGGCCGCCTCCTTCAGGCTCACGCCCTTGGCCAGCACCCTCAGCAACTCACGCTCCCGAGGGCTTAACATGCGCAGCCGGCTCTTTGGCGGATTCTCCAGCCGGATCTCGTTGCCTTGAACCACCAGCCGGCTCATCACGTCTGGAGAGAAATGCACCCGTCCGGCCATCACATTCCGAATGGCCTCGGCCAAGGCGGCGATGCCGTCGCTCTTGAGCACAAAGCCGTTGGCCTTGACCTTCAGAGCCTGCTCGACGTGCTCGTCGTGTTCGTAGGCCGTCACCAAAATGAACCGTGTTTCCGGGGCCCGCGAGCGGATGATCTGGATGGCGTCGAAACAGCTCAGGCCGGGCATATCGATATCGATAAGCACCAGGTCAGGCCTGGTCTCAAGCACCTTGGTGATCGCCTCATCAGCATTTTCAGCCACTCCGACCACACGGAAATCCTTCTCGCGGGAGAGCATTCCGCTGACGCCGTCGCGGACGAGTCCATGGTCGTCCACGACGAGAAGGTTGATCGGGCGGTGAAGATCGGCTGTGGGCTGGGTCATACGACTCATCTTGAGTTTCCTCAAAATCGCGGGACGCCGGAGGGGGCCTTCACGACCATATGATATGCGCCTGCTGCGCTCGCGACCAAGACAGGGAGTGACGGCCCATGACCAGTATAACCGACGGCTCTGTCGCCGCAAGGCAGGTTCTGCTCAGAACCGCGGCACCGCAACAGATCAGGCGATCCTCGGAACCCGGCTCTCAAGCCGGTCAGTAGCGATCTGCTGGTACAAGCGGACCCAGTTCTCGATCCACCGCTCTGGTGTGGCGTGTGCCAGCACCCACGCTCGAGCGCGCTGCCCCATCGCGTCAGCCATCTCCCGGTCCTGCGCCAACGCCTCGATGCCGCGAGCGATGCAATGCGCCGAGCGGGGTCGAACCAGCCAGCCCGTCTCGCCATGCCGGATCAGGTCTCGGCAACCCGGGACATCAGTAGCCAGGATGGGCAGCCCTGCAGCCATGGCTTCCAGCAGAGCATTGGGCAGCCCTTCCGTGCGCGAGGGTAAAAGGAAGAGGTCCGCGGACCTGAGCAGTGAGGCCACGTCTGATCGAGCTCCCAGCAACAGGACGCGGTCCTCCAAAGCGTACTCACGGATGAGCCGCTCGATTTGCGGGCGGTAGTCGCCTTCACCAGCCAGCGCCAGCTTGAGCGGCCGGCGTTGGGAAGCCAGGGCCACTCCCGCCAGCATCTCCTCAAAGCCTTTAATCGGGTCGAAGCGCCCCACCCACAGGATCAGCAGTTCATTTGAATCGACTCCGAGCGCGGCGCGCGGAACCGGGACAGCCGCCTGGATCCGTGCCTCCTCGACAGACCCCCATTCACATCGCAGGCGGCTCATCGGCAGATGGGCCCACGCGTGCAGATGTTGGATCACAGAGGGAGAGTTACCAACCTCCAGGGCACAGAGTCGGCAGGTGAGGTTGTCCAGGATGAGGTGCCAGCGGCGTTCGATCTCAACCGTCTGGATCTCGCAGATGATCCGGTGGATGGGTACGCCGGAGAGTGGACCGATCAGCCGGGCGGCGAGGTTGGCGTGGAAGAGCATCGCGTGCAGCACGTCGGGCGGGTCGGCCCTCAGCAACTGGCGCAGACGCCACAGCGCCGACAGGTCACGTACCGAGCGCGCTCCGCAGGCCAATACGGGAATGCCCCCCTGCCGGAGGCGTAAGCCCACGGGCCCTTCATCCGCCAGAGAAATCACCCGGGCGCGCACGCAGTCCGGATCCAACCCGGTGGCCAGGCGGTACAAATGCAGCGGCACGCCGCCGACTTGAAGATCCGTGATCAGAAAAGTGAGGCGGATGGGTCGAGCCAGGCGTTCCACGGGCTACTGCCTTTTCCGGTTGACGGCTTGCGCATCTGTAGCGGTCGGCCTCAGGGCCGGCGGTTCCGGTCACAGGCGAACAGCCGGCAGGACGCCGGCCGCTGCGACCGACGAGCTGGAATGGGCACGGCTTGTCGCTCGCCGCTCTCAGAAGCCCCGCGGGCGTCCCGAGTTCTCACGGAGCCTTCGATTCCAGAACGGCCCGCACGCTTCCGTCGTACCGGGCCAGCAGCAGATCGGCCTGCTCGCGATCCAGGCCCCGCTGGTGCATGACAAGGGCGGTCTTGACCTTGCCCTTCGCTCGCTCGAGCAGCCTCAAAGCCGCCTGCCGATCTGTGCCCGTAACCATCGAAATAATCCTTGCGCCTCTATCGACCAGCTTGCTACAGGCATACGAGTTCACGTCGACCATGAGATTCTCGTAGACCTTGCCGATCTGCACCATGGACAGCGTGGTGATCATGTTGAGCACCATCTTGGTGGCCGTCCCGGCCTTCAGCCGCGTCGAGCCGGTGACCACCTCGGGGCCGGTGAGCACACGAATGGATACGTCGGCGCCGTCGCCGCACTGCTCCTTCGACACGCACGCGAAAAACACCGTCTTCGCGCCCAGCTCTCTGGCCCGGGCAATGGCCCCGTGGACAAACGGGGTGGTGCCGCCGGTGGCAATGCCCATGACCACGTCGGCGGCCCCGACGTCGCGTTCGTCTATCGCCGCCGCGCCGGTTTCGCGGCTGTCCTCGGCGGCTTCGACGCTTCGGAACATGGCCTCCATGCCGCCCGAGATGATCCCCTGCACCATCTTGGGATCGCTCAAAAAGGTAGGCGGGCATTCCGAGGCATCAATCACGCCCAGCCGCCCGCTGGTGCCCGCACCGACATAGATCAGTCGTCCGCCCGTTCGGAACGCGTTCGTGACCAGTTCGATGGCTGCCAGGATTTGCTCACGGGCCGCCGCCACCGCGGCGGGAACGGTGGCGTCCTCGGCGTTCATCAGATCAAACGCCTCGCCGGTGGACATGCGGTCCAGGCCCCTGGAGCGTTCGTTGCGTTGTTCCGTCAGTAAATGCCCGCGATCCTGCATGTACATCCCCCCGCGGCTGCCGCGGGCTTACTGCGTGCCACTGCTCTGTCAGCAGTGCGGGCCGACCGATCACTGCCCACACGGCAGTGGCACGCGCCGGTTACGCTGCTAGGCGCTGTCCCGAGTCACCACCTCGTAGTTCTCACGTTCGCCCCGCCCGCGCAGGGGGTAATCCTTGCGCAGGGGATAGGATCCGAACCCCTCCCAGGTCAGAATCCGCCGCAGATCGGGGTGGCCCGGGAAGCGGATGCCGAACATGTCGTACACCTCACGCTCCATCCAGTTGGCCCCTTTCCAGATGCCGGTCACGCTGGGCACCTGCGGATCCGGATCGTTCACGAAACACTTGACCCACAGCCGATGCTCATGCGTCAGCGAAAGCAGCGAATAGACCACTCCAAAGCGGTCGCGGGCACCGGGGAAGTTGAGGTAATCCACGCAGGTCACATCGATCAGCTGCTCGAAGCGCGTCCGCTCCTCCTCCTTGAGGAAGCTCATCACCTCGATGAGCCGGTCAGGGGCGACCGTCACGTAAAGCTGGTCGAACCCTGGGCGATCCAGCAACGGCCGGGGATCAAAAGACATGTCGGCGAACTTCGCTTGCAGTGCCTCGATGGCGGATGACGTGGACATGCTCAGGTTCTCACCGTTTCGGCCGTGGTTCGCCCGGCACGCTGCGTCGGGTCGAGGGCCACATCATACGTCGGTTGCACAACCATCTGGTATCCCTTGCCGCGCTGGGCGCTGGTCCTGATGCCGTCGCGTTCCACCAGCCGCTGGATGGCCATCACACCCTCGATGAGCGTCTCCGGGCGCGGCGGGCAGCCGGGCACATAGACGTCCACCGGCATGAACTGATCGACTCCCTGCACAACGGCATAAGTATCGAACACGCCGCCCGTGCACGCACAGGCGCCCATGCTGATGACCCACTTCGGCTCGCACATCTGCTTGTAGATCCGTTGGAGCACGGGCATCATCTTGATGGCCACGCGCCCGGCGCAGATCAGCACGTCCGCCTGGCGGGGACTGAAGCGCATGGCTTCCGCGCCGAAGCGGGCGATATCATAACGGCTGGCCCCGGTCGCCATCACCTCGATGCCGCAGCAGGCAGTGGCGAATGGCAACGGCCACAACGAGTACTTGCGACACCAATTGACGCCATACCGGCGGAAGAAGTCGACCAGCGAATCCAGCCGCGTGGTGAGCACATCGTCCTTGCTCATCGCGTGCGGTGCATAGGTATGTTTTTCAGCGACCATGGCGAACACCTCTCCGGCTTTCGGCCCATCACGCCCGATGTCGCACCGGATTCCCAACCGGTGTACACCGGCTAAAACCCGAGGCCACTGCCCGACCGAAATAGGCTCTCAAGACCAGCGGAAGACACCCTTCCACCAGTCGTATGCGTATCCCACGACCAGGATCCCGAAAAACACCGCCATGCCCCCGAGCAGGAACGTCTTGTCCACGCCGGGTGGGAGACCCACCTGCTCAGGCCTCAGGGCCGCATCATGAAAAACGGGGGCCCACGGCCACATGAACACCACTTCCACATCGAACAGCAGGAAGAGCAAAGCGAGCAGGTAAAACTTCACGTGGAACCGTCGGCGGGCATCCCCGAAAGGCGGCATGCCGGACTCATAGGTGTCGTCCTTCACCGGGCCACGTCGACGGGGCCCCAGGGCATGGGCCAGCACCAGGATCACGCCAACCATGACGATCGCCACCAGGATCAACACCAGTATGGGGGCATACGGATGAGCTGCCAGGATCATGGCGGAATCTACCATAACCAATTCCAGTTCCGAAGTTTGTGCGCCGCTGCGGTGTCAGCGGGGTCCAAGACCACGCGGGTCCTGCTTTGTTCCTAACACTGCTCACGGAGCAGTGGCACACCCAGAGGATCCGGTCCACTGAGAGTGTAAGTGGAGTCACCGGGCACTTCAAGAAACATTTCACGAAGTGCCCGCCCTGCCGAATCTGCCCCGAACCCAAGGGGGATTTGATTGGCGTTTGCCGATGGTCGATAATTCCGGCGAACGCCTGGAAATCTCATCATCAGACAGGCTTGGTATCGGGCGGCCCCCTGGGGAACCATCTATGTGCGGAATTGTCGGATATATCGGACATCAACGGGCTCGCCCCATCCTCATCGAGGGACTCAAGCGACTGGAATACCGGGGATACGACTCGGCCGGCATCGCCCTGCTGGATGACGATCGCGTCCAGGTCACTCGGTCGGTCGGCAGGATCACCGCGCTGGAATCGAAACTGGGGCCGGAAGGCTCGGAATCGACTATCGGCATCGCCCACACCCGCTGGGCCACGCACGGCGGCCCGAGCGAGCTCAACGCCCATCCCCACATGGCCGTCGGCGGGCGGATCGCCCTTGTCCACAACGGCATCATCGAGAATTACCGGGCCTTGCGGACGTTCCTCGAGCAGCGGGACGTCTGCTGTCAGAGTGAAACGGACACCGAGGTGCTGGCCCAGCTTATCGGGCATTTCTACAACGGCAACCTGGAGCAGGCCGTCCGCGATGCGCTGCATGAAGTCCAGGGCACATACGGTATCGCCGTGCTGTGCGCCGACGAGCCCGACCGGATTGTGGCCGCCCGCAAGGGTAGTCCCCTGATCGTGGGCGTGGGCGGCGACGAATACATCATCGCTTCGGACGCCGCCGCGATCATCGCCCACACCGCCCAGGTGGTCTACCTGTCCGACGGCGAGATGGCCGTGCTGAGCCGCAAGGGCTTCCGCACCATGACGCTCGATGCCGTGCCCGTTACCAAGGAGGTCCACGAGGTTGAGTTCTCCCTCGACCAGATCGAGCTCGGCGGCCATGAGCACTTCATGGTCAAGGAGATCTTCGAGCAGCCCCAGTCGCTGTCCATGACCCTCCGGGGGCGCGTGAACGTGCGCGACGGAACCATCCACCTGGGCGGGCTGGCCAACAACACCCGCGACATCGCCCGGGCCCGGCGGATCATCTTCACCGCCCAGGGTACCGCCTGGCACGCCGGCCTGGTGGGCGAATACCTCTTTGAGGATGTCGCCAAGATCCCGGCCGAAACCGAGTACGCCAGCGAGTTTCGTTACCGCAACCCGCTGATCGAGGACGGCACGGTGGTCATCGCCATCAGCCAGTCCGGCGAGACGGCCGACACGCTGGCGGCGATCGACGAGGGCCGGCGGCGCGGCGCGGCGATCTGGACGATCGTCAACGCCATCGGCTCGCAGGCCATGCGCATCGCCGACGGGGCTATCACCATGCAGGTGGGTCCCGAGATCGGCGTGGCCTCGACCAAGGCCTTCACCGCGCCGCTGGTGGACCTGTACATGCTGGCCATCCTGCTGGGAGACCTGCGGGGGGCGCTGGCCGTCGAGCGTCGCCGCCAGCTCGTGGCCGATCTGCGGCGCCTGCCCGACCTGGTGG
>BTUC01000050.1:0-24151 GCA_045863575.1 Phycisphaerae bacterium
GTGGCCCGCGCCCGGCTTTTGCCGCGGGGTGACACGCAGGAGGTTTTGCCGCTGACCGCCGAAGATCTGGCCGCTTTCGTCAAGCTGGACCGGCTGCTGGGCGGCTTGGTGACCTCGGCGGGCCTGGCCCGAGCCCGGAGTGTTCAGGATACCGAGCGAACTCAGCGGCGCATCCTGAGCATTCTGGCGGGGAACGCCGCGCTGGGCGTGTTTCTGTGCCTGCTGGGCCTCTACTCCGCCGGCCGTTGGATGATTCGGCCGGTGGAGGATCTCCGCGAAGCGACGCGTCAGTTCTCCGCCGGTAACTTCGGTCACCACATCGATATCCGTTCGAAGGATGAGCTTGGTCGACTGGCCGCGGAAGTGAACGCAATGGGCGCCACCATCGTCGACATGCAGCGGCGCCTCGTCGAGCAGGAACGGCTGGCGGCGGCCGCGGAGATGGTGCGGCTGCTGGCGCACAACATCCGTAATCCGCTGGGCGGGATCCGCGGCCTGGCCGAGGCCCTGGCTCAGCGGCATGTGGCCGATAAGGAGTCGGCCGAGTGTTTGCAGCGCATCATCGCGACCGTGGACCGCTTCGAGCGCTGGCTGCGTGACGTGCAGCAGTCGGTCTCGCCGCTGGAGCTGAAGCTTCGGCCGGTGGACGTGGCCGAGCCGATCTCCAACGTGGTCACCGCCCTGCGGCCGATGCTGGACCGCCGCGAGGTGCGCATCCACGTGGAGATTGAACCGGAACTGCGCGAGATCGAGTTGGATGCGCTGCATTTTGAGCAGGCCCTGGTGGCCCTGGTCACCAACGCGGTGCAGGTTTCCGAACCCGGTCAGCAAGTCGCCATCCGGGCGAGGCTCGCGCCCGGTGAGCCGGGCCGCTGGCAGCTCATCGTGGAGGACCAGGGGCCGGGTGTTCCGCCGGAGTTGCGGGATAAAGTCTTCCTGCCGTTCTTCTCCACGAAACGGGACGGCAGCGGGCTGGGCTTGCCCATGGCTCGCAAAGTGGTCATGCTGCACGGCGGTGAGTTGAGGATCGAGTCGAACCCGGGCGGCGGGAGCCGGTTTGTGGCCGTCCTGCCGGGGACTCGGGCGGATCGCTAGTGCCCGCCGCTGCGGACGCGGAAGCCGGCAAGTGGAAGGATCACTGGATGGCGGACATCCTGATCGTTGATGACGAGGAGAATCTGGGATACTCGTTGCAGTTGACGCTGCGCCGCGCGGGGCACAACTGTCGCCTGGTGGACAGCTGTGAAGGGGCCCTGGCGGCGTGTTCGCAGCGCGCCCCCGACGTGGCTGTGGTGGACATTCAACTCCCGGACGGCAGTGGCATTGATCTGATCGCCCGGATGCGCAGCCAGGGGATGGATTTTCCGGCCGTGGCCATTACGGCCTTCGGCAGCGTGGATACGGCCGTGGCCGCCATGAAGCAGGGGGCGGCTGATTTCCTCCAAAAGCCTGTTTCGATGGAAGAGGTGCGGCTGGTCATCGAGCGGGTTCTCGAGGAGCGGCGGATCCGCGACCGGCTCAGCGCCTACGAAGAAGCCCAGCGGCGCGAGGCCGGCACGCTGCACATCATCGCCGATTGCCCCAACATGCGCGCAGTGCTCGCCCTCGCGGAGCGCATCGCCGCCGTTCCGGAGGAGACGTCGTCCGGTCCGGTGGTCACGCTCGTTCTGGGCGAGACGGGAACCGGCAAGGAGGTCATCGCGCGGTACATTCATCGTCGTTCCAGCCGGGCTGATCGGCCCTTTGTGCAGGTGAACTGCACCGCCATTCCGGAGTCGCTGTTCGAAGCGGAGCTGTTCGGCTACGAGCGGGGGACGTTCACGGACGCCCGGCAGGCCAAAGCCGGCCTCCTGGAGACGGCGCACGAGGGCACGCTGTTCCTGGACGAGATCGGGGACATGCCGCTGGCCACGCAATCCAAGCTGCTCAATGCGTTGGAGAGCGGTCGCTTTCGGCGGTTGGGTGGAACGGCGGAGCGCGTGTCCGACGTACGCATTATCGCGGCGACCAACAGCGACCTGGCCCGCAAGGTGCGCGACGGCGAATTCAGAGAGGACCTGTACTACCGGTTGAAAGTCTTCTGCATTGAACTGCCGACGCTGCGGGAACGGGCCGATCTGCTCAAACTGGCCGAGCACTTTCTGAGCGTATTCAGCCGCAAGTTTCACAAGCGGACCGCGGTGCTGACAGCCGCGGCGCGGGAGGCGATTTGCAGTTACGCCTGGCCCGGCAACGTGCGTGAACTGGCCAACGTGCTCCAGCGGGCCGTGCTGCTGAACGAAAGCCGAGTGCTCGACGCGCCGGCTCTGGGCCTCGAGCGAAGTGTGGTTCGCCTCGAGTCTGGTGAGGGGGGCACTTCGGTTTTCGACTTTGAGCGTGGTGACTGTACGCTGGCCGCCATCGAGAAACGCCTGCTGGAGGCGGCTCTTCAATATACCAAGGGAAACATCTCAGAAGCGGCTCGCCTGCTGGGTTTGACGCGCGGCGGCTTGCGTCATCGTCTCGAAAAGGCGGGCATCTCCACTCAGCATCTGCCGGCCGAACCGCCCCTGCGGAGTGGCTGAAATTCTGGCCCATTGGCTGCCGACGGCCAGTCCCGGCCTCTTCCTCATCGTGATCGTGCGCCCCGGATCTGCTCCAAGCTTCGTCTGATAAACAAGTTGCCCGGTTTGCGGCTTTTCATGAGCTCGCGGCATGTGATGTGCTCAAGAGCGGATCGCCGGCCGTGGCGTGCCCGTAAACTCGGTCGGTCATTACGCCTAACCCTTTGCGGGTCGGTCGGAAGCCGTCCTGGCCGGCCCGCAAAGCGGCGGCGTCCGGCGTTTTGGTGCCGCTTCCGGCCGCCACAACACGGGGAATGGTCACCTGGAAGGGGCACTGGCTGCGAGCAGCGGGCGTGGAGGCGATTCCGCGGTCCCCGCCGGTGTTGCAGTGTCCGGAGGGGAAAAAGGATCGCACCCCGTCATGACAGGCTCTCAACCCACCGGCCGGCTTCGGCGTGGGAGGGTACGGTCTTCACCGGTGTGTGCGACAGTGGCCTCTGCGCTGGGGCCGGTCTTCTGTGAACCGCCTTGCCCACGTCTCACCGCCGGCACGGCGGGACGTGGCGGGCAGTCTTCGGGAGGCGTTGCCGGCACGGCAGGAATTGCCAGGGAAGTGGTGACGGTGGCGTCGATCTGCTGACCACCGGACACCGTTTAACAGCCCTCGGCGGTGCCGGGGTCAAGCAATCTTGTGCTGTCCTCACCCAGGCGGCCACCTTGGCAGTTCGGCGAAAGCCGGCGTCCATCGTGGTCGCCCTTTTTTCGGCAGTGGCGCCTTATGCCATTCCCCTCGTGAGGATCCGCAACCAGCGGCCGCTCTCTCGGTTTTCAATTGGCCTCTCCCCTCCTATTTGAGGCGGGTCTGAGGGGGATAAACAGGCGCCGAGAGCCAGAATCGCCGCGGATCACCACTGAGGGGCGGCACGAGCGGCACTCTCAATCCCGATCAAAACGCCCGTCGGCGGGTTGTCGCCGTACTCGGTGGGCGGATAGCCGTTGCGGGCCCAGCTCCGCTTCACCGGTTGCGATTCTCCGACCTGCTTGCTTCCGAAGGCAAAATCGTGTACCTATACCAGGGGCTCACACTGGTCCTTCTTGATACCTGGGAAAGGGGGAGTTGAGAAGGCGAAGGCGTCGGGACACCACGACTGCGACGGACTTCGACCTGCGCTGCGCGAAACGAATTCGTGGTCGGTAACACCGAAGGTGCTATACGGGCACGAATGGTCCAGGGTTTGACTTCGATGCCTGTCGATGCATGAATTTCGACGGTGATACGGACATTGATTCGGCTGATGGCGCGGCGTTTGAGAACTGTGCTTCAGGTCCCGCAGTCTCAGCCGCCGGTACCTGCGACGCCACGCTCGATCCTCCATGTGCATTGCGTTTTGTATGCTCAGAACGGGAGGGGTGAAAGCGAGGCCTGTGGTTGCTGGCAGGTCTGCTGCTGCCCCGTGGGATAAAATGCTTTTCGAGTGAGAAGAACTGAATGACCCGGACCATGTGTGTTCGGGCAAAGCGAGAGGCGATTGATACTGGAGGAGAATGCCATGAGAGCAATAAGTTCTGTCTTGGCAGTGTTGCTGATGACCGTGGCGCCGGTGTCGGCGGTGACGTTCACCGAGAACTTCGACGCCGGCTGGTCCACCGCGGGGAACTGGTCGGTGGAAGGCGTGCCCAATCCTGGTGTACCCGTGACCGAATTCCCCGCTGGAGATTCGCGCCTGGACAACAATGCCACCCGCACCGCTGGCGGGTTCTGGTACGAAAGGGGCATTTCTGGTGACGGTAGTACGTTTATCGGTGGCGACAACGAAGAGATGTGGCTGGACTACCACATGTCGGTCCCGAACGGGACTTACACGTTCAACGTCAGCTTCGATCTTCAACTGAAGTGGGATCAACGGGTTCAGAACTTTGGCCAGGGAGTCTTGATGTACATGGGCGATGCCGCAGATATGGCCTATGGCACCATCTTGCCCGTAGGTAACCCGACAGGGCCCTGGTCGGGGATCACTCACTGGCAGGCCGGCGGCGGCGCCTTCAAGCAGGCATTGCAGGGCGATACCTGGAACCCCGGTGACTCGCCCGACGGACAGTGGACGAACTGGAGCTTTAGTCAGACGCTTTCGCTTGGCAGCGATTGGGATCCTGAGATTGACGTTACCAGCGGCGAGGTGATCTTCCGGCTGACGATCCGCCTGAAGGACAAGGATCAGGCCTCGCCCAACTTCCGAAGCTACGCGATGGACAACTTGGTCATCAACTTGGTTCCCGAGCCAACGTCGCTGAGCCTGCTGGCCCTCGGTAGCCTGGCGTTGCTGCGAAGACGAAGCTGGTAGCTGATTCTGCTACAGGACAAGTACCTGACCGCGATCGGTTTCAAGACCGGCCGCGGTTTGTCCATGCTTACGACCGCCTTCTGGTGACGAATACCACTAGAACCCTCCCATGCGGCCGGCTAGCCGGAGGAGCTGGACGTCTGGGCCAACACCCAACAACAGGTCCACCACTATGCCCGGGGGCGAACGTCGTTGCCGTTCGCTTCCGTGATTTCGACCTTGGCCCGTTGACTACCTCGTCGTTTCCGATGGTGAGGGTGGCCCACAGTACGAGCTGTCCGGCCGAGGCAAGATGCGGGATCATGTGGCACAGGTCTCCCACCCGCGCACTCCGACTGGAAATCGCAGCCGCATCCTATTGGGACGGGCGCTTACGGGGGTGGTTCGTGCTCCGGAATCGTCGGCGGCGCGAGCTCTTCGGGGATTTGAATCACCAGGCCGTTTCGATCGATGCAGGCCAGGGTGGTCTGCGCCTCGCACAGCAGCAACCCGTCTCGAAACAGCTTGTATTCATGGTCGATGCGGGCCCAGGTCTGTCGCTGGATGCGGGTTTCCAGCAGGAGCAGGTCGTCGTAGCGGGCCGGCCGTCGGAAGCGGCATTGGAGCTTGGCCACGACGAAGAATACGCCGCGCTCCTCGAGGTCCCGGTAGCGAAAGCCGCTGGCGCGAAGCAGCTCAGTCCGCCCCAGCTCGAAGTATTCGAAGTACTTGGAGTGGTGCAGGTAGCCCATCGGGTCGCACTCGGCATACCGCACGCGAATCTGAATCTCACACGAATGGACGGGGTTGCTCATGTCTCTTCCACTTCGATCTCAATTTCCGCCACCTGGGCGGCCATCTTGTCATCGACGTAGACCGGGACTTCCGGTTCGGGCACCGCGTCGATGAGCCGTCGCACGATCTCTACAGAGTCTACACCCTCCGCCTGGGCGGCGAAATTGCAGGCCACCCGGTGGCGCATGACCGGGACGGCCACCTGGCGGATGTCTTCAATGCTGACCGTGTAACGGCCGTCCATGGCGGCCAGGGCCTTGGCCCCCATGATGAGCGCCTGTCCTGCCCGCGGGCCCGCGCCCCAGTCCACCATCTGACGGATGAAGCCGGGGGCAGTGGGATCTTTGGGCCGGCTGGCGCGTACCAGTCGCGAAACGTACTGGACCACATAATCGCTCACCGGCACGTTGGCGATCAGCTTCTGCATGTTGAGGATCTGCCGGTCGTTGAGAATCTTGGCGAGCCCCAGGTGCTTGCCCGAGGTCGTCTGGGTGAGGATCAGTTCCTCCTCGCGCTGTGTGGGATAATCCACGAAGATGTTCAGCATGAACCGATCGAGCTGAGCCTCCGGCAGCGGATAGGTGCCTTCCTGTTCGATAGGGTTCTGCGTCGCGATGACGAAAAACGGATCGGGCAGAGGGTAGGTTTCCTGGCCGATGGAGACCTCGCGCTCCTGCATGGATTGCAGCAGGGCGGCCTGCGTCTTGGGAGGCGTCCGGTTGATCTCGTCGGCGAGGATGATGTTGGCGAACACCGGCCCGCGCACGAAGCGGAACTCGCGGCGGCCTTCCGGCGTCTCGTCGATGACGTTGGTGCCGGTGATGTCCGAAGGCATCAGGTCGGGCGTGAACTGGATGCGCTTGAACGACAGCGTCATGATGTCGGCCAGCGTCGAAACCATCAGCGTCTTGGCCAGGCCGGGCACCCCTACCAGCAGGCAGTGTCCGCGGGCGAGGATGGCGGCCAGGATCTGATCCAACACCTCACGCTGGCCGATGATGACCTTTCCGATCTCGGCGACGATGAGGCGGTAGCTGGCCTGGAAGTGCTTCAGAAGGACGGCGTAGGATTCTTTGGCCATATTTCACCCGACGAAAGAAGACGGAGAGACGAAGAGATTGAGCGATGGAGAGCTGGCTTTCAAAGCCAAGCCGTTTCCGCTTGTATGCTTTACCTGTTGTCTGTCACTCTGCGACAATCGATCTCCCTGCGTTTTCCATCAGGAGCGTCAGCAGGATTTCGGTGGCTTGATACAGTTGCTCGAGTGCGAGGTACTCGTCGGCCGTGTGGGCCTGGGCGATATCACCCGGGCCGAACAGGACCGCTAAGATGCCCGCCTGGCTGAACGGCCCGGTGTTCGCGAAGTAGTTAACGCCTTGAGGATCTGAATCGCCGTGCACCCGTCCGCACACCTCCCGCAGCCTGCGTACCAGGGGGGCATCCGGTGGGGTGTCCAGTGCCGGACTGGCGGTCAGTTCTTCGACGGTCACGGCCTCGCCGGCACCCAGGTGTGCGGAGAGCATGCGGCGGAAGGTCGCGAGGATCTCGTGCGGCTGCTCACCGGGGATGAACCGCCCGTCCACCTGGGCCCGGCAACGGGCCGGGAGAACGTTGATCTTCGTGCCGCCCTCGATCAGGGTGACCGTCGAGCTCGAGCTGCCCAGGAGCGGGTGCCGCCGCCGCGCGATATGTTCGCGCCAGGGGCCGTGGACGAATTGAATCGCGCGCGTCATCACCTCGATGGCGTTGACGCCGTGTTCGGGCATGGAGGCGTGGCACGCCCGGCCGTGCGCTTCGATTTGCAGCCAGAGCGGCGCCTTATGCGCGGTGACCACGCGGCAGCGGGTGGGCTCTCCGACGATGGCCGCGTCCGTGCGGAATGGAGTGGTCATCAGGGCCGACGCTCCCTCGCAGCCCATCTCCTCGCACATGGTGGCGACAAACCAGATCTCATCGGCCGGCAGGGCATTGCGTTCCCGGGCGATGCTGAGCGCGGTCAGAAAGGCCGCCATGGAGCCTTTCGTATCGCAGGTTCCCCGGCCGTACATACGCCCGTCCTGGATCGCGGCGGCGTAGGGGTCCACGGCCATCCCCTCGACAGGGACCGTGTCCATATGGGCTTCAATCATCAGCCGCTTGCCGCTGGCGCCCTGGCCGGGCCAGCGGGCCATGAGGTTGGGGCGGCCCGGGTAGACTTCCTGACGGTCCACCTGCATGCCCAGGCGGGTGACGTATTCCGTGACAAAGGCGGCCATGCGCTCCTCGGCACGGTCGCGGCAGGCCTGTTCGCGCGAGGCCACCGGGCTGGGAATGCCCACCAGCGTGGCCAGCAGCTCGCGGACACGGCGTTGCTCATCCTCGGCCAGACGGTACATGACCCGTATACTACTCGTTGGAGGGGCAGGAGGCGAGGGCCGTCTGGCGTTGACTGATACGGCTCAGGGGGCCGTGCACCCGGCCTCCGCCGGGCGGCCGGCGCCGCTGATGCATCTCTGGAACAGACCGAAGTCGGTCTGGTCGACGTCATGGTCGGCGTCGAAATCCGCCGAAGCGCAGCCGGCGGCCGGCGGACCCAATGCGGGGCCGGTGAGACACGCTTGAAATCTCCCGAAGTCATCCAGATCCACATCCGCATCCGCGTCGAAGTCGGGTGGGACCGGCGAAGCCATGACCAGCGCCAGGCTCGTGGCGGTCTGCTCACGCAGCCAGACGCGCCCGGCCGGCAGTGAAGGGAGGCTCCACACATCGAAGTCTCCTTGATAGCCCGTGTAAGACAGCACGCGCAGCCGGTCGCCAGAATTGGGCACGTAGCTGGAGCCGGTTACGGACAGTGTGCCCGCCAAATGCGCGATGCCTCCGACGATGAGCTTATCCGTCATCGCGCCGACGCCGATGCCTTCATAGGCGGTCAGTTCCAGCCGGCCGTCGGCGTCCTGGGTGTAGTCACCTTCCACCGTTAGCGTCGCGGCAAACACAGAGATGCCCACGGTCACTTTTCCGCTGTTCTGAACATCTGATTGCAGGGTTCCACTTCCTCGCAGTGTGCCGGTGTTGGCGATGGGCGCGTCGCCGTTCACCGTGATCGCCGTATCGCTCACCGTGAGGGTTCCCGTGTTCTCTAGCGCGCTCGGGTAGCCGGCGCCGGTGAGCAGGATCGGCCGGGTGGCATCCACAGTCAGGCTTGCATTGTTGATCATCTGCCGACACTCGAACGGCACATTGCGCGAGAAGGTGCCGTTGTTGATCAGGCGGCTCGACGCGAACGAGCCGGCACTGTAGCTGAACGTTCCATCGTTGGTCAGCTCTCCCATGAACTCACCGCCGCTCATGGTGAAATTGCCGTTGTTGTCGAGACTACAGATCCAGAACAGCCCGGGCATGGCCTGAGGGCCACGAAGGATGCCGCCCTGAAGCTGTAGGGCATTGTTGTTCACCAGGTCGCGCGCCCGGCATTCCGCGGTGTTCATGATGGTTGCATGGTTGGAGTGATTGGTCAGCGTCTGGCAAGTCCATACGCCGCCTGACTGCTGAAACGTGGCTCCGGCGGCGTTGGTCAAATGAGTCTGTATGGTGGTGGTCCCCCCGGTCTGCCCCGCAAAGCCGTTGTTGGTGAAGCTCCCGGCGGAGCATTGGCCGTTGACCAGGTTGAACAGGGAGGCGGCCCCGTTGCTGACGGCACCGGCGCTCAGCACTCCGCCTTGTTGTTCGTGCGTGCCGTACTGGAGGTTCAGGGTTCCAACGGTCAGTTGGCCGTTTTCCAGATACGCCTTGCCGGCGGGCGGAACCGGGCCGAGCTGGACCTTGAGTTCGCCGGTGACCGTGGTCTGACCGGCCAACTGCCGGAAGTCCGCGTCGAGGGTCATGCTGTCGGTCGTGAGGGTGCCGCCACTCATGTTGTAGGACGATCCGTCGGTGATCCAGATGTGATTGGCATTGCTGTGCGATGCTCCTGTGCTCAGGTTGAAGACCCCCGTCCCCGCGCTGCCGACCTCCGTGTCGGTGGTCAGCAGTTGCCCGCTGCCCTGCAGGTGGAAGGTCCCACTGCTGCCCGACCATTCTCCCAGCCGGAGCAGGCCGAACTCGGCTCGCCCACCGCTCTGAATCCAGGAAGCCGGGCCGTACACCCCCAAGGTGACCGAACTGCATTTGAGCGTGTCCTGTGCTTGCCGGAAGACGACGCTGCCCGTACCCGACGGGCGGTCCAGCTTGAGGCTCTGGTGCACCGGAGCAGTGGCGGAGCGGTACTGCGGCGACAGCGCTGCTCCATAGCGCGAGTAGATGAACAGGTTGGAGCCCGAGCCGGGCACGCCGTAGGGGAGCCAACTGTTCGGATCATCCCAGTAGCCGTTCGGGGCGCTTTCCCACCAGTCGAATTGCGCCGCCGGCGCCGATCGGGCTGTCAGGCCCGCAAGCAGGATCATAAGCAGCCGTAATAGACTTCCGGATTGTACCCGTCGCATGAATGCCTCCTTCCGCGTGAACGCACCATCAAAATGCTCGCCCGGGTTCTCGCCATCGACAGGCTGCGGGCGGAAGAGTTGACCGTCGCCAACTGCCCTTGTCCCCCCCGACGGCTTTCACGTCGGAAACAGTCCGCGGGTTGTCGCAAGATCCGCTGGTTCGAGGGGCCAGAGTGCGACCCGGAGAGAAGGTCGCGACATCAATTCTATCTATTTGTGCAATTGTCTACAAGAGGGGCGGTGTGACGTGCTTTTTAAAACGTCTAAAGCCGGCTTCAGGTGTGCCCCATTCCGCGGCGGATTCGCGTGCTGCGCAAAGCAAGGCGGCAGCTCCGTCGAGGAGCAGCCGGCCTGGATCAGTACGTTGATTGGAATGGAATTCAGGCACGCTGAGATTTCACGGATAAAGTTGGACCGTTATCATGCGGAGCCAGGTGTGGTGCACTCCATCGTTGCCGTACTGGTTTGCCCCCGGAGATCCCGCCATGATTCGTGCTGCCCTCATGCTATGCCTGCTGCTGCCCGGCCAAATGTCTCATCGTGGATCTGCAGCCGCTCCGGTCTTCCGCGACACTGCTGCGGATACCTGGACGGCCACCGATGCGCTGGGGCGCACGCTGCCGGACCACGAAGAGGCGGACAAGCCCCGCAGGGGCCGGTTTGTCGGTATTTTTTACTTCCTCTGGATGGGGCAGCATGGTACCGACGGGCCTTACGACATCACTCGGATCCTCGCCGAGGATCCCGGCGCCATGCTCAAACCGGACAGCCCCTTGTGGGGGCCGCAGAACCATTACCACCATTGGGGCGAGCCGCTCTTCGGCTACTATCTCAGCGATGATGCCTGGGTGCTCGCGAAGCACGCGCAGATGCTGTCGGATGTGAACATCGACGCGATCATTTTTGACGTGACCAACCAGGTCACGTACCAGAAGGTCTACATGCGGCTGTGCGAAGTGTTCACGGAGCTGCGCCGCATGGGACGCAGCACGCCACAGATCGCCTTCCTCTGCCCGTTCTGGGACCCGAACAAGGTGGTGGGGGAACTCTATGCCGACCTCTACGCCCCGAGGCGGTATGCGGATCTGTGGTTCCGGTGGCGGGGCAAGCCCTTGATCCTGGCGGATTCGGCCAAGGCGCCGCCGGAGACACGTGACTTCTTCACCTTCCGCAAGCCGCAGCCCAGTTACTTCGAGGGTCCTACGGGTCCTGACCAGTGGGGCTGGCTGGAGATTTACCCGCAACACACCTTCCTGGACCGGCAAAGCCATACCGAGCAGGTTACGGTCGGCGTGGGCCAGAACGCCAGCGGTAAGCGGCTGTGTGCCTTCAGCGAGAAGGACACCTATGGGCGAAGCTGGCATGAGGGCAAGAAGGACGGGCGGCCGGAGGCGGTGCAGCACGGGTTCAATTTCGCCGAACAGTGGGAGCACGCGCTCAAGCTCGATCCGGAGTTCATCTTCATCACCGGCTGGAACGAGTGGATCGCCATGCGCCTGCCGGAGTTCAACGGCGTGCGCGAGCCGGTCATGTTCGTCGATCAGTTCACGCAGGAATACAGCCGGGACGCAGAGCCGATGCGTGATGGCCATGGCGACAATTACTACTACCAGATGGCCGGCTACATCCGGCGCTTCAAGGGCGTTCGCACGGCGCCTCAATCCGAAGGGCCGTCCGCCATCCGGGTGGATGGAGACTTCCGCGACTGGTCCGAAGTGCAGCCGGAGTACCTCGACGATGCGGGGGACACCCTGTCCCGCAACCATCCCGGTTACGACGGTGTGGGGCGCTATACGAACACGACGGCTCGGAACGATTTCGTGCTGCTCAAGGCGGCTTACGACCGGGAGATGATCTACTTCTACGCCCGCACGGCCAAGCCGATCACACGACCGGGGGGCTCCAACTGGATGCACCTGTACCTCGACGTGGACGCCGACCCGAAGACCGGCTGGGAAGGCTATGACTTCATCGTGAATCGCAAGCTGCGGGGGAACCGCATGACGCTGCTGGAATCCACCTCCGAGGGCTGGAACTGGCGACCCGGATCCCGCATCGATTTCCACGCGCGGGGCAACGAACTGGAGCTGGGCATCCCGCGCAGAGAACTGGGGCTCAAGGGCGGGGCCGAAGCGCCGCGGTTCAACTTCAAATGGGCCGACAACGTGCAGCGGGAGGGGGACGTGATGGAGTTTACGGTCAACGGCGATGCCGCGCCCAACGGGCGGTTCGGGTACACATTCAGGTAAGACCGCCCGGGTGCCCCCGGGCTCCGGCGGATGCGGATGCGCCTTGTTTCCAGCAGGCGTGTCGATGCACCTGGCTGGCCGATATAATAGTTGTATGGCCAGCCCGTCAACCTACGACCGCATTCACGCCGTTGTGGATAGCCTCCTTGTCGCTACTGCAGAGAAGCAACAGATGAATGAGCATCGGCAGCTCGTGACCATGATCGAAGCGCGTCGGCACCTGCTCGTGGGGGCCAAAGCGCTCACCGCTTACATGGAGCAGCGGTTCACGAAGGATACCGATTACGTCGTCGGGCGGAGAGATTTCGCGCGGATTCGCAAGTGGTTCAAGGAGCAGGGCTCTGGTGGACCGCTATGCGGAGCAGCGCGGGCAGGCCCGAGAGCTGATCGATAGAATCCGGCGCAACGAATTCCCGATCACGATTTAATGTCCTTCCTTCCTGTCCCAAACCGGTTATAATCCTCCTCTGTTCAAGGCCGGAGGTGTGGTAGTGATGTCTTCGCGTGCGCGGGTTTCCATTGAGCGTGCAGGTTCGTACGAGTCGGCGGAGGTTGCCGCGGCTGTTGATCGGCTGCTGTCGCCGCTGGGCGGCTGGGAGCAGTTGGTGCGGCGGGGTGACCGCGTGCTGGTCAAGCCCAACTGCATCAGCAACATCCCCGCCGAGCAGCCGGCGCAGACGCACCCGGCGGTGATCGTGGCGGTCTGTCGGCAGTTGCTGGATGCCGGGGCCCGGCCCTTCGTGGGGGATTCACCGGCCTGGGGCTCACTCACCGGGAACCTGAGGCAGCTGGGCGTGCTGGACGAACTGGCCGGGCTGGGTGTGCCGGTCGTGGAGTTCAAGAACGCGGTGCGGGCGGAGAACGCGCGTGGCCAGGTGTTCCGCAAACTGACTGTTGATGCGGCGGCCCTGGAGGCGGATGCGATCGTCAACCTGCCGAAGTTCAAGTCGCACCGCCAGCTTCTGCTGACCGCGGCCATCAAGAATATGTTCGGCTGTGTCAGCGGGCGGCGGAAAGCCTTGTGGCACGTCAAGGCCGGTGGCTATGAGAACTATTTCGGGCGCATGCTGGTGGAAACGTTCGAGATGCTTTGCCCGGTTGTGACCATCGTGGACGCGATTGTGGCCATGGAGGGCAACGGCCCGGTCCGCGGGACGCCGCGGCCGCTGGGCTTGCTGCTGGCCTCCACCGATGGGCCGGCGCTGGAACGCGTTTGTGCGGACCTGGTCGGGATCAAACCCGGACAGCTTCGCACGCTGGCGGCCGCCCGCGAGCTGGACGTCGGCACCCCCTATCTCGAGCGGATCGACGTGCATGGCGTTCCGCTGAACGAGGCCCGCGTGAGTGACTTCGTTCTGCCCAGACTCCTGCCCATCGGCTTCTCCATTCCGCGCCTGGTGAAGGGGGCGTTCAAGAATGCCTGGCTAATCCACCAGCAGCAGCGCGAGATAGCAGCTACTTGAGGTTCTCCTTGATCCACGCGAGCACTTCCTCCTCGTGCCCGCCGGTCTTGACCTTCTCGAATACGTGGGCGATCTTGCCCGCCGGGTCGATGACGAAAGTCGTGCGGGCCACGCCGAAGTACTTCCGGCCGTACATCGATTTCTCCTGCCAGACGCCATAGGCCTGGCAGATGGACTTGTCCTCGTCGGCCACCAGGGTGAACGGCAGGTCGTATTTGCCGGCGAAGTTGTCGTGCGACTTCACCGAGTCGGGTGAGACTCCAATCACCTCCACGCCGGCCTGGCGGAGCTTGCTGTAACTATCCCGAAATCCGCAGGCCTCCTTTGTGCAGCCCGAGGTGTTGTCCTTGGGGTAGAAGTAGAGCACAACGATGCGGCCTTTTAGATCGGTGAGCCGGACCGTCTGGCCCCCGGAGGCGGGAGCGGTAAAGTCAGGTGCCGGGCTCCCCGGCTTTGGGTATTCGTTCTTCTTCCCGGCAGTGTTGGCCATGTGCACACCCTCGTCTGAAAAACACCATGATATCCCTGCGTGCTGAGCATAGCAGGTGCGGCCGGCGGGTGAAGAGGTGCAGCCAGCGCAAGGAGCGGGCGGGCACGAATCGCTATAGCCACGGCCGCGACTGGGCCCGCCCGCTGACAGGGTTATGCTCTTGCGGCCGCCTTTCGAACGGCCGGCCCGTTCAGGGTCACTGCTGCGGAGGTGGCCCGTCGTCGCACGTCGGATCCGCCGGGATGTTGGGGCCGCTGTTCAGAGCGCAGTACTGGAATGCCTGATAATCGACCTGGTCGATATTGGCATCCGGTGCATCCGGCTCCGGCCGATCGAAGCACTCGCACCCGGGGAGCACCGGTCCGAAGAAGCTGCCGGTTATGCACGCCTGGAAGGCGCCGAAGTCTTCCTGGTCGACGTCACCGTCCTCGTCGAAGTCCGCGAACGGATCCGGGCAGGGCAGCGGCGTCAGGGCGGAGCGGCGCCAGAATTCAGACTCGCACTCGTCCTGGAACATCCATTCGTTGTCGCAGATTTCCTTCTGGTTGGCGTTCTCGAACCCACCGTTGGAAACCAGGTTCGGCCCGCCACCCTGGGTCACGACCACGTTGTCGAAGAACACCTCCATGCCGCCGGACGGCAGGCGACCGGCCTTGAGCACGACGGTGACCACATCCCGCGTCGGAGTGATGGTTGTCGGACGATTGCCGAACGGCCCGGGATCGGCCGGGGTCTGATGGGTCACTTCGGTCCAGTCGAACCCGCCGGCGCCGGCGACCTCGGTCTTCCGCACCATGGAGGGGTTGTTCATCTGCCGCTGGCTCTCCTGGAAGCCATCCGCGTAGAAGAGATTAAAGGTGCCGTCCAGCAACAGCAGTTCAAACCACTTCGCTCCATCGGTGCCGTTGGATTTCCACCAGAAGGAGTACTCCAGCGGAACGCCGGGCGTCACCGGGATTTCCTGATAGACGCCGCCGCTGCCGTGGGAATTGCTCGTGAAGGCATCGGGCGGCTGGTCATCGAAGAAGAAGTGCAGTGCCGCCGTGCCGCCGTTCGGGGGCGTATCCTGTGCGGTATTCAGGACAGTTTCCTGGCTGAAGCTGTAATCCCAATTGGTGGGGTTGTACACGCCGTTGTCCGGATCGAGATCCTCGCCCGTGTTGAGCTTGCTCCAGGAGGCGGCCCACGGCTGCCAGACACAGGCCTTGTCGCCCGGCGGCGGCTTGGTGATCCACACCGCGTTGATCAGAGGCGCAGGATCCGGGCAGTTGGGATCGTTGCGCGTGCCCACGACGTGGTAGGGCCCGGCGGGGGCACAGCCCAGATCGAATGTCGCCTTCAGGTTGTCGCCGTCGGGCGTCAAAGCAGTGCCCTCGATCACCGGCTCATCATTGGCGTACTCTAACGAAACACCGGTCAGCAACGTCACGTTGGTTCCGGTAATGGTCAGCTCGACCGTCCCGCTCGGATTCGCGATCAAATCCGGCGTGGCGCTCGCGAACACAGTGGCCGTGGAACAGACCACCTCGAAAGCATTGAGCAGCGTCTTGTTCAGGCAGGGATCACCCTGAACCGTGATCAGATGATATCCGCCATACTGGACCCCGGTGAGATCGAAATCCGCGGTCAGCTCGGTGTTGGCCGGGTTGAGGGACAGATTCGTACCTACCAGCGTGGGGCCGCTCCCGTTGTGGACCAGTCTGACCTCCGTCACCAGATTTAGATCCGAACCGCTCACGGTCAAGCTGACCGGGCTGTCGTTGAGGTGCGAGGTGGGGCTGACTCCGGTGGTCAGGTGCTGGAGGGGGCACTCGCCCAGCAGGCTCGACGCCAGGTAATCGGCATCGGTGGGAAGGAAGCTTTGCTGATTCGCCCAGCAGATGACGTCGATGCGCGCGTTCCAGTGGCCGGCCTCGGCTTCGTAGATGCGCCAGGCGATCTTCCCGTCGATCAGCTTGAACATCTTCGGCCGGCGGTCTGTGCCCTGGTAACCGATCCACACCCAGTCGGGGCGGACGCCGCCGCCCGCGTGGACATCGTTGGCAATGCGGTCGTCAGCCCGGACGGCCGCCTGTATCGCGGCAAACCACTGAGCGTCGGTGGGGCCGCTGGTGTCGAGATCGCCCGGATCACCATTCACCGCCAGCCAGTCGGAGTCTACGTTCCATTCGGTGGAACTGGGCGCATCCGGATGCTGAAGGCGCGCCCAGAAGTACCACGTGCCGCTGAGGGTGAAGGTCGGAGGCAGATCGGCGGGAAGAATCTGGTATTCGGCCCACCAGTCGCGTTGGTCATCACCTACCCCGCCGCCGGTCCAGGGGAAGGTGACATCCGTGTCCCCGTCGCCCTTGAAATAATACGCCGCGCCGCTAAGTGGATCGGTCGCATCCGGATCGAGCGCGTAGTCACCCGCGGGGATGTAGTTGTTGCTGCCGGCCACGAAATCAGCGGCCTTGAGCCAGATTTGCTGGCCGCCTCCAAATTCTGAGAATCGGGTCTCGGCTCGCGCGGTGGCGGCCGGGAGTCCAAGCGCAACAATTGCCGCACCGGACAGGAATGCATTTCTCTGCGTCATCCTCGCTCCTCCTTCAGATCCAAGCAGAGGCCTACGGACATGTTCCATGGCCTCGAAGTGATCGCACGACCCCTGCGCAGGTGCAGCCGCGAACGCGTGAGCGCAGCCACGACCGCATTGGCCGTGCACAGTGTTGTTTATCGGCCGGCGTTGGCATCGTGTCAGGGGGCTTCGTCCCCCCCGGAGCGCCGGTATACTCCGCTGACTTGATTGCTCTATTATGCCTTCACTACCCGGCCGCATCAAGGCCATGAAGCCGTCCCTGCCCGGCAAACGCCAGACCCGGGGGGGCAGCCGATAACCTCAGCGCTCTGCGCACTCGGGAATCATCGGCCGGAACGCGCCCGTGAGGCAGGCCTGGAAGAGGCCGAAGTCTTCCTGGTCGACCCGGCCCGTACCGGTGAGGTCCGCGTCCTCACAACCGGGTTCAGTGCTCAATACATAGCTGGGGGTAAGACAGGCTTGAAAGTGGCCGAAATCATCCAGATCGACATCGCAGTCGCCGTCGAAGTCCCCCCCGCCGGAGGTGCAAGGCGAGTGCGTCACCCGGACCCAATCCACCCACATGCGTTGCTGCCCGATAATCGGCGGCGTGGCCTTGTCGCTCAGATTGCCCCACAGGCCAAAGCCAATGCACAGCTTGCCCTGTCCCCAAGGAATTCTGGTGCAGGTCACTTCGTGCCAGATTTCTGGTGAATCAGAGTTGTTGGCGATCAGTAGCCAGGGATAACCGAAATTCTCGTCGGCGCCTCGACCGCCCGGAGAAATGCCCGCGTCGTCACCCCAGGTCACCCCCACGGACGTGCGGGCGTAATCCCGGTCACCCCGCTCGTACTTGAGCCGCACACTGATATCCACGTAATCACCGGGGGCGAACAGGTCGCCGGTGTCGCGGCGAATCATGGCCATGTACTCTCCGGCAACGGACCGGGAGTGATGCAGGCGAGCGATGCACTGGCTTTCGGCAGGATCGATCCAGAAGGATGCGCCGTTGCCCCACCAACGGTAGATTTCATCCATCTCGGTCGCTTCGTCGAAATCTTCTGTCCACGTGGCGTAGTGGCTTCGCGGCGGCGCGACGATGGGAGGGGGGGCGGGCTCAACCGCACTGAAGCAGACGCGGAAGCCCAGATTCGCGTCGCTAATGTAGCGCGGCAGCGGGCTCCGGCCGGCGCAGCGCAGGTTGTAGTCACTGTTCGTCCAGCTTCCGCCGCGTTGCACCTCCCGGGTGTAATCGGCAAAGGGCATGGCGGCGCCGGGGTAGGAGAGGTAACCGCCCGTGGTCCACTCCCAGACGTTGCCGGCCATGTCCAGCGCGCCGGAGGCGCTGACTCCAAGCGGGAACGTGCCGACCGGTAGCGTCATGATTCCCGTGTCATACGGCGCGTTGCACCACCAGGAACTGTTCAGGTTGCAGAAGAAGAGATCGCCCCAGGGATAGAGCCGGCTGTAGCCGGCGACCGGATCCCAGCGGGCGGCCTTTTCCCACTCCGCCTCGGTGGGCAACCGGCCGCCGGCCCAGCGGCAGTAAGCATTGGCGCCATACCAGGAGACCTCGCGCATGGGATGGGTTTCCCAGCCGGCGTCTGCGGTCCAGACTGCTCCGTCGTAATGAATCCTGATCTGCGGTTAGTCGGCGTCGACGTAAGGATGGCCTTCGGCATCCGTGATTGCGCCGGTGGCGTTGAGGAAAGCGGCATACTCGGCGTTGGTTACCTCGTACCTGCCGATGTTGAAGCCGGCCACCTCGATCCAGTGAGCGGGTGTCTCATCGAGATAGGAACTGTAGTCCTGGCCGTTCTGCCCCATCCAGAAGCCGCCGGCGGGTACCGGGGCGATGGGCTGGGCAGATGTCGGTTGCGGGCACAGCAGTGTCCCCGCAACAGCGGTCCAAGCGAGGAATAGTCCGAATACTCTCGTCACCTGTCGCCCCTCCAAGTTGCCAAGCGGTGCAGATTCGCCGCGACGGTGCATCCAGTATATCCGCTCGCAGGGAGTGAATACCAGCGTAAAGCCGGGGGGGCGACGGGAGCAGCGCGAAATACGACGCCTCCTGGCGCACGGAGCGACGCGGGTGGGAGGAATCCAGCGCCCGTTTCAGTTGAGGTATTCCGGGCTGTCTAGCGGCTGGCCTTCGCGCCGGCCGTTCGAATTGATGAACGCAAAGTTGGCTGCGGTTACGAAACGGGAGAACCAAAAACAACCAGCGTTCGTTATGGCCTGGCCGTGGTGATGGACTCCAGGGCCTTGCGCATCCGGGCGACTTCCCGGGCCTTGAACGTGCTGATCAATTCCTTCAGGTCGGGCGTAACGTCATTTTCGCGAATATAGATCTGGATGGGCGGACCGCTTTCGATCGGGATGCTGACTATCCCCAGGATCGAGCTTGAACGCATGCGCTCCACGGTGTTGATGGCGATCGAATCGGCATCTGCGGGGCGGGTGGTCCCGGACGACAGCACGTTGCCACTGATCCGGACGCCTTCCGGCTCGATGAAATAGGCCAGCCCCGTGAGGCCGGCGATGAGCTCGAGCACTTCTCGGACCGTGGTGTTCTGCGTCTTGAGGGTGAACTGTTCGGCGTTCTGAGGAGAGACGGTGGCCAGTGCGCCCGGGTCGACGCGCAGGGGCACTGCGGCCCGCTGGGCCAGCTCGAGGAGCACCGCGTGAAGGGGCTTTCGTACGTAGTCCACTGAGACGCGTTTATCCAGGAGCCGCTCGATCTGGCGGGCCTTGGGCAAAACGATAATGTGCTCGCCTGAAGGAAACCACGTCCAGCCGTACCGGTCGGTGGCCTGCTCGAGAGCTTCCGCGGCCGTTCCGGAGCCGACCTGAGAAGCCAGGCCCAACAGCGTATCGCGCAGAGCGTCGTGCGAGGCGCCAAAAACATCGCGGAACTGGAACTTGAGCGTGTCGCCCAGCCGCGAGCTCCATGGCTCCTTGTACAAAGTCTCCAGCAGCCCGAGCTCCTTCCAGGTGGTTCGTTCGTTCACACGGCGCAGCGGCAGGGTCGGCCGGATGACTACGCGCCCTTCCGCCACGTCGAATTTCAGGGCGATCGGGCGAAGCAGTTCGATCAGCGTCTCTCGCAGGGTGCGATCCTTGATGGTCGCGGAAACGGTGGTCCGCGAGCCGTAAGGCAGCAGGCCGACGGTGCCGGGCTGCACCTCAATCGGGATGCCCGTGCTCTCCGCCAGTTTCGCAAAGGCGTCACGGATGGGCATCTGCTCGACATTGAGATCGATCCTGTCATCGAGCGCCTCGGCGATCAGGTTCTCGACCTCGTACTCGTGTTCGGCCGCCTCGGTGTTGGCCGGCAGGGCTTGGGCCAGCGCGTCGGCCAGATCAGGGCTCATGCCGCCGGTAGCCGGCGATGCCTGGGCGGCAGGAACCTGCAAGGGCTGGGCGGGGTTATCTTTTTTCTGCACGGCCGGGACGACCTGGGCGAGGATTGTGCTCGCCAGCACCGCAAAAAGTGCGATGATGGCGGCTGGGAGGGTACGGACCATGGCGCGGCGTGTCATACGTGAACTCCTGTCCCGGCGACGGTGGACTACGATTCCAGCGGGCTTCAGATCGGCGGAGCCTCCTCGAACAGAGGAATCCCCGCGGATCGAGGCTGGGCACTGGGGGCATGCGCCATCCACTCCCCGCGGACGCGGTTGCGATGGTCCATAGCCCGGTATTCGTCGAACAGCTTATCGGAACGGCTGTAGCTCACCTGGATATTGCTCCGCTGGCCGAGGGAGCGCGGACGGCCGTAACGCACCACCATCGCAGGACGCGCGGCGGGCTCTTCCGGCTGCATGACATCGGGCTGATGTCGCGGTTCCGGCCTTGTGTTCTCCACGATGGCGGGGACTACCGGCGGGTCGACGCGGGCGGGGTGATGATCGCGCCAATACGCCAGAACCAGCAGCGCGATGGCCGCGGCCGCGGCCAGCGGAGCCGCGTAGCGTAGCCACTTCGAAAGCTTGATGATCGCCGGCTCTGAGCCGCGCGTCTCGACCGCCGCCATCACCTGCTGATGAAAACGGGAGAAATCGATACGCGGTGCGTCGGCGCGCCGCGCCTGAAGCATGGCGTCCAGACGGCCCAGGCCATCGAAGGCAGCGCGTAGCGCCGCCTCATCATCCATCCGCTTCCGCAGCGCGGAGGCTTCCTCGGCCGGCAAATCACCGTCCAGCAGTCGGCTGAGAAGGAATTCGTCCTGTTCATTCACATGCCGGTCCATCAACACAACCTTTCCTTACTGTCCTTCCAGCATGTCGCCCAGCATATCGCGCAGGCGCCGGCGGGCCTGAAACACGTTCCATTTCACGTTCTCGATGCTGCACTCGAGGAATTCGGCGATGTCTTTTTGCGCCCATCCCTCAATGGTGAAAAGCACCAGCGACAACCGCTGCTTCTCCGGCAATGTGGCCAGCGCGGCGTCGAGTGCTTCCTGCATCTCCCGTCCCTGGGCCTGGCTGTCCGGGCCGAAGGCGGCTACCACGGGCTCCCCCTCGCCGGTAGTCACGCCGGCCGTACCCCGCTCTTCCTCCAGGGGCACGACCCCGGCCCGGCGCGACCTTCGGGCGTTGAGCGAGAGGTTGCTCACGATCCGCATCATCCAGGGACCAAAACGATGCGGGTCCTTGAGCCGCTTGAGCGCCCGGTAAGCCCGCAGAAAAGCCTCCTGGACGACCTCCGCCGCATCCTCGCTGTTGCCCAGCAGCCGGTACGCCTTGGAGACAGCCGGTCGCTGGTACGCTTCCACGAGCCTCCCGAACGCCGAGGTGTCGCCGGCAATGGCGGCCTCGACCCAGGCGGCATCCCGCCGGCCGGTGTCCTCCGTGAAAAGCGGCCGCTCAGGTCTGCTCATAGAGATAGACACCTTGGCGTTCAATCGGTTAGGGCAAACATGGAGGGCACGCGGCCACCGCAGATTAGAGGACCCCTCCGTCGCTGTCAATCTGCCACGCTTGACTGGCGGGCGTTGGCGGCCTGGGCTACAATGATGCCGTTCACAGCCGCAGGTTACTGTTAATGTTGGACTTACAGACCATATCGGCCATTCGGCAACATCTGCGGGAGCATCGTCTCGCCACTCGCCGGATCGGCCTGGTCCCGACCATGGGGGCCCTCCACGAGGGCCATCGCTCCCTGATCCGGGCGGCCAGATCCGGCTGCGATGTGGTTGTAGTGTCCATTTTTGTTAATCCCACACAGTTCGCACCCGGCGAGGACTTCGATCGCTATCCCCGGAGCCTGGACGCCGATCTGGCCGCCTGCCGGGCCGAAGGTGCGGATGTTGTTTTCTGCCCTTCCGCTGCCGACATGTACCCTCTGGGTTCGGTGACCACCGTGGCCGTCTCGGAACTCGCCGAGGGGCTCTGCGGCGCCCATCGGCCGGGGCATTTTACGGGTGTGGCCACGGTCGTGACCAAGCTCTTCAATATTGTCCAGCCGGACGTCGCTTATTTCGGGCAGAAGGATGCTCAACAGGTGGCGGTTATCCGTCGCATGAGCCGCGACCTGTTTCTGCCGGTCGAGATCGTGGTATGCCCGACAGTCCGAGAGGCCGATGGGTTGGCTTTGTCGAGCCGGAACGCTTACTTGTCACCCGATGAGCGCCGCCGGGCGGTCAGCCTTTCGGCCGCGCTGCGCTGGGCCGAGGCGCAGGTCGCCAATGGCCAGCGGGCCGCGAAACCGCTGGTGACCGAGATGTACCGTCAGATCCAGGCCGCCGGACCCTGCTCGATCGATTACATCGAAGTGGTGGACGCCGAGGACCTGCGTCCCCGGGAACAGATCCTCGGGCGTTGTCTCATCGCTGTAGCCGTCCGGATCGGTTCAACGCGGCTCATCGATAACGTGGTGGTGGAAGTCGACGAAGCTCCGGCTGGAGTTGAGGCTCCGGCAGGCAGAAGAGCGTCCGGGTGGGCGAAGTGAGCAGGTGAGAAGGTAAGAAAGGTGAGAAAAGCGGGTGAGAAGGCGAGAAGGGTGACATCGTCTTTGATGGGAGAAGTCGTCGTGCCCCAACTACTGCCGTGTCTTTCCTTGCACGCTTTCTTACCGTCGCGCCTTCCCACTCTGGTTCCTTGATTTTCGTGTTGAGTGATTGGGCTTGGCTCCGGCGGGGTGCGGCCCGAACGTCCTGACCTCACAGCCAATGGCGAGACTTTATGTGGCCGACTCTGTTTGAGATTCCGTTTTTGAACATGCCCATCCGCGGATATGGCCTGATGCTGATGATCGGGTTTCTGGGCGGCACCTGGTGGGCGACGCGGCGGGCCTTGCACGTGAAGGCCAATCCTGACCTGGTCGTGAACCTGGGGTTCATCGCGCTGCTGGCCAGCGTGGTCGGCGCCCGGCTGTTCTACGTGATTCACTATTGGGACGACCACTTCGCGGGGCGTAGTTTGTGGGCCATCGTCAACATTACCCAGGGGGGACTGGAGTTCTACGGAGGATTCATCGGGGCCCTGGTCGGCGTCCTGGTTTACCTGTGGTACGTGGGTGTCTCGCTGCGGCTGTACCTCGACATCACGGCGCCGTCGTTGGCGTTCGGGCTGGCGGTGACGCGGATCGGGTGCTTCCTGAACGGGTGCTGCTGGGGTGGACCCTGTCCGGTTGAAATGCCCTGGGCCGTGCAGTTCCCGTACATGAGCCCCGCCTTCACGCGCGAGTGGTCCGAGCGGCAGGTGGCCTTGCCGGCGGAGTTGATCTGGGTATCGCCCAGGGGCACGCTGGCCTCTCCGATTGACCCCTCGGACAGGAAGGGGGGGAGCCCGGTTCTGGCCAGTCAGGCTTACCAGTTTCGCTCGCTGCATCTGCACCCGGCGCAGCTTTACGCGGCAATCAACGCCGGTCTGCTCGCACTGGTGATGAATGCGTGGTTCTACCGGCGCAAGCGGCACGGGACCGTATTCGCCATTTTCCTGTTCGCTTATCCCTTCATGCGCATCATCGAGGAGACGATCCGGGTGGATAATCCGCATGACACGGCCGGCTTGACTATATCGCAGTTTGTGAGCCTGCTCATCTTCACCGTCGGCGCGATCTATCTCATTATCATCAGTCGACTGCCGGTGCGCTCGCCGAAAGCGGTTCCATGGGTCCCGCCGTGGCTGGAGGAGGAAGCGGCGTCCAAGCAACAACGCCCGGCGAAGGCCAAAACGCGGCGATGAACGCCGGTAGGCAGGTCAGAATCGTGCGAAGGTGCGAAAGTGGGAAGGTGAGAAGTGGCGCAAGCACTGGCGGCGGGGGAGCT
>BTUC01000051.1:0-8647 GCA_045863575.1 Phycisphaerae bacterium
GGAACGGCCGACTGTTCTTCGGCCTCAAGGAGCAAGGCAACCATGAGTAGGACCAAGACGCCAGAACAGAAGAGGGGCGTTCGTTGTGCGGTCTACACCCGCAAGTCGACCGAGGAGGGGCTGGAGCAGGAGTTCAACTCGCTGGAGCCCAACGCGAGGCCGGCGAGGCCTACGTGGTTAGCCAGAAGGCCGAGGGGTGGGTGCTGGTGCCGGACCGCTACGACGATGGCGGCTTCACCGGCGGCAATATGGATCACGCCGAAAGCCACCCGTTCGGGCTGCCACTGATATGACTGTTCCTGGGCCTTCCTGCCCAGGGCTTTGGAACGGGAGCTACAGCGCTGAGGATCAACTCAGGGATCCGTGGCCGTTCTACGACATCACTCATCAAAGGCACGTGGGGTGCAAATCCCACGAACGGGGAGAAACTCGCACGCTTAGTGGGCCTGGTGCAGCTTTCGACGGCCGCATGGGTGGTTGGCAAGCCTGCGAGTGACTCGCGTCACTTTTAGGAAAGAAGGTCGAAATCCGCTTGCATCGGCCCAGGCGGCGCGGTAGCCTGAGCATTGGCAGAATCTGACGACGCACCCCGAATTGACATCGAAACAAGAGGCACGCATATGGGATCGAGAGACACGCGGCCGTTTGGCATCGGTGGGTGTTCACGTCTTGGCCCTGGCTTTACGCTCATTGAGGTGCTGGTGGTGGTGGCCATTATTGCCTTGCTGGTGGCCATTCTGCTGCCGTCACTGGCCCGGGCCCGGGGATTGGCCAAGCTGCTGCAGTGTCAGACGAACGTCCGGCAGATCGGCACCGCCTTCATCATGTACTCGGTGGAGAACCAGCATCGACTGCCCGGGGGTTGCTGGGATCCGGGCGCCGACTGGCTGGGAAGAGCGAACACGATTGCCCCCAAGACGGGGCGGCAGCCCCGCGACGGTGTCATCTTCAAGCACATGGGCCGCCAAGTAGAGGCTTACGCCTGCCCGATTGATGAACGGCCGGGATCGACGGACGGTTGGCATCGCAGCTACAGCGCCAACCTGCTGTTGACGGGGGCCAAACCGGAGATGATCCACTACAGCCACTATCGTCTATCGGCCAAGCAGAACGAGTACACCGACTTCAGCGATAACGATCATACCGGTTCGATGCACCGGCTGGGCGCGCCGCTGATCATCGAAGAGGACATCGAGCACAGCCTGGGCTTCGAGGGAACGGACGAGGGGGGCTGGTCGAATACCGATGCGGTGACCGACCGGCATCTGAAGAATCGATCCGGCGGCTACGGCAACATGGCTTATGTGGACGGGTCCGTCGGGCGGGTGAACCTGCCTCCTCAAAGGAGCGGCAGCAGCCGGCCCAGTTTCAATGCCAACTCCCTGTGCTTGCGGGTCGGCAAGAGATGGATCAGCGGCAAGATCTTTGCCGATTCGCAATACGGACTGCTGAACCTCGCGCCGCGGTCGGCCGAAAGCGTGGGGGTGAGGCACTGACGACATGGCTGCTACTGGCCGCCGGTGACATGCGGCGAACGATCTTCGAGGCCGTCCGGGTGTGCTCCGCGACTCCCCACCATTCCTCACCCGGATGGCCTTCCTTTTTGCGCGTATCCCGGCAGGCTTCGCGTGGGCGTGGTTGCTGAAATCCGCAAATCGGCGGCGGTGTGTCCTCCACCCCCGAAGGAGCGCTGCTTCATAGTCCAGTGTGTAAGCCCTGGGGAGAGTGGCGATTGAAGCGGCGAGAGCCCTGACGAAGGGGCGCGAGCTTCTGTCGCCCTTCAGCTTCTTGCCAAATGGCACACCCCTGCCTCGCACACAAGATAGGGGGTGTGCCAGCTTGGCTATCGACTGTCGCTTCTGCGGACGGGAACCCGTGATCGGGCCGATCGGGCGGATCGGACGGATCCGACGGCTCGGGCGGATCGGACCTGCCGCCCTGCGGGGCGGGAAACGGCACCTCTGCACTGCTGACACAGTAGTGGCACCCGGGGAGCGGCAGCACCCGTCCTGCTTACGGCTCTCCGGAGAAGATCGCCTGGGGCTCGGTTTTTGCCGACTCCTGCGCTGTGTTCATCACGCAACGGAAGCCGCAAAAGCCAATCCAATGGTCGGGCGGATAGAAATGGCGGTAGGATGCGGGGAAGAAGTTGGGATGATTAATAAACCATCTGCCCCCACGCAACACCCGCGAGGTGCCCGTGGACGGGCCGGTGGGGTTGCGTTCCGGCGATACGCGGTAGTACTCCGGATCGTAGTAATCCGCGCACCATTGCCAGACATTTCCGGTCATGTCCCACACGCCGTAGGGGGACGCGACCTCCGGATGCTGGGTGACCGGCTTGGTCTGTTCCTCGTCATTGAGCGTGGCCTGGCGGCGCTTCACGCTCTCCACAGAATTCCCCCAGGGAAACACGCGGCCGTCGGTGCCGCGGGCGGCCTTCTCCCACTGCGCCTCGGTGGGCAGGGCGGCTCCCGCCCAGCGGGCATAGGCGCTGGCATCCTCCCAGGAGACGTTCACGATGGGGTGATCGTCCTTGGATGCATGCTGCGGCGGGGGTAATGTCCGGCCGGTGGCCTCGCAGAACCGGCGGTACTGGGCCACCGTGACGGGCGTTTTGTAGATCCAGAATGCATCGAGATAGACGCGGTGCTGTGGCGTTTCATTGGCGGAGCCCTCACCCTCTTTGCTGCCCATCAGGAAGTCGCCTGCCGGGATATATGACATCTCGGCACCGTCCCTGGGGTTGACGGTGACTTCGCCCGGCGGCTTCTCCTGCTCCGGGGTGGCGGCCTTGAGTTTCTTCAAATGCGCGAACATCTGGATTCCGGTCTGATCCGAGGTGAGGCGGACCCAGAATGCCTGGGGCTCGGTGCCGACGCTGGACTCGGCGATGCGGACGGCCTCTACGCCGGCGGCCACGGCTTCGCGCAGTTCACCGGCTTTGCCGTGCCGGAGCATGCGCGCATAGGCTTCGGTGAAGCGGTACCCGATGCGGTGCAGCACCAGGCGCCGGCGGACGGTGTGATCACTGCCGACCAGGCGCTCGGCCTCGTCCAGCAGACGGCCGGCTTGTTCCATCAGTTCGGGCGTGAACATCTGGATCCAGGCTCCGCCGCAGGCCTGGCGGGCCATGGCCGTCTCCAGGCTCTCCCAGTACTGCCGCATGGGCTTCTCGGCGGGGCCATAGAAGTCGCGGTAAAACTCATCGAGCAGGGCATCGACGTCGCGGTCGGTCTCCCACACCAGCTTGACCGCCAGATAGAAGTTGATGCCTTGGTTACCCCAGTGCTGCTGGGTCTCGCTCATGAAGCCGTTCACTCCTATGCGACGCAGGTAGGGCAGGTCCTTGCGGATGCTGTGCACGATCGGCCAGGGGGTCATGAAGTAATAGTGCCCGTAGTAGTCATACACGCTCACATGCCTGCACACCTTGGTCCAACCGTTGATCATCTCGCGGAAGCGCGTGTTGGATGGGCAGTTGGCGTCCTCGATGGGGTGGACGTGGCAGAATTCCCACGGCATGTGGCAGATCAGCGTGGCGTAGTTGGGATCCGGCTCGGCCGAGACCGGCGGCCGGGTGTGGCTGACATAAGCAAGGATGCCGACCATCTTGTCCGGGTGCGTTTTCTTGGTTTCCTTGAGGATGGTATTGGCGAAATGGATGAAGCGATCGGTCTGTGATTTGTCGGTGACGCCATATTGCTCATCGATGGCTTTGCACGCCTTGCAGGTACAGAACCCGTAACCATCGTTCGGGCTGATGGAGGCCACCGCGGCGTCCGGGTTCTTGTCGAAATACTCGCGGACCTGTTTGACGAATGTGGCGATGACTTCCGGGTTGCTGGTGCACAACTGCTCGCTGCGGGTGCCGTCCGCGTTGAGGGCGAACCATTCCGGGTGGGCCTTCTTGTTTTCTTCGCTGGGCTTGATGTAGCTGCTCCAACTGTGACCGAAGAAGTAGTCGCGCGGTCCCAGATCGCCCTTGTTTCGCCGCAGCCAATCCTCGGCCCCGGGACCGCCGCGCCAGATCAAGCCGGCGACGGCCTGGTAGTCGGGCTGATTGCGCCAGCTCAGCGTGCCGACTTCGACGGTCTTGCGCGCGGGGACTTTCTCGCCCAGTTCGCACGGCATATACCAGCGCACGCCGAGGAAGCGCTCGAGAAGCTCGTAAACGGCGTAGCCCGCGCCGCGCGAGTCGCCGCCGACCAGGAGCAGGTCCGTTCCGCCTTCCGGCCGAGTGCGGGTCTCGATGGCAAACGCATCCCGTGCGGGAAGCGGGCCGTTCCAATCCTCGATCGGCGGCTTGCCGAAGACGCCGATGCGGACGCGGTCGCCGGAAACCGACGCGGCCGTCCCGACAGGGACCTGGGCCCCAGACATTTTTTGCAGATAGAGCTGGAGATCGCCGGCGGCCTTCTTTACGTGGTCGTCGGCGTCGGTGGCGATGACAATGGTGCAGGCCGGCTGACCGTCCCGAACCAGGACCATGCCGGCCGATGCGCTACCCGTGGGTATCAGCAGGCGGGCCAGCACTGATAGGAGAACCGCGCGTCTGAGCATTTCGACACCTCTTTGGCCGCGTGGGTCCGGTGACCTGAGTTGATCTCATGGTTCCGGCGGGAGCCATGAGAGCTCCCTTTTCCGGGACCTCCGCTTGCGAGCGTAACGCGGATCGGTTACACGTGTCAATAACCGAGAGCCGGGCGGCCTTCTGGAGGGTGTCCTTTCCCTGGAGGAGTGCTCATGTCACGTACGAGTCGGCGCTTTTTTCTGAAGTCGTCACTGGCGGCCGCCGGGAGCACGGTGCTGGGCAGCCGCCGGCCGCTGCGCGGTCAGGACGTGAAGCGGGCCCCCGGCCCCACTACCGGCGTCTTGGGGGCCAATGAGCGCATCGGCGTGGCGGTAGCGGGATTAAACAGCCGGGGGGTCGCCCACCTCGACATGTATACCCCCATGCCGAACGTCCGGGTGGTGTGCATTGTCGATCCCGACTCCCGCCTGTTTGCGTCCCGGATCAAGCTGGTTGAAGAGAAGGGGCGCAACACGCCGAAGGCCGCCTACGACATCCGCCGCGTGCTGGAAGACAAGGACGTCGACGTGGTCTCCGTGGCTACGCCCAACCATTGGCATGCACTGATGACTATCTGGGCTTGCCAGGCAGGCAAGGACGTATACGTCGAGAAGCCCCTCAGCCACAATATCCACGAGGGCCGCATCGCGGTCCAGACAGCACGCAAGTACAACCGGATCGTCCAGCATGGGACCCAGACGCGAAGCAATCTCTGGCGGGCCAAGACGCTGGCGCTGATCGCCTCCGGCCGACTCGGCAAGCTGCTCGTCTCGCGTGGATTGTGCTACAAGCCGGGCACGCCCGGCGAGGAAAACACCCGCAGTAATATCGGCTTTGCCCCATACAAGGAGCCGCCGGCCGGGTTTGACTTTGATCTCTGGCTGGGGCCGGCCCCCAGGCAGTCGTACCACGAGAACCTCGTGCACTACCGCTGGCACTGGTTCTGGGATTTCGGCAACGGCGACATCGGCAACCAGGGCGTGCACGAGATGGACGTCGCCCGCTGGGCCATTCCGGGGGCCACACTGCCCAAGAGCGTCATCAGCTTCGGCGGGCGCTTCGGCCCCAAAGACCAGGCCCAGACCCCCAATGAGCAGATCGCGATCTGCGACTATGGCGAGACGCTGTTGGTTTTCGAGGTGCGCGGCTTGCCCAGCGCCGACTACCGCGGCCAGGACGTGGGCAACATCTTCCACCTCGAGGGGGGCACGATCTGCGGCGGAGACTTTTATCCGAAGGGCAGTACCAAGCCTGAACCCATTCCCGAAATGGACGCCAAGCTCGGGCCGGGCGGTGGTGAGCACTTCGCGAACTTCATCGCGGCCGTCCGAAGCCGGAAGGTGTCCGACCTCAACGCCGATGTGCTCGAGGCACATTATTCGAGCGCGTTGTGCCACCTGGCCAACATGTCCTATCGGCTGGGCGAGGAGGTGCCGTTCAATCCGCGGACGAAGGCGTTTGGTGATAACCGGGAAGCTTATGAGGTACTCGAGCGGATGGAGGAGCACCTGGCCGGGGAGAACGGCCTGAAACTCGACACCATGAAGTACCGGCTGGGCCGCAAACTGATCATTGATGCCGAAAACGAGAAGGTGGTCGGCGATGCGGAAGCCAATGCGATGCTGAGCAGGGATTATCGCAGGCCGTACATGGTGCCGCAGAGGGCGGTGTAGGACTCAGGTGGTCAGTGGTCAGTTGGCAGTGGTCAGTTGTTGCTGGGCTCCAGTAAATCGGGAGTGCTGGACATGAATGTATTCTGGGCCTTCGCTGCTGTTTGCCTGGGCGCGACGGACAGTGACACGCCGGTTTCGGTCGGGCGGCAGAAGCAGTTATTTCTTGATGATTATCTGATCGCATCCAAGCACAACGTGACCCGACGGGTGCAGTGCGCGGAGAAGTTCGAGGGCAATCCAGTCATCTGGGGGACTGAACCCTGGGAGGATCCGTTCAATATCGTCTATGGCTCCGTCATTCGCGATACCGACAAGTACAAGATGTGGTACAAGAGCGGGCCCGGGGTCAGTTATGCCGAGAGCGACGACGGCATCTCGTGGACCAAACCGCGGCTGGACCTGGTCACCGTCGACGGGCAGAAGACGAACATCCTCTTCCGTAAGAACACCGAGACCACCGGCTCGGATGAACTGCCGTATTACCAGGAATTGTTCGGCGTGCACAAGGATCCGCGCGAGACCGATCCTTCACGGCGATACAAGATGGGTTATCTGAGCATCGACTGGAACTACACCGGTCCGCGCCCCACGCCGCATCGGCAGCGCCGCGGGCTGGGCGTCGCCGGGAGCCCCGACGGGATTCACTGGAAGCTCATTGACAACTGGTCGACGGAAGCCATTTGCGACGGCGGGACTCACTGGATCTTCGATCCGGCGCTGGAAAAGTACGTGCTCTACGGCCGGAGCGAGAAGACGCTGCCGGAAGTCGAGGAGGCGTGGGAGGGCTACTACTGGTATCGGCGCTGGCACGGCGGCCGGGCGGTGGCCCGCGTGGAGTCGGCCGACTTCGTGAAATGGAATTTCACCGATCCGCTCACCGCTCCGGTGGTCATGACCGCGGATGCGCAGGATGAGCCGGGCACCGAAATCTATTCGATGAACGTGTTGCCCTATGAGGGCGTTTACATCGGCCTGGTGCAGGTTTTCCATGCGCTGCCGGACAACCCCTACCTGGATGTGCAGCTTGCAGTCAGCCGCGACGGCCTGCATTTCACTCGGATTGATCGACGATCTCCGTTCCTCAAGGTCGGGGCGGTGGGAAGCTGGGACCGGTTCAATCAGTCGCTGGCCAACAACCCGCCGATTGCCGTCGGCGACGCGTTGCGCTTCTACTACGGCGGACGCACGTATCGCCACGCCCCGTACGAGGGCCGGGACACCGGGCCGCGGGCCGGCGGCATCGGCTTCGCCACCATTATGCGGGACCGGTTCGTTTCGCTGGAAGCATCCTTCGACGGCGGCCTGGTGGTTACCAAGCCGCTCAAACTGGAAGGTAAGACCCTGCGTCTCAACGCTAAATCGGACTTCGGCGAGATCGTCATCGAGGCCTTCGACGCCGCCGGCCGGCCTGTGGACCGGTCCAAACCGATCCGCTGTGACAGTCTCGACTGTCCAGTGGAATGGGAAGGAGGCGGCATGGAGAAGGTGGCCGGGCCGGTGGTCTTGAAGGTCACGCTGATGAACGCCTGTCTATATGCCCTGTGGTGCTTATGTCCCTGACCACACCATTCCATCGCATGTTGGCATTGCTGGCCTGGAGTGCAACCACGGCCATGGCTGCCGATGGCCCCGCGCCGTCGCCCCAGATCGGCAACTTCACGCAGTCGCTGGTGTGGGGCGGGATCGACGCGAACGTGCCTCCGCTGCTGGGCAATGGCGACATCGGCGGGCTGTTCGATCCGTTCGGCGGCACCACCTACGATGAGCTGCGCTACGGCAGCGGGAATAAGCGGGACATCCGCACGCTGTTCCTGACCCAGGTCATGGTGCCGGATTACTGGGTGCTGGAGGATCAGTCGGCTCACTACCTGGATCCCCGCTATTATCGGCCGGGCGTACCCCGCCGCTATCTCACCTTGGGGGCCCCGTTCACGTGGTCGTTACGGCCAGTCGACGCCGAATTCCCCGAAAAGCTGGCCGACCACCGGCAGACGCTCGACATCTCCACCGGACGACTTACCTCGCATTACCGGGTAGGAGAAGCCACCTACACGGTCGAGACGTTCATCCTGCCTGATGAAAGCGTGATTGCATATCGGGTGACCGCCGAGGCCCCGATGCGGTTTGAGATCGCGGGAATACCCTCGCCGGAGGTGGCCCCGAAGGGAAATCCCGCGAACACGCGCCATGAACAGACCCGCAACGGCTACACGGCCGATGAGTCGGAGTCTGACCTGATCGTCCTCAAGCAGGTCTCGAACGTCTTCTGTCCGGCCTACGTGGCCGTGAGCGCACGTGACCTGGCGCCGCGCGGCCGCCCGGGCAAGAGGCCCCGGGGCGAGCACACCCTGGGTGTGGCAATCGGGCAACCAACCCAGGGGCCGCCACGCCAGCAGGCCGT
>BTUC01000051.1:8657-24079 GCA_045863575.1 Phycisphaerae bacterium
TGTCCGGCCTACGTGGCCGTGAGCGCACGTGACCTGGCGCCGCGCGGCCGCGCGTTCATGCTGCCCGGGGGGCGAGCACACGCTGTTTGTGGCTATCGGTCATCAATCCCTGGGGCAGCCTCGCCAGCAGGCGGTGGACGCGGCCCGCCGTGCGGTGAAGGCCGGATACCCGAGCCTGCGCGCCGCGCACGGGCGATGGTGGCAGGCGTTCTGGGACCGCTCGTACGTGTCCTTGCCTGATAAGCGCCTGGAGCAGATGTGGTATCGGAGCGTCTACTATCTGGCCTGCTGTCTGCCTCGGCGGGTGCGGTCGTTTTCGCCGGAAGGGGCATACGGCGTCTTTCCGGCGATGGCTGGCTATCACCCCCAGGATTCCGCCTATCACCTCTTCGCGGCCATGAGCTCGAATCATCCGGAACTGTGCACCGCCCAGCTTGAGCATCTGCTGGAGTCGCTGCCCATGGCCCATGCGGTGGCGCGGCACGTCTATTATCTCGATGGCGCGCGCTACCCGTGGCATGCGACGCCCGGGCTGCTGCCATATCTGCCGGGCCATACCAACGAGGGCTCTTACCTGCACGAGCATCACGTGAATGGCTGGCTGGCGGAGGTGGTCCGCCGCTCCCTCCAGGCGAACGGAGGGGAGCCTTCGCTGGTTCGGCGCTACTACCCGGTGCTGCGGGGCATTGCCCGGTTCTTTTCGTCCATGCTGACGCCCCGTGGCAACGGCCTGGAGATCGCCTACGTGCCGAGTTGCGGGCAGGAGGAATCCGGCTGGGACGAGAATCGCAGAAACATTTTCGATCTGCTGGTGTCGGCCAAGTGGTCGCTGCTCATCGCCAGCCAGGCCGCCGACCGGATCGGAGCCGATCCGGCCGAAGCCGCGCGATGGAAAGACGAGGCCGGTCGGATCGACCTGGACGTCTGTCTACGCGCGGATGCGACCTATGGATCATACGAGGGGGATGAGGGCCATCCTCAGAAGGTGGCCAGCCAGTTGATCGGCGTAGTGATGACCCCGTTGTTCAACGCGCGGCGCGACGAGTTCGGCCGGACGTTCGATCGGCTGCGGGGGACGATCAACATCGATACCTGCGCGTGGGCTCCGGGCTATTATGCCATCGCCGCCGCCCGTCTGAAGAGGCCAGAAGAGGCGCTCAGAGCGCTCGAGGATGCCTTCCGCTTTTCCAGGGCCCCCTGGCTGCTGTTCGTCGAGAACACGCACCAGGTGCCCGGCCGTATGCCGTACTACCTGGCCGCCCACGCCCTCTTCGTGCAGGGAGTGAACGAACTGTTGCTGCAGGATTGGTCGGGAAAGGTGGAGTTGTTTCCGGCCTGCCCCTTCGCCGAGGCCGGATTCAAGTTGAGGGGCTTAGATCGGGTTATCGAAGCCCGGCGGAGCGAAGGGAAGGTTGAGGTGCTCGCAGATATCCGCGATTCGTCGTTTGCCCGGTGAGAAGGGTTGGGGTCCCCTCGTGAGCAGCCTCGAATCGACGAACGATCATCGATCCGCCCCCGACAGGGCGTTTCCTCGCGCGGCGTCCCGACGGTGCACCGAGGAGGACCATGGGCAGATTTTGCTCGAATGCGTCCGCGATTGGACGCGTGCGAAGTGCCTTTGCCCTGCTGAGCTGGGCTATTGACACCAACCTAGCGATCAGCATGGGTGTCCCTCTCTGATCGAGAGCAGAAGGTGTCCGCATGGGACGGTCTACGTGCGGCGGCGGAGTCATCATGGTGGGTAAATTCCGGCGGCGCGGCCACATAGGACGTGTTGCCGGCCGGGCGACGGAAAATTGCCCGCTTGGTCTTGCTTCTCACTGGGCTGATGATACACTGTTATTGACACGTGTCAGTTGACGGCCGGAGTTCGGGCTACGGCGGACTGCGCGCGGCGGCGGCGCTGCACAGCGTTCAAACGGTTGTTGAGCAGGGCTGTCCATTTCTGTCAACGCAATGAGCACGGTCTGCCCCCGACATCTCGGGTGGGGGGCTGCAGGTCGTAAACTTCAGGAGAGATCACTATGGGAACGGCGCGTGTACCGCATTTCCGTACCCGCGGGTTCACGTTGATCGAAATCCTGGTGGTCGTGGCCATTATTGCGCTGCTGGTCGCGATCCTCCTTCCCAGCCTCAGGAACGCACGCGAAGTGGCCAAGGCCACGGTCTGCGGCACCCGGCTGGAGCAGGTCTTCAAGGCCACCTTGATGTACACGCATGCCAACGACGACCGGCTGCCCTACTACGGCTTTTTTGCCGGTCGTCCGGATGAATACAGCGAGTGGTGGGTCACCCAGATCGCCCGTTATGTGGGCAACCGTTACGAGATCTACCTTTGCCCCACGGATCCCAAGCCATACCAGGTGATCGTTGCCTACCATAAGGGCTCAATTCGCATGAAGCAGCCCTTCGATAAGCCTGTGCCTCTGGACGTCACCTGGCGAAGCTCCTGTGACACCATGTTGGATTTGCCGACGGGCTACCTGCCGCGGAAGCTCACCTCCTGGAAACGCCCGTCCGCCAGCGTGCTGGCCATTGAGGCGAGCACCTGGGCGGACGAAACCATGCCCAACCGAGAGTGTTTCCGATTCGGCGAGCATATGGCCCAAGCGGCCGACCCGATCGCGATCAAAAAGTATCCCCACTTGAAAACCTGGCAGCGGCACCTGGGTAAGACCAACCTGCTCTTCATGGACGGACATGTGGACCGGCTTGCTCCCCCGCAAGTTGTCAAACTGGCCCGCAGTCAACAGCACGTTCTGGGCGCCCATTGAAACTGGTGGCCACATGCCTGACCGAGCATCCGTCAAAACAAGTTCGCGTCATTCCGGGCACGCCGGCAAGCTGCGGCTCTTGGGCATGGCAGGCGCCTGCGCACTGATCCTCACCGGCGCGGTTTACTGGCTGACCCGGCCTTCAGCGGAAGACGTGCTGAACGCGGAGTTGCTTACTCCCGCCGAAATCCGCTACGTGGCGACCGAGTTGCTGGTGGATGAAAACTTGCAGATGCGCAGGCGGGCCAGCGAGAAACTGGTATCCATCGGCGAGTCGGCCGTGCCTGTTCTCAAGGAGGTGAGCCTGAGCTGCCCGGATGAAAAGGTGCGGCAAGCCGTGCTCGAAATACTGGCCACCATCCACCCGAACCAGGTCGCCGAAGTGGTGGGCCAGATGATTGGAGACAACAGCGCGGTAGTACGCCGCATGGCCGCGGCCGCGGCCGCCCATCTGCCGGATGATCAGAGGCGGTCCGTGGTCCAGCAAGGGATCGCCGATCCCGATGCCGGAGTCCGCCTCGCTGCCATCGAGAGCATGGGCCAGCGACGGGATCCGAACGATATTCCAGTCCTCACCCAGTCCCTCAAGGACCCGAACCTGGCCGTACGTCGCCACGCCGCGCACCTGTTGAAGATGCGGACCGGCCGGGACTACAGCAATCAGATCAAGAGGCGCTAGCATGGGCCTTCATCGGGCAGATTGCAGTGGTTGCAGGATGTCTGCGCGCGCTGACGGCCATCGTATGGAGCGCCTTCCGTATGATCACAAGTTCTTTTTGGGGCGACACTTTCGTTGACTCTGCGACGTCTGGTTCAATGCCTCGTGTCTGGCATGGTCTCCGGGGCTAATGGAGGGTAACCGGGGCGCGAACGGCGAGACAACGGACTGCCCCAAAAAACTTCACGATCCACCAGTTTTCTCTTGCATCCTGTTCAGCACCAGCGGTAGGATGTCGTTGACACGTGTAAGTTGCTCATTCAGATCAGAATTCGTGGAACCCCATCAAGGCGCGGTTCCGTCGTGGTCCTCCAGTGTTCGGTGCGAGGGGAACTCGGGGGGCTTGGGTGTGGAAAGAGGAAATCCGCTGTGACTCTTCGACTGCACAGACCAACGGCAGTTCTGCCCGGTCGTGAGCGCTTAGGACTCATCGTGCTGCGCCCCGGTGGGCCAGGAAGGGCCTCGTAGGCCGTCCTGTGGCCTGAGCCCTGTTTACCGGGCATTCCGGGAATGGGCAGCGAGGATGGTTCTGAAGCTCCAGATGAGTTATGGGGCTGTTTGGGGAGATCATCTCATGCGTTCAACAGGATGGCTGATTCTTACGTTGGCGTTTTCGCTGTTGCTGCTGTCCCCGCCGACAACCTGGGCTCAGGATCCCCCGATCATCATCAATTTGCCGCCGGAGGAGGATGAGACCTTTGCCGCGGCCGAGTACGTCCGGCAGTTAGGCCTGAGCCAGGGAACTCCGCCGGTCACGTGGTCCCTGATGGGGCCGGCGGGAGCGGTGATCGATCATACCGGCAAGATCACCGGCTGGACCCCGGCTGTGGACGACATTGGCCAGACGTCTGCCATCCAGGTCCAGGCAACCAACACCGCAGGAACCTGGACGGAGGACTGGACAGTCACGGTCCGGACGCCCGAGCCGTTTAACAACGGATTCAGCGTGAACTCGATTTACGCGATCCGCAAGTATCCCGCGCCGGGCATTAACCCTGACGGCATGGGAAAGATTCACGTCTACGATACCATCAAGCAGCAGATGCGGGACCTGACCAATGTAGAGGGCTGGGTTTCGTTGTCGTTCTCGGGCACGGGCACGAATGATGCCTATTGCTACGCCTTGCGCGGCTGGAAGGGAGCCACGGATAATCCGAACTGGGCCATTCCGCCCTATGATGGCCTGAATATCAGGGCTTTCCGGGCAGACGGCAGCGTCAATGCCTCTTGTTGGGTCCACACGATTCCAGGCTGGGTGACGCCTGCGCCTGACGTGGCGGCGGGCGGTATCCGCTACAGCAGCTTCCATAACAGCGTCTTCGTCGGCGTGGATCGCAACAACGCCGCCGCTGATGCGGCGCTGGTCTACGAGCTCAACCTGGGCATGAACCAGATCCTTAATGTCTACACGGGTCCCAACACCAATACCGGCGGACAGGTGAACCTGGACATCAATCCGCGCAACGGAACCTTGTATGTCATCAATCAGCGGCTCGGCAACGACAACGGTTCCGGCAGTGCTTTGGGCGATCTGGTTGCGTTCAACACGGCCGGTGGCAGCACGAGCGTTTACACGACACTGGTAAACGGCCAGACCTTCGCGGCCGACGGACAACCGAACCACAATCTGTGGAACCTGCCCAACTGCGTCGTGTACCGGGCGGGAGTGACCGCCGCTGACGACACCCTCGTGGTCTTCATGGACACGGGCGAGGCGGTTATGGAGTTCTGGGCGAACACCAGCGCGCATCCGGTCGACGGCAACGGGAATCTTCAGCTCAAGGGCCTGCTGCCCAACCTGGACCGCGGCTGGAACGGTCAGCAGGATGTTTACGACAGCAACATCCATTACGGGGCCATGGCCGACGGGTTCGGAACCCTCCAGAGCAACAACGCGTTGATCGAATACCGTAACGGCGAAGCGGACTGGATGGATGCCGACAGTCCACCCTATCCGGCCGACCAGGCCTTCATTCCCATCCTGGCCGATGTCCCGCCGAACCCCGACCAGACCGTGGCCAACTTCGAGTACATCAGACAGCTCAAAGTGTTGCAGGGTTCGCCGGTGACCTGGTCGTTGATCGATGCCCCTGCTGGTGCGCACATCGATCAGAACGGCCTGATTACGGGCTGGATACCACCCACCAACTACATCGGCTTCGGAGAGAACTTTGAAGTTCAAGCCTCTAATACCGCGGGCAGCGCAAGGGCCAACTGGCAGGTGCTGGTGCTGGACCCTGCGAGCCTGACCAACAACGACTTCCCCATCGGGCATGTGTTCGTCATCAAGAATTACCCCAATCCCAGCGTGCCGGGCGGACCGGACATGGGCCAGATCGAGATCTTCGATGAGTCCGACGGCTCGGTGATACGCGGGGGCGGGCCGGGTCTGGGTTACACCAACGTGGAGGGGTGGGTCTCGCTCACCTTCTCAGGCACCGGCACGAATGACGCCTGGTGCTACACCGTTCGGCGGTGGCACACGGGAGACCCGCTGCCGCATCACAATCCACCCTACGACGGCTTCAACATCCGCAAGTTCAACGCGGAAGGCGGGCAGGAGGATTTTGTCAACTTCTCCGTCATCGGTCCGAACGTGCTGGTCGGCAACATCCGGTACAGCAGCTTTCACAACCATCTGTTTGTCGGCCTGGACGTGAACGAGCTGACGAGAAACCGGGCCAGGGCCTACGAGATCAACCTCGACCTGGATTATCCGCAGTTGCGGACCTACACCGGGCCGTTCACCAACAACGGCGGGGCGGTGAACGTCGAGATCAATCCCCGCAACGGCGCCTTATACATGATCAATCAACGCCTGGGTGACGACAACGCTTCCGGAGGCCCATTGGGTGATCTGGTGGCATTCGCCAACGGCGTCACCAGCAGTTACACCACCCTGATCAACGGGCAGACCTTCGCGGCCGACGGACAGCCGGATCACGACAAGTGGTACCTGCCCAACACCGTCATCTTCCGACAGGGGGATACCTCCGCGGACGACACGCTGGTCGTGTTCACGGATGGAAATCCCGCGACCGGTCAGGAGCCGCTTCCGGCGACGATGGAGTTCTGGGCGGACACCACTGCGCACCCGGTGGACGCCAACGGGAATCTGCAGCTTAAGCGCCTGCTCCCGGCGGTGAACCGCGGCTGGAACGGCCAGCAGGACTCGCATAACCGCAACATCCATTACGGGGCCCTGGCCGACGGGTACGGGACCCTCACCACCAAGAATGAGCTGATCGAGTGGGTTCCGGATAATCCGGGCTGGATCGATGCGGACAGTCCACCATTCACCTACGTGCCCGGGCTGTGCAATGACCCCTTTGCGGACGTCGATGGGGACGGCGACGTGGACCAGAGCGACTTCGCTATCCTGCAGATCTGCATCTCCGGTCCGAACCAACCCATCGCCACGGTGCCGGGCGTCTGTGCCTGCTTCGATCGTACCGGCAATGGTTTTGGCGGCCCCGACGCAGATGTGGATTCTTTCGATGTGGAGGTGTTCGAGTTGTGTGCGACCGGTCCGCAAATCCCCTTGGACGCGTCGTGCGACGACTGAGCGCTACGGAAAAGCAGCAGAAGGGAGGAGGAGGACTCGGCGCTGAAAAGATCTGCATGGTTCCGAGATTCGCCTTGGGAGGAGTTCAGGCGGGAAACCGCCTTCAGATGAGCCGAACCGGCCGCGTGAGCCGGTTAAAGCTGATCGTTTAAGGGTATTCCGGGAAGAAGGAGAGAGAGCAATGAAGTATTCCCTGTTTGCGGTCTTGTTCATGGGTCTGCTCGGCGTAATCACCGCCGGCGCGAGCGGCGCAGCCCTGCCCCCCGACTTCGGGTTCAACTTCGATGGCAGCAGAGCCTTAACCACCCACAACAACTATGGTCAGCCCGGGACCCCCGGTTGGAGGGCAAGCCACGACCACCTGGAGACGCCGGGCAGTGGCCACTCCGAGGACGCCACGCGGGGCACGGACGGCGCGCTGAAGCTCTTCGACGACAACGACGAGGACTCCGGCGGCTACAAGTCCTCACATCTGAACTACTACACCGGTGAAAACATCGACGGCAGCACGCCGCAGCTGGGTAAATCCGGCGGCATTGTCATGGCCCGGGTGAGGAACAACAACGTTGACGGCGCGGGCGTCGGCTTTGGCTACTCCACGATTGATGGCAACCACACCGGCGTCCTGGGCATTCAGAACGACGGCGTGAGCATCACCGGCTGGTCCAATGGTAACGTGGTGGAATACGACACCAACGGTGCAGCCGCGGGGAATGCGTCACCCGTGCCGGGCGGCAACATCGGCCAGTACCGCGTCTATGCTCTCGCCTGGACCGTCGACCTCGACAACATGCCTCCGGGTTTCTCCCACACGCAATATGACGTCTGGGTCAGCAACGGCGACAACTGGAGCGAGAACCCGGCCGACTGGACGCAGATCATCACCAATCTGCATCCACGGTCGACCTTGGAGAACAACGTGGCCATGCCGGCCGGCGCCTACCCCGGCGACCCCGCCCCGCCCTACAGCCAGGAATCCGGCATTCTGCTCGGTTCCTTCGGCCCCGGCTGGGGTGGATATGGGAGGACCGCGGAAGGCGACTTGGACTTCGACTGGCTCGCTTACTACGCGCACAAGGGCGCTTATGGCACTACCTGGGCGCCTTGGCAGATTGCTCCTGAGCCGGGTACCCTCGCGCTGTTGGGCCTGGCTTTCTGTGCGGGGCTGAGACGAAGGACCCGCTAAGGGCAGAATCCTCGCGGCCGGAAGAACTGCTCAAGGGTTCAGCCGCGACTGCCACCTCTGATAGGTTTGTTCCCCAGCACAGGTCCCGATCCAGCTCGCCGGCGGCTGGATCGGGACCTGTCTGTTACAGCGCTGTGAACCCGCGCCCGATTTCAGGATGGCGGCAGGGGGTAGTTCATCACACCGAAAACCCAGATCTGGTCGGCCATCGCCCTGGCCGTCTGCAAGCGGAGATCCTTGCGGGTGCCTTCGGCAGAACCAGCGACGCGCCGTGCGCGCCCGGCTTCGTCTGAATCCGGCGGAAACTTTCCACCGACCAGGCGCTCGTCAGAGTACTGGAGAATCTCCTGGAACCTTCGATGGTAGGCCTGTCCCGCCAGCAGTTTTCCCGCATGGTGGCATTCCGCCGCGCTCATGAGACGTCCTTCGGCATCCGGGAAGACGCAGCCCCAACTGGCGTCGGCCATGCACCAGCGGCCATCGGCGTAGAACTCCGCGACCACGTGGCCGTTGGGGGCCGGCTTGAAGAATAGGAAGATCAGCCGTGCGGGAATGCCGGACACCTGGCAAAGGCGCACGAAGACACGCGCCTGTTCGTTGCACCAGGCCTGACCGCTGCCCAAAAGAGCGCCGTCGTCCAGCCCCCGGTCTTTCGGGCAGGCCGGCCCCAGCGGCGGGATTCCAGGATGAAGGACTTTTTCGGGAACGGCCTTCAACAGGGCCAGCGCCTTGTCGCGATCGCTGCTCAAGTTCCTGGTTATCTCGACGGCCATGCGCTCGAATGCGGGGAGTGTGCCAGGTCTGTAATCCACGCGCAGCGCCGTGTAGTCGCTGTACAGGAACTCGGCCGTCTCCTGGCGATAGGTGACGAAGTGGTTGGCCTGGTAGAGATCGAGCCCGGTCACCTCTTTGCCAATCGGGTCTTTCAGGCTGTGGAAGGGCTCGGGCATGCCCGCCTTGCCCAGATAGGGCGCCATCCGGTCGGGCACCGTGACCTGGGCCCAGGCCGGACATGCGTACAGTTGCTCATCGCTGGCCTGGGCCATGGTAAGCGGACGCGCGGTGTCAGTGTGGTGAGCACAACCGACCACGCCGGCGGCGATGGAGCCGGCACAGATCCACTTCAGTATTGAGCACACCGCTGACGCGTGCGATGGTCCTTGCCTCCAGGACATTGGTACACCCCTTCTGAAAAGCTTTTGCCTCTCCGCCCGCTCAGGGCTTTATGTTCACGTTAGCCTCGGGCCAGAGCTGGCGGATCTGCGGCACGTCGAGGCGTTCCAGCAGGCCGGGGACTTCGGCTCGCGCGTAATCGCCCTCGGCCCGCAAATGATCATGCAGCGTGGCCACGGGGATGGTCAAGCTGCCGGACTTCAGCACGTGCGGGAATGCGGCCCCGGCAAGCAAAGAAGGCCAACCGAACAGGTTGGGTGCCTCCACCGTGATGGTCGAGCCCGGAAACCGGTCCTGGCAAAAACGGGCCGCCTGGAGGACGTCCAGCGCGCGCATGCCCGGCCACGGCCGGCCTGCGAACCACGCCCAGTTGCGCGTGCGTCCACCACCGTCCTTCATCTCTCCGCTGCCCCGCGGATCAAAAGCCAGCACCCGGTGGCCTGCCGCCAGCGCGGTTGCGACCACGTTTCTGTCCCGGCCGGGGGCCAGTACCACGTGCTTCCGGGCGCCCTTGCCGCTCAACAGGATGCCCGGCAGGCGGATCCCCGGCTCGGACTCAACGAGCCAGAATTCCGCCGACCACCCGTCCTGCGTTTCATCCCCGATCTTTTCCGCCTTCACCGGGGGCAAGGGGTCGGGCAAGCCGATGCGCTCGCGAAGGTGCTGACGTAGTGACGATTCTTCCCCAGGACTCGAGCGGGCGGGTGTACGCGGCAGGGGCTTGAGCCATTCGGCGAAAACATCGCGAAACGTAAGATTGCCCGCAGGCAACCCGCAGCGCAAGTCCTCGAATCCCTCCATGGTGCTCGGCAACTCGGAATCACCACGCGGACGCGGGGGTTTCAGCCAGCGCTCGACCCAGGCGTAGAGATGCTGCCGCTTGTCCTGCTGATAGCCGTGGCCGGTGGTGGACTCGATTGAGGCGATGGCGTTCTCGGCAGAAAGCAGGCGATACACTTGTTTCGCCCATTCGACGGATTTCTCCGCTTCCTCCAATGGGAACTCCTCGTCATCGGTTCCCCGGCGGCTGTTGATGACCAACAGCGGAGCGGGTGCATGCAGCGCCAGAAGGGTGCCGATGTCGGCGATCCGGCGGATACCCGGGGGACGCTGGTGGTAGTCCCAGTTGCGATCGTTTCGGATCCAGTAGTCGAAGGTGGTTACGGAGCTGACCGGCACGGCCAGCTTCACCCGCTTATCGACGGCGGCAACCCAGTAGGTGCTGTTGGAGCCGCCGGATTCGCCCGTAAAGCCCAGCCGCTCGGGATCGACTTCATGACGCGCGGCGAGCAGATCGAGTGCCCGGATACCGTCGAGCACCTCCAGTCCCGTGGCCGTCCGCCGTGAATAGGAGAACGATCGAATGCCGTGGTCGTTGCCCCCTCCGTAGGGTTTGCCGTGGAAAGGGTCTGGCCCGGTGTTGCGCTCGCCCGTGCCGATGTAATCGTACGTGAGAACGACACAGCCCCGCATCACGAGGTTGACGTTGCGTTGTTGGATCTGTTCGGTAGCCTTGCCGGTGGCATAGGCGTGCCCGCCAACCGACACGATTCCGGGGGCCCGCCCACGCAGGCCCTCTGGCACGTACAGCACGGCCGGAACGGCCATGCCCGGGTAACTCTCAAACGTGAGCTTTTCGATCCGGTAGCTCTCGCGGTGGATCACGCCCCTGGGTCGGATGTTCAGATCCCATCGGGGCGGAACCAGATCCTCGATGCCGAGCACGCTCAACACTTCATTCCGGAGGCTGTGCCGACGGGCCTGCCACGCGGCTGCGCTCTCCGGGCGGGGCAGCGGCCGCAACTGCCGGTCCACGAACCACGTCATGGCCGATTCCGCCTCGTCGGGCGGCAGCAGCCTTCGCTCGAGCCATGCGCTCCATGGCCCGTCGGCCGGTGAACCAGCCGCGTCGGCCGCAACTCCCGTCAGCAGGAGGCCAAGAGAAATCAACAACATGGGCGGTGAATATAGCTTGCTTTAGTGTCACGTGTCAATTAGGCTGTTTTTGGCCATTTTGGCGAACGGGCAAGGGTTGTGGGACGGCAAGGAGACCTGTACATGATGCGACGCTTCGAAGCGCTTCCGCGCATCTACATGCTGATGTTGATGGTGGCCGGCCTGCCGGCCCCCGGTGGGCAGGGAGCTGAGGGCGGGGCCGGTGGTGAACTGGTGCTTGTTCGCGATGGACAGGCGACGGCCACTATTGTCATTGCCGAGCAGCCAAGCGAGAACGCCCGCCTGGGGGCTGCTGAACTTCAGAAGTACATCGAGAAGATCACGGGCGCCAAGTTGCCCGTTCGCACCGATGCCGAGCCATCCGCCGGTACGCTCATTCTGGTTGGCCGCAGCCGTCTCACTGATCAGATGCCCAATCTGGACATCCCCGCCGGCCGGACCAAGGACTTGCGGGAAGAAGGCTTGCTCATCCAGACAGCCAAGGACCGGCTCGTCCTGGCCGGCAACGACATCGAGCCGTACTACGGGACGCGCTACGCAGTCGCCGAGTTCCTGCACCGGCTGGGCGTGCGCTGGTTCCTCCCCGGTGAGTTCGGCGAGGTAATCCCCAAAATGGCCAGCATCGCGGTCGGCCCGACGCGCGTGTTGCAGCGGCCTGATTTTCCGCTACGCACCTGGTGGGAGCACGCCCGCGATAACATGGAGGCTGAGTGTCGCGAGTGGAAGATCCACAATAAGATGAACGACCGGGCGACCGATATCGCCTTCGGCGTGCCCGGCGACAGCTCCATACAGGGCTTCCTGCCCAAGGAGCAGTTCAAGGACCACCCGGAGTGGTTTGCCCTGCAACGCGACGGGACCCGTTCGATTGGTCATCCCTGCACGACCAGCGAGGGGATGATTCAGCACTTCGTCACGTTCATCAAAGACCGCGCCCGCGCCGGACAGAAGATTTCCTCGTTCGCGCCGGATGACGGGCTTCCCCGCTGCTGGTGTGACCACTGCGCCAGAATCGGCAACGCGTTCGACGGATACGGCAGCAATGACCGCGATCCCGTGCCCGATGCTTCCGTCAGCAACGAATGGTTCTACTTCGTCAACCGCATCATGACCGAGGTGAACAAGGAGTTTCCTGAGCACATCATTTCCACCAACGGCTACGCCAACCGCGACGTGCCACCGGAGATGCCGGCGGGCGTGCCTTTCAATCCCGACCGGAACCTTACGGTCATGTTTGCCAACATCTGCGCATGCACCATTCATGCTTACGACGACCCCAAGTGCTGGCAGATGCAGCGCCAGGGCCAGATGGTCCGGCAATGGTGCCGGTTGTCGGACAAGGTTTGGATGTACAACTACAACTACACCATGCTGGTCTCCAAGCACACACTCACGCCGATGGTCCATCGCCTCCGCCGGAACATACCGCTCCTGAAGGAGTGGGGCGTGATCGGTTTCCACGACCAGGACGAGGCCGACTGGGCGATCACCGGACTGCCCACCCGGAACGTGCGGGCGGCACTGGAGTGGGATACTGACCTCGATGTGGACGCCTTTCTGGACGATTTCTATGCCCAGTGGTTTGGTCGGTCCGCCGCGCCCATGAAAGCCTACTATCAGGCCCTGGAAGACGCTTTCGAGAATGCTCCGCAGCACGGCCATGAGGACGTCATCCTGCCGGCCATATACAGCGATGCGCTCATGACTCGGCTCGACACCCTGTTCAGGCAGGCCGAAGCCGCCGCCCAATCCGATGCCGAGAAACAGCGCATGCGGCTCGAATCGCTCATCTTTGAAAACCTCTGCGAATACGTGGCCATGGAGAAGGCGAAGCGCGCAGGCGACCTGGCTGCGGCCCTCAAATGCATCGACCGCATGCTGGCGATTCGGGACCAGCAGAACAAGATCACTCCGTTCATGGGTTGGGTCCCGTATGCCTGCTACGGAACGGATTGGGAGAAGACACGCCTGGAGGGTGCCCTCGCAAAGACCAACGGCACGCAAGGGGAACTGGTCACCTGGCTCCCGGAGAAAGCTGCGTTCCGCACCGACCCTTTCGACGACGGACGTTATGAGCGCTGGCAGGAACCGTCCACCGATCTCTCTCCATGGACGACCCTCCTCTCGACGTACGGCTGGGATGCTCAAAGCATCCCGGGCCTGGTCGATGAAAAGGGACACCCCTACCGGGGCGTAGCCTGGTACCAGTTTGACGTGGACGTGCCCGAAAGCGCCAACGGCAAAACGATCTTTCTGCACGGCCTGGCCGTGGTGAACGAGGCCTGGGTCTGGGTGAACGGCCGATACGCAGGCCGGCGTCCGTACCAGGGAGTCTGGTTCCGGCCCCACACCCTCGATCTGGACGTGAGCAAAGTGCTCGAGGCTGGTCAGTCGAACCGCATCACCCTCCGCGTGCTGTGCAACTGGGATGTCTGGGGGGCCAACGGGGTGTACGAGCGGATGTTCCTGTATGCCGGGAAGCCCGGAGGCGCGCCGGTGGCGCGGCAGGATTAAACGTCAAGCCAGGGTGAGCCTGAGGATAATCTTTTCAGCGGCAAGCTCGTCACCGCGTTTCGGGCGTGCTTGACGTGAATGTGGAGATCTGCTAACATTGACACGTGTAAATTCAGAGTGCTCCATGTTCCCTTCCTTGTCGGAGGGCGAGTTCAAGCCGGGTGGGCACAGATTATCTTCTCGCTTTCTTGAGTTCGGAGTACACCAGAAAGGCCCCAACCTGATGGCGCGACAGAAGAATCCGCTCAGGGAACGAGGCGTCAACAGTTCGGACATTGCCCGCCGGGTGGGCTTGTCGCGAACGACGGTTTCGTACGTGCTCAATAACCGCCAGGACGTGTCCATCCCGGAAGCGACCCGGGCCAAGGTGCTGGCTGCCGCCAAGCGATTGGGCTACCGGCCGAACAGCATCGCCCGCAGTCTGGTGCGCGGCAAAACCTCCACGATCGGGGTGATCGTGCCCTCACTCGAACTTTCCTCGACGGCCGATGCGGTGGATGGGATCGAAGCGGAATGCTCCCGGAAGGGCCACCGCATCCTGCTGGCTTACTCCCACAACGACCCGGATATGGAAGCTGAGCAGGCGCGCATGCTGCTGGAGCACCGTGTTGATGGCATTATCGGGGTGGTGGGCTATCGGACGCTCGCGGGTACGAAACGATGGTTGCAGGAGGCCGACGCCGAGCAGGTGCCCTGCGTGGTTGCGGACAGCTCTGTTCCCGGCGTGCAGGTGGATTACGTGGTAGGAGACGACCGCAGCGGCGCGTTCACTGCGGTGACGCACCTGCATCGTCTCGGGCACCGCCGTATCGCGCATTTGAGCGCCGGAGAGCTGGGTTCGCCGGCCTGCGAACGGCGGGAGGGATACCGGGCGGCGCTTCTGGCTACTGGGATAGCGATAGATCCGAAGCTGGTCGCGGGCAGCAGTTTTGAGCCGGAGGACGCGGCCCTGGCCATGGTCGGCCTGCTCGAGTTGCCCAAGCCGCCGACGGCCGTCTTCGCGGCGGACGACATGATGGCCGCCGTCGCTATCGACGTGATCCGGGATCGTGGTCTGCGGGTGCCGCAGGATCTGGCCGTCGTCGGATTCAACGACATGAGGCTGGCCCGATTCCTCCGCCTGACGACGGTTCGCCTGTTGGCCCGCGAACGCGGTCGTCTGACCATCAATCGTCTGTTTGCCCGGATGATGGATCCGCACCTCCCAAAGGAGGGAATTATTGTGCCCACCCAGCTCGTGGTGCGTGAATCGTGCGGTGCAGCATTGCCGGCGGCCGCGCCAAGCATGAAATGAACTGCCGAGTGCAAAGCGTTGCCCGGTCCGGTCATGGACCGCCGGGTCCCGCTGTATTGCCGGCAGATGCAGGACCGGATTCTGGTCAGCTTTGCCGTCAACCGGCGTGCGGAGGAGATCGGCCTCCACATTTCTGAATCGACAACGGCCAGATCAACCGCCGAGGGGAGCTGGTCTGCGCGTCAGGTGGCATGGTTGAGAAGACTCGGAAAGGAGATGTCTGTGAGCGCTTCCGTTCTGCG
>BTUC01000052.1:0-23460 GCA_045863575.1 Phycisphaerae bacterium
GCGCTCCTCGATGGTGGGGAACCCGTGCGCGGGCTGTTCTTCCTGAATGTAGGTCCTGGGTTTGTACAACAGGGCGACCACGATGAATACCACGGCCGTCGCCAGCATCGATATCGTGAAGAACGAGTAGTATCCCACGTCGGACAGGCGGAACACCGCCTGATCGCCTTGCAGGAAGTGGTTGACGCCTGCGGTGAAGGCGTTGCCCAGCGAGACCGAAAGCATGTACAGGGCCATGATGATCGATTTCATCCGTCGCGGGGCTTGCGTATAGGAGAACTCCAGGCCGGTAATGGAGATCATGACCTCGGCGCAGGTGATGACGACGTAAGCGAGGAGCTGCCAGGCGATGCTCGGCCGCGCGCCGGCCGCGATGCGCATTTCAATGAACGTGGAGACCGCGAAGGAGGCCGCGGCCACGAAGAAGCCAATGGAGATCTTCCGCAACGGGGTTAAAGGAAAGACTTTGTTGATGGCCGGATAGACACCGTACGCGAACGTCGGGATGAGGATCATGATCAGGAGCGGGTTGGCCGCCTGGATCTGAGACGAGAGCAGCTCGATGCCGAAGATGGTGCGATCCATCTGCTCGGCCTGCAGCACCCATGCCGAACCGGTCTGGTCGAAGAGCGACCAGAACATGGCGATGAATACATAGATCACGGCCAGACGTAGCATCGCACTGCGGCCCTCGGGGCCGAACGTCTCGCGGAGGAATTCCATGCCTCCGGGCGGGACGTGGATGAACTTCCACCGGCCCATCCAGAAGGCCAGCGTGGCAATGCCCATGAGAATGCCGGGCACGGCAAAGGCCACGTGTGGTCCCAGGTGCTCCAGCAGATAAGGAGTGAGGAGCGTCGACGCGAAAGCGCCGAAGTTGATCGCGAAGTAGAACCAGCCGAACACCTTCTCGAGAAGACGGGCGTTGGTTTTGCCGAACTGGTCGCCGACGTGCGCGGAGACGCACGGCTTGATGCCGCCCGACCCCAGCGCAATGAGGGCCAGCCCGGCCAGCAGCCCGAGACGCGTATCGTCCAGTGCCAGGGCCAGATGGCCCGCGCAGTAGACCAGCGAGAGGCTCATGATGGTGAGATACTTGCCCAGAAAGGCGTCCGCGATCAGCGCCCCCAGCAGCGGTGTGAAATAGACGGCCGAGGTAAACAGGTGGTACCAGGTCTTGGCCTCGGCTTCGTTCATGGGGGCGAGCTGGCCGTTGCGGCCCATGAGGTGCTGGGTCATGAATATGACCAGGATGGCCCGCATGCCGTAGTAGCTGAAGCGCTCGGCCGCCTCGTTGGAAATGATGTACGGGACGCCGCCAGGCATCTTCTCGGAAGGGACCGGGGCGGTCAGGTATTTGCTCTGAGCCATATGCAGTTCTATGCCTTTCCGGGCGAAACGTCAGCGATCAAGGCGCATGCTGTGATTGTCTGCCGGCCGGGTGGCCGTCGGAGCCAAGGCCTGTACCAGTGCGGACTGCATAACTCTCTCCGTTCCCGGCGCGACCCAACACCATACCTCGTCGTCCGCAAAGCCTTCATTGAAGGCCCGTTCGGTTGGAATGTACCCGGGGGCACATTCGCCGTAGCCGGCGGTCATGACCAGGACGTCGGGGCGAAGCCGCTGGGCCATGAGCTGATAGGCGACAAACGACTCGGCCGGCAGCACCAGCAGGATGGCGGGCCCGAAGTCCACGGCCGGCAGATCCATGGCCCGACCGGCCGCCACACGCCGGTGCCAGCTCAGGCCCATGGCCGCGAGGTTGCGATGGAACGTCCGTGCGGTCGTGTCGGCCAGCCGCTGTTCCATGCTTTCCACAGTGAATTCACCCGTGTTCCGTGGCTCCAGCCGCAGCGGCACGACGCGAAAGGTGATTCGCTTCAGCGGCTGGCGGCGGGTCGCTTGCCAGGCCTGGACCATGCCGCGGTAGATGCGCTCCGCCAGCACGGGGCGATTTTCGGGGGCTCCGTCATTGAACTTGCCGGCCGTGATGTCGCCGCTGCATCCGCTGAAGTAGATCTGGAAAACCGATGGGTCATCCTTCTGCCGCCTAGCGCGGGCCATGCCGACGAAATCGGCGGATACGCCGCCCCGGCCGTAGTAGCTCATCGGGTGCGTGGCGTAGCAGTGGATGGCCGTCACGGGCAGATCGTGATTCCAGAAACTGATGGTCTTGAGGAATGGGTCAATCTCGCCCTCGGGCGCCGCCCGGATGGCCGGGTCGCGCGTGGCGCTGTTCCGTGGGTAGCTGACCTTGCCGTCTGGTCGGACCACGCGGCGATTAGAGGCCACCCCCTCGACTTTGGCCTGTCCGGTGCCGATGTGGGTGATGGGGCGGGCGGACGCAAGCGATTCCCGCAGTGCCGTGGCCACGCGCTGGACCGCCCGCTCATGGAATTCGGGATCACAAAGGCTATCCCTGAGACCGTGCTCGTCAAGCAGTTTCTGGGCGGCCAGATCACACACGGGCGCGTCGTGCTGGTGAACGCTGGCCAGCATGACCCGTTTGGGGACCGTGCCGGCCGACTCCGCGAGGACCATGCGCCAGCGTTCGTAGGCATCGTTGCGGAGTTCGCAGAAATCCACCGCCAGGATGACGATCGGCTGGTCGGGTCCCAGCAGGACGACGCCGCGCGCCATCAGCGGATCGACGATTTCCTTTGCAGGCGAGATCCCGCCGCCCATGCAGGCATGCCCGACGGGGATAGTGACATCCGCGGAGAAGGTGGCCAGCCGGAACGGCGCGCCGGCGGCCCGCGTAGTGGGCGGTGCTGGTGCAGCGGCGATGCACGGGAGCACCGTGGTGAGCGCCGCGACCATCAATCCTGCAGTCAATCCGGTCATATTCTGCCGGCGGATGCCGTGCATGGGCTCATCTCCACGTGGACAGGACCCGGCCCGAGGCCGACAATACTACTCGTTCGCATCTTCCGGGAGCAAAACCATGTCAAAGCTGCTGGGCGTGGGAGTCGTGGCCGTTGCCTGGGGGCTGCTCAGTGGAGGGGCTCGTGCCGAGGAGCCGCTGCGCCTGGAGGCCGGTCCGCATCTGTTCATTGACGACCACCTGATTGCGAGGCAGTCGGGTCTTCGCCGCGTCATCGTCGAGCCGGTCCGCCTGCCCGAGCCCGTGGTCACGGGACCGGAGGACAAGTGCTTTCAGCCGTACGTGACCGTGCTGCGCGATCCGGCAACGAAGCGCTTCCGCATCTGGTACGGCATCCCGGAGAACGAAAGCCGAAGCCATTTGGGATACATGGAGTCAGACGACGGCATCCGCTGGCAGCGGCCGCACCGGGTGCTCAAGGATCCGGCCCACATCCAGTTCGGGGTGAGCATTCTGGATGATGGGCCGGACTGCAAGGATGCAGCCCAACGCTACAAGTACGGCTTCTGGGACGCCGGCGGCCTGCAGATCGCCGTGTCGCCCGACGGGCTGGACTGGACGATGCTCGCGCCCACGCCCGTGCTGGAGCACGACCACGACATCAACTGCATCTTCCGCGACCCTGTTCGAAATCGTTACATGGCTCTCGTGTCGACTTACACCGAAGGACCGGCGTGGCCGGGGAAGCGGCGCATCCCGATGATGAGCGTCAGCGACGACCTGCTGCATTGGGAGAAGCCCTGGGTGATCATTCGGCCGGATGGCCAGGATGAGGGTGAGACCCAGTTCTACTGCATGGGCGGGCTGATCGCGCGCGGGCCGCTTCTGATCGGTATGCTTCGGGTGCTGCGCGACGATCTGCCGGCTGATCCGGGTGGCGATGTGCGCGGCCTCGGTTACACGGTGCTGGCCTGGAGCCGCGACGGGCGGACGTGGCAGCGCGACCGCGAGCCGTTTCTGCCCCGCAATCCCAAGCCAGGAACGTGGGATCACGCCATGACCTGGGCGGACTGCCAGCTTCCGGTGGACGATGAGATGTACATCTACTACGGCGGCTACGCGCGCGGGCACAAGGTTGATCGCTTTACGGAACGGCAAATCGGTCTGGCGCGCATGCCCGTGGACCGCTATGTGGCGCGTGAGGCCGACGGCCAGGAGGGGCGGCTGTTGACGAAGCCACTGCTGCTGAAGGGCAAGGCGCTGACGCTCAATGCGTCGGTGAAGGGTCGTCTGCGGGTTCGGGTGTGTGATCTGGAAGGGAATCCGCTGGATGGCTTTGACTGGCGGGATGGACCCACGATCGAGGGCGATTCCGTTCACCACCGCCTGGCCTGGAAGGGTGGCACCCTACCGGCTTCGAGTCAGCCGGTGCGACTGGAGTTTGGCCTGCAGGATGGACGGGTGTTCGGGTTTTCGCTGCAGTGAGGTGCGGGAACGTTTTATGGGTACCGGCAGATCCGCACCCGTCAAGCCCCCACCCTGGCCCTCCCCCGGAGTACCGGGGGAGGGAATCACAGCATCGGCTCCGTGGGAGTCCGTTGATCGGTCGAGGAACGGACTCCGTTGAGGAACGGACTCCGTCGAGGAATGGAATCGTGAGTCCTGGCACCGTACGGATTGTTCTGGTTCTTTGCATGGTTGCCGTGCCGGCATGGGGTGCTGAGCCGGTCGCCGTTTGCGAGCTCTATGCTCCTGGTCATTTCGGCAACTGGTACGAGGTGGCGGGGCAGCGCGAGATGCGCGACCTGCTGGCTGTGGCGAAGGCGGAAGGCTGCACCCGTTACGGCGACTGGTTCGACACGCTCGATTGCGTCGATCCGTTTTCCGGGGATCGGCAGTACAGTCTGGCAAACGCCCTGTGGGAGCGGAAGCGGGCGCACTTCCGGACGGCCCAGTCGCTTGGGCTGCAGACGGACCTGGTGATTACGCCGAACCACGTCTATCGCGATCAACTCAGGCCGGAGTGGCTGGCGAAGAGTGGTGGACGCGTGTTCGGGCAGTTGATCTGCCCGAGCGTGCCGGCCGCTCGCGAAGTCATCCTGGACAACAACCGGCGCCTGTTCGCCGACCTGGCCGCGGCCGGCGTACGGTTGTCTGCGGTCACGCCCGCGCCGTACGACTACGGCGGCTGTAACTGCGAGCGCTGTCAGCCGTGGATCCTGACGTTTGCGAAGCTGGCCTGTGATTTGCACGCCATCGCCCGCGAGTATCACCCTGGCATCGAGTTGCACTTCATCGGCTGGTGGTGGTCACCGGAGGAGCACCGGCAGTTCGCGGACTGGATGGACGCCCATGCGCCGGGACTGGCCAAGAGCATTTCGCTGCACATTCCGTATGGCAAGCTGGGTGTGGCCGACGTGCCCTTGCCCAAGGAATGCGCCCGCCATGCGTTTGTGCACATCGGTCATCCCGATGAGCCGCACCCCCGAGACTTCTACGGTCTAACCGGTCCGGTCATCGCCGCGAAGCGGTTGGAGCAGACGGTCGCCCGGTTGCACGAGCAGGGCGTGACGGGCGTCGTAGCCTACTCCGAGGGTGTTTACGACGACGTGAACCGAGCCATCCTCTCCGGGCTCTGGCACGGCAGGTACCGGACGGCCGACGAAGCGCTGGTCGCCTACGCGAAGCGGCACTTCGATGCGGACGAGAAGCAGGCCCGCCGCTGGGTCGACTGGCTCGCCGCCTGGGGACGGCCGTTCGAAGTGGATGCGGCCGCGGCGCGGAAGTCGATGGGTACCCTACCCGGTGATCCAGACGATTGGCGCTATCGCCAGTGGCGACTCAAAGCGGAACTCTTCGCCGCTCATGCCGTCATTGGCTCGGGGGAAGACTGGCCGCCTGAGCGAGTGGCCAAGGTCGAGGCATTCTGGAGCATCCATGAATCGCTGCAAAGAGGCGTCTACGGCCTCGGCCCGCAGCGCCATATCCTGGCACCGCAGTTCATCGGATTGCCGTGGTACAAAAGCTGGGCGGACCACCAGAAGCAAGCCGCCACACGTCCGGTGACCGAAAGCGAGGAAATAGAATCGCAGCGATAGTGGCTCAAAACTCGGTGGGGACCAGCCGCAGAGTAACCTCGACGTAATCGTCTCGGGCTCGTTCCGGCAAGCCGAAGTTCATCGCAGACTCGTCAATATGCATATGCAGGCCGTCATCTCTGCGTCCTCAGCGAGCTCTGTGGCTAATAGGTCCAAACAACAGGCAAAGTACCGTTCTCCCAGTTCGAGCGGCCGCGCGAGCTGAAGCCCGCGGCTCGTTGCTTTCGGTTTTCGGTGGACCTATTCAGGTCCGCATCTCCAGCGCGCACCGCACGCGGCGGATCGTCCGCTCCTTGCCGAGCAGCACGAGCGTATCGAAGATGGCCGGGCTGATCGTGCCGCCGGAGACGGCTACTCGTAGCGGCTGGGCGACCTTGCCCATACCCACGTTGTGCGATTCGCAGATGCCCTTGAGCAGGGCCTCGAGGTTGCCCGTGGTCCACTGATCGACCTTCTCCAGCAGCGGGACGAGGTTCTCCAGCATCTGATAACCGCCGTCCTTGACCAGCACCTTCTGCACGGCCGCCGGATCGTACTGGATGGCCGCCTCGTCGAGGAAGATGAAGCCTGATTTCGTGTCGATATCCGCGAACGTGCGGAAGCCCTTGTTCACCCGCAGGAGCTCGCGAAGCGTCTCGCGGTCCGGTGAGGCCTTCGCGATGGGCGACTCTTCGCTGACTCCCAGGTAGTCTTCGTAGGCGGCCAGGAGTCGCTCCTCGCTTGCGGCATTGATGGCGTCGGTGTTGAACGCCAGCAGCTTCTCGCGGTCGAACTTGGCATTCGTGCGCCCCACGCGGTCCACGCTGAACAGCTCGATCATCTCGGCCAGCGTCATCTTTTCGCGATCCTCCCCGGGGGACCAGCCGAGCAGGGCGATGAAGTTGACCAGCGCCTCGGGCAGGTAGCCGTGGGCGCGGAAGGAGTGGACCTCCACGTCGCCGTCGCGCTTGGAGAGTTTGCGGCCTTTCATGTCCATGATCAGCGGCAGGTGGGCGTAGCCGGGCGTGGAGAAGCCCAAGGCCCGCTGGAGGGCGATGTGCCGGGGCGTCTGCGAAAGGAACTCCTGGCCGCGCATGACGAAAGTGATGCGCATGGCCGCATCGTCGGCCACGTTGGCCAGGTGATAAGTGGGGATGCCGTCGTTTTTGAGGATGATGAAGTCGTCGAGCTCGCTGGCGACCACGGTCACGTCGCCCATGACCTCGTCGTGAACGGTGATATCCTCGGCGGGCATGCGGAAGCGGACGACGACCGGCCTGCTCGCGTCGCGTGCCCGCTGAACATCGGACGCATCGGGGAATCGCACCGGTCGCGGGTAGCGGAAGGACCGTTTCTCGGCTTCCGCCTGTCGGCGCATGGCCTCCAGTTCATCCGGCGTATCAAATGCGTAGTAAGCCTTGCCTTCGGCCAGCAGTTTCTCGACGATGCCGCGATAATAGTCCAGCCGCTGCATCTGATTGTACGGTCCGTGTGCTCCGCCCACGCCGACCCCTTCGTCCCACTGCAGGCCGAGCCAGCGCAGGTCATCCATGATCTTGGCGTCCGCGCCGGGGACATTGCGGTCGGTATCCGTGTCTTCGATGCGCAGAATGAACGTGCCGCCGGTCTTGCGGGCCAGCAGCCAGTTGAACAAAGCGGTGCGGGCGCCGCCGATGTGGAGATAACCTGTCGGCGACGGCGCGAACCGCACGCGAAGTTCGGAAGAGTCATTCATGGCTGTCAGGATTCCATCGATGAAGGATCACGCGCGGGTTCGTCGGTCACGACCGGGAACCCGGCCGGCGCCGGCTGTGGCCGGCCGCGGCGCAGCACCCACTTAACCGGCCCACTGAACGCGAAGGCCCACGCCAGCAGGAACAGCATCAGTTCGGTGTAAAGAAACAGAAAAGGCAGCAGCAGCAGGACGAGCACGACGTGCCACAGGGGCCTGCGGCCGAGGAACGAGCTGGCCGCGTGGGTGTAGGGAACGCGGCTGACCATCAGCAGGGCCATGCACAGCGTGAGCAGGGGCGCCACGCGCGTGAGCACGGCCGCGAAACCTGGCCACATGGCCGCGTGGTCCAGGTGATCGTGGAGCAGGATCACGCTGACCACGGCGCCCGCCGCGCCGGGGGAAGGCATGCCTTTGAAGCCGCGGTGCGAGGACTCATCCGGCGAGGTCTCTGCATTGAAGCGAGCGAGCCGGAGAGCGGCGCAGCATGCGTAGATCAGACCGACGAACACCGCCAGTTGGCCGAACCGAGGAAAATCAAACGGCGCGAACCCCAGTTGTGCCATTTCGCGGCGCACCATGGTGGCCATCATCAGTGCAGGCGCGACTCCGAAGCTGACAATGTCGGCCAGCGAGTCCAGCTCTTCGCCGAACTTGCTGGCCCGTTTGGTCAGCCGGGCCATCCGACCATCCAGGGCATCGCAGAGCATGGAGGCCACCAGCATCCAGCAGGCGATCGACAGGTAGGAAGGCGCGCGGGCCTCGAAAAAATCGCTTTCCAGTGTCCGCTTGGCGGCGGGGGGGACCTGACGGCCGATGTCTTCTGTCTCGCGCGTGCACTGGTAGATGGCCGCGAAGCCGAAGAAGAGATTGCCCAGCGTGAGCAGCGTGGGCAGCATGGCAATCGTGCGCAGCCGCCGGCGGCGGACACGCTTGGGCCTGTCTGGTCCATCATCATCGTTGTGCAGACTCTTGAGCATCACGCCCTTCCGTATAGACGAAGAGACGGAGAGATGGAGCGACGGAGCGAGTAGACTTTATCCCTGGTCTCTCTGTCTCTCATTCTCTCCTTCTCTCTGTCTTCTTCATTATTGTCGTTCGCCGGCCGGCCGGATTTCGTGGACCGATGACTGCGCTGCCAGCTCTTCGGCCTCCGCCGGGGTCATCCGCCGTGCCACGATGGTGACCGCGCCGCGGGCCTTGTCGCCGACGGCCACCGTCGGCTGGTACAGATCCTTGCCGGGGAGGATGAGTTCCGTGCGCGATCCGAACTTGATGAGTCCAATCCGCTGACCGGTTTCGACGCGGTCCCCGGGCCTGACGCTGCAGACGATGCGCCGGGCAATGAGTCCGGCGATCTGCCGGACCACAACGGGGCCGGCGCTCGGGTCGTCCAGCTCGATCACCACCGTGTTGGCTTCGTTAATCGTGCCGGAATTAGGGTCCCGGGCGTCCAGAAACCTGCCCGGCGTGTAGTCCACGGAGCGGACAGTGCCCGCACACGGACTGCGGTTGATGTGGACGTCGAAGACGCTCAGGAAGATGCTGATCCGGGTGGCCGGTCCGCCGATCTGCGGGTGCTGGTCCAGCAGGGCGGTTTCGACGATTTTGCCGTCCGCCGGGGCGACCATGATTTCCGCGCCGGGAGGTATCTGCCGCTCGGGGTCCCGGAAGAAAGCCAGGCCGCTGAGCCAGACGATCATGAACAGAATCGCGATCGGCCAGGCCCAGGCGTATCCCGCAGCGACCATGTAGAACGCCCAGGCGGCCGTCCCGCCGAAGACCGCCGTCAGAATCAGTATCTCCCGGAGCCCCGCCGGGGCCAGAGGGCTGCGCATGAGCCAAAATCCTCCCTTCGCCTGATAACTCATCGTAGCCCCAGGCGCGAATCAAGGAAAGACGAGAGCTTCAACTGCCTACCGGGCACCCGGCGACGGCACCGCCTTCATGGACAGGCTGAGGCGTCCCATAACATCGCTTCCCGCGGGGGCTCGTGGCGGGTATGGGCGCATCCTACCCCAGGTCGAGTGACTCGTCTGCGATCCCCAGACTACTCTCCTGGCAGGGGCGCCGTTTGGCTTCCGCGATTTCCTATTTTACCTTTAAAGGGATTGGAGGGGCACTTGATCGAAACGGGAGTTCTCTGGCTTCTTTGCTTGCCGGGGAACACCCAGGGGTGAGGAGGGAAAACATGAATGCAGTCAGGCTTGCCGGAGCGTGTTCGGGCCGTGGTTCACATCTTCGTCGGGCCAGCGTCATCCCCATGGTGGCGGTCAGCCTGACCACCTTGCTGGGGTTTGTGGCCTTGTCAGTCGACGTGGGCATGCTGTACAGCACGAAGGCCGAGTTGCAGCGTACAGCCGACGCGGCCGCCATGGCTGCCGCGGCGGCGCGGGCGAATACCGATGGTGGAGATCTGACTGCCGCCCGGGCGGCGGCGATCAATTTTGCCGCCCTCAACGAGGTGCAGGGCAGTGCCGTTCTGTTGGACGTGAGCTCGGATATCATTTTTGGACGTGCTCACATCGATTCAACGACCAACAAGTACGTCTTCCAGGAGACGCAGAACTGGCCGAACGCGGTCCGTGTCCGGGCCCGGCGGACAGTCGATTCGCCCAGCGGCGCGGTGCCGCTGCTCTTTGCCCGCCTCATGGGCCATGACACTGCCGACGTGTCCGCACAGGCGACCGCGGTGCTGACGCCGCGCGACATCGTCTTTGTCCTGGACCTCTCGGCCTCGCACAACGATGACAGCTCGCTGGTGCACTACCGCCTGACCGACATCTCCAACAAGCAGGTGTGGGCGCACCTGTGGGACTCGGGCATCGATCTCCAGCCGATGCTGGGTGGCGTGGCGCAGGGGCCCGTTTTCGGTAACATGCGGGAGTGGGGGGCGGATGTGACCGGTCCGTCGTGGGACTATGCCAATGATCCCGGGCTCATGCGCTTGCGGCGGGGCAGCAACTGGGGACTCTCCTCCGACTGGGTGAGCCAGTCGCTCAGCTCGAAGGGCTATGGCAGCTACACCAGCTCCGAAATGAATGTCATCAACAGTTCCTCCGGCGCGGGCACTGAAACGAGCTACAGCAGCAGCACGCAAAAGGCCAATTACCGCCGGCGCGTGCGCGTGGCTCTGGGCCTGGACCGCTGGAAGAGCGGCAAGTCCGGAGGACAGCCCGGCGGCAACGGCGACAATGTGATCGACTCATGGGAAGTCGTTCCCCTGGTGCCGTATCCTTCTTCATCGAGCAATCCCAGCACGTCGAGTAAGGAGATCGGCGGAAGCTGGGACCAGTTCGTCGACTATGTCTCGGATATCAGCAAGTCGGACACCATCACGTCCAACACGGGCTTAAGCCAGCGGTTCCTGAAGTACCAGCCGTCGAGCAGCTACTACGGCAATCCGAACCTGCGCTGGCGGTTTGGCCTCAAGCTGCTCGTGGACTTCGTGCAGGACAAGTACCCCCAGAACGATAATTCGCCCGGATTGTCCGGCGCGCCGGAGGAGCCGATGGGCTCGGTGGCCAATGCCGTCCTCGAATCGTTGGGCATCATCGAGGAGCTTCAGAGCAACGACATGGTCGGAACGGCGGCCTACGGCTCTTACGGTTATGGGCCGCAGCAGAAACCCTCCCATTTGTCCTGGCTGACGACGGACGTGGGCGAAATCCGCCAGCGGGTCAGCCTTCTTCAGGCTGGCATGTGGACCAACAACACGAATATCGCCCAGGGCATCGACAAGGGTGTGGACGTGCTGCTCAACAGTCCGAACGCTCGTCCCAACGCGGCGAAAACCATGATCCTGTTGACCGACGGTCTGGCCAACATGACTCGCGCCGGCGGCAGTGGCGAGTACCAGGCGTACCAGGACACGCTGGCGGCCGCCCAGGATGCCCACAACGCCTGCCCTCAGAAAATTCGCATCTACGCGGTGAGTGTCGGCGCCGATTCGGACCAGGGGCTGATGAGCCAGGTGGCCCAGATCGGCCAGGGCGAGCACTTCCACGCGGAGGGAGATGTGGCCACCTACCGCCAGCAGTTGGAGGACATCTTCCGCAACCTGGGCGGTAAGCGCCCGGTGACGCTGGTGGAGTGAATTATGCATTCTGTTTAAAAAAGTTGTTGACACGCGATCCGGTGAAGCCGTAAGCTCACCATCGTCGGGCGATTGCCGTACTCGAGCAGCAGTTGTCATTCGGGTGAGCGAGGGAGAGTGCCGCCGTGGGTGGCCCTCTCTTTTTTTGCCGGTCTCTCTGGCCATCTCCCGCGGGCGGCTGTCTGCACCTCATTGCCGGGAGGTGGACTGATGGAACACTCGTCGACAGGAGTACTGGCCTGGTCTGGGCATCGGCGGCCGCAAAGAAGGCTGTGTGCCCTGTTTGCGGGTGTTGCCCTCTTCGCCGGCACGGTTCACGCCGGAACCCCCGATCCGGTCGGGCAGCAACCCCCGCCAGCTGGAGACGTAAGTGCCCTGCAGCTGCTGCTGCCGGACGAGTCGAAAACACGCCTGAATGCCTTTGCCGCTCCGACCGCGGTGACCACGAACACAGACTGGCCTTACCGGGGCGCCGCCCAGGTCAATGCCCGATTCAAGGCTACGGGGTTCAAATCGCTCGATTCGCTGTCCAGCAGGGAGATACCCACCAGCCGCACCCTGCCGCTCAAGGGATCGGGCGTTCTGATCGATCCCAAGCACGTGCTGACGGCGGGGCACAACATTTACCGCCGCTTCTTTGACCACACCAGCGAAAACAGGCGCTTCTACATCAGAGACTGGGGCTACGATCTGGAGGTCGTCCCCGGAGGCAAGAAGAGCAGCCGGCCCTACGGGACGGCCACCATGCTGTACTGGTTCACGTACAAGGGCTACACAGACAATTACAACCTGGATAAAGACGTTGCCGTGATTGAACTCGACCGCCATGTCGGCGCGCTCACCGACTGGTACGGCTACGGCACAACCACCAACTGCGGCGAGTTCACGGGCGTGCAGTTCGGCAATGTCTCCTATCCGCAGCCTCGCCCCTACAGAGGCGATATGCATGAGACCAGCGGCACCTTCGACTCGTGCCAGACGAGTTGGTACAACAGCGCGAACTGGTGGGGCCAGCAGGTGATCGCCAACAGCGAGCCACACGGGGGTATGAGCGGAAGCGGCTTCTGGGACCCCCAGCACATCGTGCGGGCGATTTTTTCCAACGACTGCAAGTCCGGCTCGACCAAGACCTGCGCCGTGCGGCTGCAGCCGTTCATGTACAACGACATCCAGGAGCAACTGGAGGATGCCCGGCCCCGGTCGGGCAACCTGGTTCCCCTGGACATCAAGCGGAAGAGCGGCCTCGTCCAGGCGGGCGCCTCCATTGAGGAAGTGAGTTTCCTTGTGCTCAACTACTCCAAGGATGCCTGGGACGGCGAATTCACTGTGGACGTTTACCTGTCCCAGGACAGAAAAATCACCGAGGCCGACACGAAAATCGATTCGCGCAAGATCGCGTTGAAACTGGATTCGCTGGGCAGGCACCGGGTGAAGCTGGATCCTTCCCCGCGGGTTCCGATCTCGCTGTCCCCGACCACTGAAGAAACTCGTTATCTCCAGGTCGGCGTGATTCTCAAGACCGACGGCGACCCGGCCATATCGAACAGCCCCCACTCGCAGGACACGATTACGGTCGGGGTGACTCGCGCCGGGGCCTGCTGCCGGTCAGCGGACGGGCAGTGTACGGTGGTGCCGTCCGAGTACGACTGCACCGTGGCACAGGGGCAGTTTGCCGGGTACGGCGTGGACTGCACGCCGGATCCCTGCCCGGGCGGCGCCTGCTGCAACACCGCGGATGGTTCCTGTTTTCTCACTTCGGGGCCGGCCTGCACGGCGCCGAACCAGATGTTCATGGGGTTGAACACGACCTGTGAACCGAACCTGTGCCCGCAGCCCAACCCGGGCGCGTGCTGCGATGTGGATGGCGGGTGCACCGTCCGGACTCCGGCCGCTTGCGCAGCCATGGGCCACGAGTTTTTGGGCGAAAACGTGACCTGCGACGATCCGAACCCCTGCGCACGGCAGGAACCGGTCGGTGCCTGCTGCGATCACTCGACCGGCGGTTGCGAACAGACCACCGAAGCGGAGTGTGACAGCCAGGGGCGCGACTTTGTGGGTGAAGGCATCGGCTGCTCGCCGAACCCGTGCCAGCTCATGTTCTTCGGTGCCTGTTGTGATCCGGCCACGGGTGAATGCGTGATCGACACGCACAGCAACTGCGAGAACATCCGGATCTGGGAATACAAGGGGGATAACACCACCTGTGAGGAGGACACATGCCCGGTGCCCGAGGGAGCCTGCTGCGACGGCGAGGGCAACTGCAGCCTTGCCAGCCGGGCGAACTGCACGGCCGTGGGCGGCGAGTACCAGGGCGACCAGACTGTCTGTGACCCCAATCCGTGCCCGCCGCCCGACCCGGTCGGCGCCTGCTGCGACGGCTATACGGGTGATTGCACTGAGGCGGTTACCTCTGGTGTGTGCACCTCGCTGGGAGGCACCTACGGCGGGGACGGTTCGGTATGCGCGACCACGGCGTGCGTTGTGCCACCCACCGGCGCGTGCTGCGATCGCACGCTGGGCAGTTGCTCCATCCAGACGCAGCCGCAGTGCGAGTTCTTCGGCGGAACGTTCCTGGGCGAAGGCGTGACCTGCTCGCCGGACAGTTGCACCGGCAGCGTCGGGGCGTGTTGCGAGCCGGATGGCGCCTGCCAGGTGCGAACATCGGAGGCTTGCGATGCCGAGGGCGGCAGCTTCACCGGATTAGGGACGAACTGCGACCCGAACGGATGTCCTCAGCCGCCGGTAGGAACCTGCTGCCTCCCGTCGTCAGAGTGCGTGAGCGCGACCCTTGAGCAATGCACGCTGAGCCAAGGCAGCTACGGCGGAGACGGCACGGATTGCGCCAGCAACCCCTGCCCACCAGCGCCACTGGGTGCGTGCTGTGACGGGCAGGGCGACTGCCATTTGGCCACCAGCTTCGAATGCGGGCTGACCACGCTGAACTACCTGGGCGACGGCTCCTCCTGCACCGATTCTCCCTGCCAGTCCCTGCCCACCGGAGGCTGCTGCTACGGCGAAGGCAACTGCTCGGACCAGACGCAGAGTGCCTGTCTCGGTTCGGGCGGAGAATTTCTCGGCGAAGCCACCAGTTGCGCTACCGAGGCGTGTCCCGAGCCAGAGGTGACCGGGGCCTGCTGTGAACCGGACGGCTCGTGTGCTCATCTCTCCAGAGAAGCCTGCGAGACGGATATCGGCACCTACCTGGGTGACGGCACGCTGTGCGGCGTGGACAGTTGCACGGAGGGCGACCTTGACGGCGACCGGGACGTCGATGCCGACGACTTCCTGCTTTTCGTCGGCGGCTTTGGAAGCTGCTTCGGCGACGAAGTATACGAGAGTTTCGCCATGGATTACGAACCCGACGGCTGCATCAACTTCCTGGATTACCAGTTGTGGCTGCAGGCATATCGCGATTTCCAGAGCACGCCAGCATCACCTCCACCGCTGGAAGTATTTGGCGACTTCGATCGCGACGCCGACGTGGACCAGGAGGATTTCGGCACGTTCCAGGCCTGCCTCACCGGGCCGAACGGCGCGAACCTGCCTGCGGGTTGCGAGGCCAGTGATCTAGACGGCGACGCCGACGTGGACCAGGACGACTTCGGCATTCTCCAGCGCTGCATCAGCGGTCCTGGAGAGCCTTACTGGCTGTCCTGCCGCAAGTGAGCGGGCTGCTCTGTGGGCACGATGTGGAGGGTCAAGGCAATGAAGCTGCTGATGGGATCGGTCTTGCCGCTGTGTGGGATGTTGCTGGGCCTTGGCGTCAATGGCGCCCGTGCCGGGGTGATCGTGCGCTTTGACCCGCCCGCACAGACGGTTCAGTTGCATGACGTATTCACGGTAGACCTGGTGGCCGATCTGGGTGAGCCGGTGATCGGGTGGGGGCTGGACGTGCAGTATGACGGGCTGTTGCTGTCCGCGATGGGCTCGCCAGTGATTGGATCATCATGGATCTCGGCATCCGCCGCGGATGGTGATGGACTCGCGGCCCTTGCGTTCCCGAGTGAGATTTCCGGCACCGGGGTACGCCTGGCCACTTTGACGCTCTCCGCGGATGCGCAAGGGCTGGTCGAACTGCTGGCCAGCGCAACGCCTGGCGACGGATCGGAGGGTTTTCCCCTGTTTGCGTCGGGATTCGCCGATGTCACGTTTATGCCGGGTCAGGTCACGGTGGTGCCGGAGCCGCTGACCGGCTGGTGGCTCGCCTTCGGGTGGCTGCTGATTCGTCGCCGGTTCTGAGGCGGCCGTCCATTCTCCATCCTGCACTCATCGCGCTGCTTGAGCGGGAAGCCGGCTCCATCTACCCTGAAGAGCGTGCGGATCAAACTCTTCAATCATTGGGTCAGGTGGAGGCGAGTCATGCTCACCGCAGGGTTCATTGACTGGCAGGACCTGCCGTACAGGCAACTCTCTCCGGGTGTGCGCATCCGAACCCCTTACGGGCGGAATCTGATGCTCTCACTCGTCGAATTCGAGCCAGGGGCCGTCGTTTCCACGCACAGCCATCCTCACGAGCAGGCGGGCATCGTCCTGGAGGGTCGCATGCGGTTCACGATCGGGGCGGAGTCCCGCATCGTCGAGCCGGGCGGGTCCTACATTGTCCCGCCGGACGTGCCGCACAGCGCCGAGGCCGTCGATGGGCCCGTCCGGACACTGGATGTTTTCAGTCCTCCGCGTGAGGACTATGCGCGGGGAGACAACCGCTACGTGCCCGACGCGGCATCGCCGCGCTGAGTCGGAACGCAGAGACAATCATGGTGCGCGACCCGGCATTTTCTGGAAACCCATCGCACGCGGTAAGGGACTCTGCCGTTCTGCTCAGGTTCAGTCCTGGCGCTTTCTCCAGTGGACAAGAGTCATGTCGGTAGCGGCCCGCCTCCGTGCCGGCCGTTCTGTTCGAAAAGCAGCCGGCGTCGCTGCTGGCCGTTTGCGCTTAACCCAAACCGTCGGCACGGAGGCCGGCCGCTACGCGACGGAAAGCTGCGCACGCGGGGCGCCGCGGCAGTCGGGTGGTGGCCGGCGGCTTGCGGAGGCGCGGAGCCTGCCGCTAAGCTACCCGGGACACGGGGAATCCCACAACGTGATCGCTCCCTTCGAGGAGCGTGCTCGGTGCAGCGGCTGCGACGGAAAGGCTGTAAATATGGGCATTGTCATCATCGGCTCGGGTAACTGGGGGACGACGCTGGCGGGTCTGTTCAATCCCCAGCAGCCGGTTCGGCTGTGGTGTCACTCGCAAGAGTTCATCGAGCCGACCCGGCGCCAGCTCGCTCAAACGGCCGGGACCGACAAGCGGCGGATCTCGATCGAGGTGGCGTTTTCCAGTCCGCTATCAGCCGATGATATCGTCATCGTGGCCGTGCCTTCGGCGGCTGTGTGTGACGTGGCCCGGACGATCGGCGAGGCCTGCAAGCGGCCGCTGCCGCTTTTGGTGACCGCGTCGAAGGGGTTGGAGCGTTCGAGCTTTCGCACGACGAGCCAGATGGTTACGGCCGTGCTGCCTGAGGCCACCGTGGCGGTGCTCTCCGGGCCGAACATTTCCAAGGAAATTGCCGCCGGACGGCCGGCCAAGGCCGTGCTGGGCTGCGAGGAGGTCCACTGCCTCCTGCGCCTGGCGGACGCCCTGAGCAGCGATCGGCTGCACCTGGACATGACTCGCGACAAGGTGGATGTCGAGCTCTGTGCGGCCATGAAGGGCGTTTTCGCCATCGGCGCGGGCATCATCGCCCAGCGGCAGATGGGCGCGAACTTCATGGGGCTGCTGCTGACCTTCGGCCTCAGGGAGATTGTCGAGCTGTCCAAGTTCCTCAAGATCTCCACCGAGCACGTTTTCGGCGTGGCCGGCCTGGGCGACCTCATCGCGACGTGTTTCAGCCTCGATAGCCGCAACGTCCGGCTGGGCCAGATGCTGGCCTCGGGCACGGCCGTCAAGGACGCCCTGGTCAAGGTCGAGCAGGTGGTGGAGGGGGCGACTACGGCCCAGACGGTGTCGGAGATGGCCGCCCTGCGCCTGCGTCTCCCGCTCTTCGCGGCCATCGCCGGCGTGATCGAAAACCCCAACGAGGGGGCCTTCGAGCGCTTCGAGCGGACGCTGCTGGAGTATCCGGGGGCGTAGGAAGTAGTCGAGTTGATTTCAATTGCAGAGCTCTGTTCTCATGTGGTCACCGATCAAGCTTGAGGATTTGTGCGAGCAGATCCGTGCCTCCGAGTCGGCGATGGCGCCTGCCGAGAGGAGGCTCTGGGATCTAATCCGCGTCCAGCCGGCCAAGTGGCGGCAGTAGCCCTGGGGCAATGAAGGGGGCGGATTCTGGGTTGTTGGCATCCTCGGTAATCAAGTCATCTGGTACAACGACATCGAGCACGGTTTCAACATGAGCCGCTACGCCATTCATGGCACGATCGAGGAGTACTGGTGTAATCAGGACGAGTTGCATCATGTTGTGCACTTTGTATGTCGACAAACTGAAGCCGGTGATTCCGAGGGCAAGGGCCAGTTGGGTCCGCCGGAGCCCCTCTGACACTACGGGGAGTTGATCACATATCTGTGGTTCCCGCCGAGAATGGCGACCAGGTTCGCGGGGTGGTCCACGATGACTGCAAACAGGTCGAGGATATCTCGGCCCAGAACGCTCATGTCCAGAGCCGCGTGATCCGTGCAAGCAGCGTAAGTGCCGCGGAATTGGACTGCCTGTCCGTCATCGCGGGTCATTTGGATCTGAGTGGTTACCATAACCGTGTCAACCAGGCCGCCCACGCCGCCCACACCATTTTCCGAAGAGTTGGCTGGCAGTCTCAACGATCTGAGCACGCTGGCACTGATCAAAGTTCGATCCGCGCCCGTATCGACGAGGAGTCGTATTGCTTTCCAGACTCCGTCGCCGGATAGGATTTCAGCTCGAATCACGGGCCGAACTGAACCATCGGCAGAGTGAAGCCATTCACCATTGAATAGCATAGATCCTGGCCGCCTTGACCTCCGGGATGTAATGAGTGAACCATCCTTCGTCGTCAGGATGAGCGGCGGTAGCCTGGGCAACGGCCTCTTCCACCGTGTCACTTACGAACAGCTCTTGTCCCGCGATGCAGATACACTTGCCGCGATGCCCGGAATAGACCTCCCGGGCGTGTGCCTCCAGCCAGGCGCTGTTGCGGTCAAACTGCTCCCGTCGTTTCCGCGCCTTGGCGATCTCGTTGGGATCGGTCACCTCCACGACCTCGATGGCGGATGACTCTCTCTGGACCATGGCATGCTTCCTCTTGTTCAGTTACAACACCATTGTATCGTCTGGTTCCGATCTTATAGCAGGCATCTGATGGTCAGGGGCCGCCTCCGCAGCGCAGGCGAGCGCTTGACGAATGTCGTCCGGCTCGAGATCGGGATAGTCGGCCAGGATCTCGGGATCGCTTTTGCCCTCGGCCACGAGACCGGCAACGGTCGTGACCGGGATCCGCAGATGACGCAGACAGGGAACTCCGCCCATCCTCTCCGGATCAACACTGATGCGATCAAAGCTTCTCATCGTTCGTGTCTGATATACGCCCATTGAAAACCGCCTCGCTCGCCCCGTTCCAGTCTATTCTATCGTTCAACTCCAGCTTCAACAACTGCCGGTTTCCTTGTTGTCTTGTGGGCAGGGTGAGAGGATTCCTCCAGAGCCGCTTCGGCGAGGCTGGTCAGCGAATCAGCCTCGGGTATGATGCAAAACTGAGAAGTGAGAACTGAGAACTGACTGAGAACAAACCATGAAACGCCGTGAATTTCTTGCCGCTGTTGCCGGTACTGCCGTCCTGCCCCGTTTTTCCTGGGCCGATGACCTGCCCCGCGACGTGCGCATCACACGCGTGGTGGCCTTCGATCTGCCCAGCCGGCGGCCGAAGTTTCTGGGCAAGAACTCGCGGAAAGACGACCACGGCGACAAGGCCACGGATCGCATGATCCGCATTTACACCAGCGCCGGCGTGGACGGCCTGGGCGTCTACCGCCACGACAAAGACATGGAAAAGAACCGGCAGATGCTGTCCGCTCTGCTGGGCAAGGACCCGTTCGCGTTCTACCGGCGCGAAGAGCGCCGCATGGTCAGCCCCCTGGATCGGGGCACCATGGCTTTGTGGGACTTAGCCGGGAAGGTGCTCAAGAAGCCTGCGTGGGCGCTTCTGGGCGGCGCCGGGCCCGCGCGCGTGCCGGTGTACGACGGTTCGATCTACATGCAGGACCTGCTGCCGCAGTACGCCGACAACTGGCGCGACCAGTTCAAAAAGGAACTGGACATGGGCCTGAAGGCCGGCCACACGGCTTTCAAGATCAAGATCGGCCGGGGGGCCAAGTGGATGGAGAAGGAGGCCGGTTACGCTCGCGACATCGAAGTCTTGAAACTCATCCGTGCCCACGTCGGCCCGCGGATCACACTCGGTGTCGATGCCAACGATGGCTGGGATCTCGAGCGTACGAAGAAGATGCTCGAGGAACTGCCCGACTACGACTTTGCCTTTATCGAGCAGATGTTTCCGAAGGACGTCAAGAAGTGCCTGGAGCTGAAGGCGTTTATTCGGGAGAAGGGCTGGAAGACGCTGGTCGCCGAGGGCGAGAACGACAGCAGGCTGGACGCCTGGAAGCACTTCATTGAGCAGGAGGCGGTGGACGTTCTGCAGGGCGACATCATCGTGTTTGGATTCGAGGGCGTGGCCGAATACGCGGCCGCCGGCCATCCGCACGGCATTCGCGTGGCCCCGCACAACTGGGGCTCGAACATCGGCTACCACATGCAGTTGCAGGTCGGCCGTGCGCTGCCCAACTTCTATATGGCCGAAGAGGACCCCATGACCAGCGATCTGCTCATTGCCGAGGGCTACGACCGCAAGAACGGCCTGTCCACTGTCCCGGACGTTCCTGGAGTGGGCCTGAGGCTTAAAGAGGCGAGGTTTGCGGACGCGAAGGTGCACCTGGATCTGAAGGGGTGACAAGGTGACAGGTCAGAAGGTGACGAGGTGACTGCACGGCTGAGACGGAAAGAAAGAGAGACGGAGCGATGGAGAGAGGAGCGGGGGGCGACCAGGAGACAAGGGGACCTGGAGACACGGAGATGGAGCGTGTCAGCGTCATTCCGTGGCCACACCTGCAACTCACAACCACCGACCCGCACTCCTGCAACTGACTACAAGGACCACTGACCCAACAACTGATTACTCACCACTGACTACTGACCAAACAGCACCATTCCAGTCCCAATCCCCCAATCAATGAAGATATCGACTTGACCTCTGCGGCCACGCGCCCCACAATGTAGCAAGCCCGGCGTCTCTTTTCTCTGCTGGTGCCTACTTGCCGGCGTCCGGGCGGGAGTTTGGAATGTCGCACGCTTCGCCCGTGCCTGCGGGGACGGTGGCCGCCACCGTCGCGCAGGCGACCGGTGTCTCTCCCCTGAACTGTTACCAGTGCGGCCGATGTGCGGCTGGGTGCCCACAAAACGTGCCGGGCGAGATGGAGATCAGCCCGACGCGGATCATGCGCCTGCTACAGCTCGAGGCGGGCTTCGCCGGGCAGAACGGCGCCGCCGCCCGGTATGCTGAGCAGGCTTTGAGTGCGGACACGCCGTGGTTGTGTGCGGGCTGCCTTGCGTGCACGACGCGTTGTCCCCAGGGGGTGGACATTGCTGGGACCATGGACGTCCTGCGCCAGGAGGGCGTGCGGCGGGGCCTGGCCTCGCGCAGCAGGCGGGCGCGGGATATTCAGGCCATGCACAGGACCTTCCTCGGTGGGGTGCTCCGCCGCGGCCGTTTGCACGAGTTGTTTCTTGTCATCGGCTATAAGCTGAGGACCTGGCATTTCTTCCAGGATGCGGCCCTCGGCCCGGCGATGCTCAAGAAAGGAAAGCTGCACGTGCTGCCCGGCCACTCACCCGACACGGAGCGCGTCCGCAACGCAATCGAGCGACTCAAACGCGATCAGGATCGGCATTAATCATCGAGTCGCCCGGTCACCCAGGACCGGGTATGGCAGCGATTGGCATCTTAGACGGAAACTGGATCATGAGATCGATTGGCTACTATCCCGGTTGCAGTCTCGGTGGCACGGCCGCCGAGTACGACCGCAGCCTGCGAGCGCTGGCCGCTCACGTCGGCGTCACCTTGCAGGAAGTGCCGGACTGGGTTTGTTGCGGAGCGACTTCCGCACACGCCCTGGATCACGACGCAGCCTTGTGCCTGTCGGCTGATAATCTGGCCAAGGCACGGCGTGCGGGTCTCGATCAGGTCCTCGCTCCGTGCGCCATGTGCTACCAACGTCTGGCTGTCGCCTCTCATGAGATGAAGGAGCACCCCGGGCTGGCTCGGCGGCTGGCGGCGGCGCTGGGCGAGGCCCAGGATCTGCCCATCGGGGATGTTCGTCCGTTGAGTCTGTTGAACTGGCTGGAGAGCTGGCCGGACGACCGGTTTCGGGATCTGGCGAAGAGTCCGCTCAAAGGCCTGAAGGTGGCCTGCTACTACGGGTGCCTGTTGGTCCGGCCACCCAAGGTGACCGGCGCGGCAGACGCGGAAACACCGCGGTCGATGGAGCGTGTCGTTCAGTTGCTCGGGGCTCAGCCGGTGCGCTGGTCGATGGCCCTGGAGTGCTGCGGTGGCTCATTTGCCATCTCACGCAAATCCGTGGTGCTCCGGCAGGGGCGGATTATCTATGAGTCGGCCCGACGGGCCGGCGCGGATGTGATCTGCCTGGCCTGCCCGATGTGTCATGCCAACCTGGACATGCGCCAGGGCGAATTCGGTGTGCCGGCCGAGGCCCGGCTGCCCGTCGTGTACCTGACCCAGCTCATGAATCGCGCCTTTGGTCTGAGCGAGGAGTCGCTGGGTTTCGAGGGGCACTTCATCCCGGTCGAGCCCGTACTCTCGGCCGCCGCGAGCCGCGCGTAGAGTCGCTGGAGGAGATCTCGTGTCGAGAATCGGCGTTTTCATCTGCCATTGCGGCGAGAACATCGGCAAGACCGTGGATTGTGCGCGGGTGGCGGAGACGGCCCGCTCCATGCCGGGTGTGGTCTACGCCGTGGACTACAAGTACACGTGTTCAGAGCCGGGCCAGGCCCAGATCCGCGACGCCATCAAGCAGCATCGTCTCAGCGGCGTGGTGGTGGGGGCGTGTTCACCGCGCATGCACGAAAAGACCTTTCGCCGCACGGTGGCCAATGCGGGGCTCAACCCTTACCTGTGCGAGATCGCCAACCTCCGCGAACACTGCTCCTGGGTTCACCCGGATCGCGAGGAAGCCACGCAGAAGGCCATCGAACTCGTCCGCGCCACCGTCGCCCGCGTGCAGCGGAATACGCCGCTGTTCCCCATCAAGGTGCCCCTGACCCGCCGGGCCCTGGTCATCGGCGGTGGTATCGCCGGCATCCAGACCGCCCTGGACATCGCCGATGGCGGCGTAGAAGTCATTCTGGTGGAACGCTCCAGTTCTCTGGGCGGACACATGGCCCAGCTTTCGGAGACCTTCCCGACGCTGGACTGCTCGCAATGCATTCTCACGCCGCGCATGGTTGAGGCGGCCACACATCCCAACATTCGCCTGGAGACTTACGCCGAAGTCGAGCGCGTCGAGGGATACGTCGGCAATTTCGAGGTCACCATCCGCCGCAAGGCGCGCTATGTCGATTGGACGAAGTGCACGGGCTGCGGCGCCTGCTACCAGAAGTGCCCGCAGAAGAAGATCCCCAGTGAGTTCAACGAGCGGCTCGGCCCCCGGACG
>BTUC01000053.1:0-23391 GCA_045863575.1 Phycisphaerae bacterium
AAGCCGCCAGATTCTGTCCAGTTCGGATTTCCTTCGCCAGCACTTGCGGCGAACGGGGCGGAGCACCCGGCGTCAGCAAGAAGAGAGAGCCAGGAAGCCCATGGGCAGCATCAGCGACCGTACCTGGAACGACGTACTTGCCCACCTGAGAACACAACACCCCGAGCTGATTCGACCGTGGTTTGCGTCACTTGAGCCCCTGGATATGCAGAACGGTGTCATCCGGGTGCCCACGCAGACCGCTACGCAGCATCAGTACCTCAGTCAGCAGTGCCAGGCCGCCTTCAGCGCTGCCGCTCAAGCCGTGACCTCCCGGCTGATTACGGTAAACTTCCTGGCTCCGGCACTGGCGCCTGACGAAAAAACGCCACTTTCGTTTGAGCTCGACGCCGAAGAGCTGGTCCTCAACAAGGACTACACCTTCGAGAACTTCGTCACCGGCCCGTCCAACCGTCTCGCACAGGCAGCCTGCTCGGCCGCCGCGCAGTCCCCCGGGCAAGTGTATAATCCTCTATTCGTCCACGGCAGTGTGGGCTTAGGCAAGACGCATCTGCTGCAAGCGGTGTGTCACGAGGTCCTCCGGGCGGACCCCACCAGGAAGATTCTTTACCTGACGTGCGAGACCTTCACCAATCACTTCGTGGAAGCGATTGAGCGCGGGGCCCTGCACCAGTTTCGCTATCTTTACCGCCACGTGGACGTGCTGGTCATCGATGATATTCAGTTCCTGGCCGCTCGCGAGCGTTCACGCGAGGAGTTCTTTCACACGTTCAACACGCTCTACCAGGCGCAGAAGCAGATCATCCTCTCCGCTGACGAAGCGCCCAGCGGCATTCCCAGCCTTGAAGATCGGCTGGTGAGCCGTTTCAACTGGGGGCTGGTGGCCCGCATCGACCCCCCCTGCCTGGAAACCCGGATGGCCATCGTACGCAAGAAGGCCAAGCTCCGCTGTATCGAGCTTCCGGAGGACGTCGTACACTGCATCGCCTCGGCGGCGGAATCCAACACACGCGAGATCGAGGGCGCGTTAACGCGGGTTGTCGCTTGCAGCCAGCAATATGGCGGCCAGATCACGCTCGACGTCGCTCAGGCTGCCCTCGGCGAGACACCCACGCGACCCGGCCGCAACATCTCCCTGCCGGACATCCTCCAGGTGGTAATGTCCCGGTTTAATGTTCGTCTTTCTGACCTTCAGGGCAAGCGCCGCAGCCGCTCAGTCGCGTTCCCTCGGCAGGTCTGCATGTATCTCGCCCGTGAGCTCACCCCGCTGAGCCTCGAGGAGATCGGCGGCTTCTTCGGCGGCCGTGATCATACGACCGTGCTGCACGCTTTACGCACTATCCAGGATCGCCGCCAGCAGGACGCGGAACTCGATAGCACCATCCGAGGTCTGCTGGACATGCTCCGCCGAACGCCGCAATGAATGGTCTTCAGTGCCAGACGAGGACCACCGGCCCGGTTTTCAAGGGTACCGGTGCGGAACCGCACGCGCCCGCTGCTCGCCGGTAAAACTCAACAGTTCGATCCCCGGCAGCGTGGATAAACTGTGCGGTTTGGGTTATGATTGCAACCCGCCTCGACAAGCCTCCCGGGGCGACCCGTGGGAGACTGAGCCAACCTGATCGGAAGTGCTTGCGAAATCACAGCTTATCCACCGTCCAGCGAGCTGGTGATTTGATCGCAAGCCTCTTATAATACGCAGGTTAGGACACGAAGGGGCAGGAATCGTACGCAAGTCACAGAGCCTATGATTTCTACTACATGTTTCTTGGATAATCAGTAACTGGAGCATGGATGCCATGCATCTCATCGTGAATCGGGCTGCCCTTCTGGAGGTTCTCAACGCTGCCTCGAGCGTGGTCGCCAGCCGCACACCCAAGGACATTCTCAAATGCGTTCGCCTGACCACCGTCGAAGACGGGCTGCTGGTGAGCGCGACGGATCTGGAAGTGGCCTTGCGCGTGGGTATCCGTCAGGTCGAGGTGAAGAAGCCTGGCGAGATGCTGGTGGCCGCGGACAAGCTCATTTCGATCACCCGCGAAAGCGTTGACGAGACGCTGGTGTTGGAGGCCGACGGTCAGGCGTGCCATATTCGCGGCCAGGACAGCCACTTTGAGATCTACGGGCAGGATCCGCGGGAGTTCCCGCCGGTGCCAGACCTGGAGGGGACTCCGGATGTCGAAGTCGAAGTCGAAGTGATGCGGGGCCTGATCGACCGGACCTTGTTTGCCGTCGCCAAGGAAAACACCCGGTATGCCATTAACGGCGTGCTGTGGGAGAAGAAAGGCAAGAAGCTGGCCCTGGTGGCGACGGACGGGCGTCGCCTGGCCCGATGCGTGGGCAACGCGGAACAGTCGGCCGGTGAGGACAACCGGATGATCGTTCCGGCCAAGACCGTGCATGTGGTTCAGAAGATTCTTCCGAATATCGAGGGACGGGTCCTGGTACGCTTCTCGAGCAACCAGGTCATCGTGCGGGCCGGCGAATACGTGATCAGTTCCGCCCTGGTCGAGGGGCACTTTCCCCAGTATGAAGAGGTTGTGCCCAAGGACTGCGATCGCAAGGTGGAGCTGAACACCGAGGAGTTCCTCAGTGCCGTGCGTCGTGCCGCGCTGCTGACCAATGAGCAGTCCAAGGCGGTCCGGCTCATGTTCGACAAGGAGAAGCTGATCCTCTCCAGCCGGGCGCCCGAGCAGGGCGAGGCCACCATCTCCATGCGCGTGGACTATCCCCACCCGCCGATGGAGATCGGCTTCAACCCCGTATTCCTGACGGACGCGCTGAGGGCCGTCGGCAGCCCTACGATCACGGGGGAGTTCAAGGAGGCCAATCGGCCGGGGATCTTCCGGGCCGGCCAGACCTTCCTTTACGTGATAATGCCTGTGAACCTGTCCTAGGATGCGCCTACCGATTTTTAGGGCGTTCTGGAGGTTCATGCCGGATGCCGAACAGATCGCGCAGGACTATAATAAGGCCGTTTTCCGAGGCGTCTCACCGGCCTGCCGGCGCTCGCGGTGACCGGGTGATGCCGGGCCCGGATCAGCTGCTGGGCCAGGTGCAGGAGAACCATACACCACGCGAACGCGCGGCGGTTGTCGGGCCGGTGCTGAGGGAGGTCCTGGCATCGCCCCTGATACGCGGGCCGGCGTGGCGGCGCCGGCTGCTCGCGGTGCTGACGGAACACGCGGGCAACGAGCTGCTGGTGCAGGCCGCACCGGTCAGCGTCCGCGCCGGCGTACTTCGGTTTCAGGTGCATGAGCCGGCGTTGCGTTACCAGTTGGCCCTGCAATGGGAGCAGCGGCTGCTGGAATTGCTGCGAGCGGAGCTTCCTGAGGCGGGCATCCATACGGTCCGCTTCACGTGCGGTCCGCATTCCTAGAAGAAAGAATCCATGGATACATTACGTTCGACGCCCAGTGACGAAAACACTCACCAGCAGGCGGCTCCGGAAGAGCACGGCGGACAGCAGGAGCCGGTCCCGGGGACTCCCGCCTACGATCAGGACAGCATCCGCGTGCTCGAGGGGCTCGACGCGGTCCGCAAGCGTCCGGCCATGTACATCGGGGACACGGGCGTAACGGGCCTCCATCATCTCATCTACGAGATCGTGGACAATGCGATTGACGAGGCCATGGCCGGATTCTGCAACGAGATCTCGGTGATCCTGGGCGCCGACGGAAGCTGCACGGTTCAAGACAACGGCCGGGGCATCCCCGTCGGACCCATGAAGCATGCAGACCCCAAGATCAACGGCAAGCCGGCCGTCGAGGTCGCCCTCACGGTGCTGCACGCGGGCGGCAAGTTCGACCGCAACAGCTACAAGGTGTCCGGTGGGTTGCACGGCGTGGGAGCGAGCGTAGTCAACGCCCTTTCCGAATGGCTGCGGGTCCAGATCCGCCAGGGCGGCAAGGTGCACGAACTGGGCTTCCAGCGTGGAGTCACGGTCGCTCCGTTGAAGGTGATCGGCGATGCGGACAGCACCGGCACGCGGATCAAGTTCAAGCCGGATGCGGAGATTTTCCCGGACTGCGAGTTCCGTTACGAGACACTGCTCAACCGCCTGCGGGAGCTGGCCTATCTCAATGACGGCGTCCGCATCAAGCTGGCCGATCAGCGTAGCGGCAAGGAGGAGGAGTTCCATTTCACCGATGGGCTGCGCGCCTTCGTCACCCATCTGAACGAGGGCAAGGAGGCCCTGCACAGCAAGGTGATCACCATCCGCGCCGAGGATGCAGAGCAGCGACTGATCGCCGATCTGGCCTTGCAGTGGAACGACGGTTACAGCGAGAACGTGTCCTGTTTCGCCAACAACATCCGCAACATTGACGGCGGCACGCACCTGTCGGGTTTCCGGGCCGCGCTGACGCGCACGTTGAACGCCTACGCCAGGAAAGAGAACCTGATCAAGGGGGACCTGGTCACCACCGGCGAGGACTTCCGCGAGGGCCTGACGGCGATCATCTCGGTGAAGGTGCCCGAGCCGCAGTTCGAGGCTCAGACGAAGGTTCGCCTGATGAATCCGGAGGTCGAGACCTTCGTCACGCAGACGGTCAACGACAAGCTGGCCAGTTTCCTGGAAGAGAACCCGGCCGATGCCAAGCGGATTGTCACCAAGGGGATCCAGGCGGCGCTGGCTCGTGAGGCCGCCCGCAAGGCCCGCGACCTGACCCGCAAGAGCGCTTTGGCCTCGGGCGGACTGCCGGGCAAGCTGTGGGACTGCCGCAATAAGGATGCCGACTCCACCGAGCTGTTCATCGTCGAAGGGCAAAGCGCCGGTGGCTCGGCCAAGACGGGTCGCGATTCCAGCTTCCAGGCGATTCTCCCGCTCAAGGGCAAGATTCTGAATGTGGAGAAGGCTCGCGTCGACAAGATGCTCAGCCATGAGGAGATCAAGACACTGATCATGGCCCTGGGTTGCGGCATCGGCGAGGACGAATTCGACGTCGCCAAGCGGCGCTACGGCAAGATCATCATCATGTGTGACGCGGACGTGGACGGCAGCCACATCCGCACGCTGCTGCTGACCTTCTTCTTCCGGCACATGCGTCCCCTCGTCGAGGGCGGCTACGTCTACGTGGCTCAACCGCCGCTCTACCTGCTCAAGAAGGGCAAGAAAGCCGAGTACGTGCTCAACGACGCCGTGCTGCACCGCAAGCTCCGCGAGTGGGGCATCGATGGCGCCACGCTGCTGGTCCGCGGGGAGCCGCCGCGTCTGTTCGGCGAGGCCGAGCTTCGCGAACTCTATTCGCTGGTCGAGCGGGTGGAGGCCCAGGGACGGATCCTGCGGCGGCGAGGCATCGACATGCGCGAACTGCTGGCACGGCATCTGGATGAGTTTGGCAAGCTGCCCGACTACCGGGCCATGGCTTACCGCCCGGATGAATCGCTGCCGGTCGAGTACTACGGCTACAGCGATGAGGAGTTTCAGCAGCTCGTCGCAGACGAGCGCGCCCGCTACGGTGAAGTGGAAGTGATCGAAGCCGGATCGACCTTGGGTTCCACGGGCAACGGCAGCGCCAGCAGGCACCGCATCGTTCGTTCCGATCTCGGGGAGTGCGGTGTCCTCGAGGAGGTGATCGCGAAGCTCAAGGCCATGGGTCTTTCCATGGAGGACTACTACGCCCAGCGCACTGAAAACGTCGACGGTACCATCCCGCCCGCCAAATTCGTGATCCAGCGCGACGGCGAGGAGCCCCGAGAGCTCGACAACCTGAGCCACCTCGCTGAGGCCATCCGCGATCTGGGCAGCGATGGGCTGGAGATGCGGCGTTTCAAGGGGCTGGGCGAGATGAATGGTGAGCAGCTCTGGGAAACCACCATGGATCCGGTGGCCCGGGGCATGCTGAAGGTGGTCATCTCCAACGAATCCGAGGACGACGAGCAGGTGGAGGTAGACGCCCGGGAGGCCGACCGGGTCTTCTCGATTCTGATGGGCGACAACGTTGAGGCCCGGCGAGAGTTCATCGAAACCAACGCCGTGAACGTCAAAAACCTCGACATCTGACCCGATTTATCGGACCTGGCACGTCAGTTGAGTGCGGCTGGAGAGGAGGTCGGCATACGCCGGGGCCGGCCCGCGGCCCCCCTTATCAGCCGTCGGTTCGCTCCTGCCGGGCGGGGATTGTACAAGCGGCGGTTACAGCGGTAGAATAGGAATAAGATTCTCACATCCTTGTCGTCGACGGCGTGCAGGAAGCACTCCGCGCCGGCGGGGGATTGATCGCCGGCTGGGCTGCGGCGGTCTGACCAATCTGGGGAGAGAGACGAATGCGGTCCCGTGCGACTGTCAGCGGGCGCGTGTCCCATAGCGTCCTTGCATTGATCGTGGTCTGGGGGGCTTCGGCAGCGGCCGTCTCACCAGCGCACGCCCAGCTCATCGGCGTGGGCTGGAGTGGTCTGGACAGCGCCGCCTATACTATTGACCAAAACACTGGCTCGGGCGGGTTCCTCGGCTATACGGGCTTTGACTCGCTGAACTCGCTGGCCCGAGACAGCCTCGGCACGCTCTACTCCGTGGCTGATTCGGTACTTGGCCAGGAACTCATCACCATCCATCCATCGACCGGTCAAGGCACCAGCCTGGCAACCCTGGGCGTCAGCGACATCCGAGCGATCGCCTTCTCACCGACGGACGCGCTATATGCCGTCGTCGCTGGCATGAAGCTGGTTACGGTGGACACCACTACCGGGCAGGCCACCAGCATCACCGACAACATGGGTGCGAGCTTCGTGCAGGGTCTGGCATTTTCGCCGGGCGGTGATCTGTACGGTTGGGATGCCGCAGTGGGCCTGGTCACCATTGATCCAGTCTCCGGGATGGCATCCGTGGTCAACGCGGCTGCCGGAGGCGGAGGCTTGGTTCAAACGCTGGCATTCCGTCCGGATGGTCAGCTCTACGGCGCGCGTGACGCCCTTTATGAGATCGACCCGGCCACGGGAGAATTGACCTTGATCGGCACGGGCAGCTACCTCGACGTCCGCGGGCTCGAGGTCATTCCGGAGCCTACGGCAGGATGCCTGCTGGTGGTGGCGATTACTATGGGACTTCGCCGCCGCACTCGAGGCTGAGATCGGGCCTTACCCATCTTTCCCATTCACCCCATTCGCTCGGGCACGCGCTGAGCCTGCAAGGCTTGACCTCCGCGCAGACATTCATACAAGAAGACCCGAGTCATGGTTCGAGCCGACGCGACACAGGATGGCGGGCGCCCTCCGGATGCGACCTCGCGTTCGATTGAACGGAGCGAGTTCGCCGACCGGTTTCAGGAGTCCTCGCGCATTTTGTGGCTGATCGCCATCGGCATCGTTGGGGATCGTACCCGCGTGGAAGACGTGATCCAGGAGGCCGCCCTGATCGCCCTGGAAAAACTGGATCAGTTCGAACCCGGCACGAATTTCTCCGCCTGGATGGGTCAGATTGTCCGCTTTGTCGCCCTGAACTACGCCCGGCGCGAGCACAGCCGCGTGGGTGTCTCGCTGGACCCCGCCGCGATGGAAGAGGCCGCCAGCAGCGATGAACGCTCGGCTGCGGGTGCTCAGTTTCGGCTCAGTGAAAAGGGCGCCCTGCCGGACTATCAGGACCAGTTTGATGATGCCCTGGTGCGAGCGCTGAAGACGGTGGCGGAAATCCCGCGAGCATGTCTGTTGCTGCGTACCGTTGAGGGGCTGGAGTACTCGGAGATATCACGGATCCTGGGGATCCCGGAGGGCACGGCCATGAGCCACGTGCATCGCACGCGTCATGCTCTCCGTGAGCGTTTGAGCCGCCCGGACCTCCCTGGTCCGGCGGCCAGGAACGGAGCGCCATGAGCGCAAGCGGCTTCAACGAAGAGGATCGGCTGCTGGAGGCCTATCTCGATGGTCTCCTCTCCCCGGCCGACCGCCTCGCTTTTGAGCAGAAGCTCGAAGGTGATGCTGCTCTGCGCGCCCTTGTCGACACGCAGAAAGCGATGGATGCTTCTTTGATTCGATCGTTCCAGCCGCCTCCTCCGGCTCAACTCCTGGAGCGAATTCAACCCGCCATGCCGGCCCAGGCGCCGCCAGTCGCGGCCAGTCGCCGGTTTCTGGGACGTTTCCGTGAGTTGGCCGTCGCGGCGGTCGTGGCGCTATTGATCGCGGGCGGTTGGTTGGGCTGGACGGTGTGGCGCGAGTCGGCCGGCACAGATGGCGACTTGCAGCCCTGGCGCAGCGTGGTTGCCGTTTACCGCCAGGAAGCCGGTCGGGAATTCCAGGCCGACTGGGAGTGTCCGCCCGAGGAGTTCGCGTTCACCTTCAGCTATCGATTCGGCCAGCCGCTGCTGCTGGCCGCCCTGCCGCCGGGCGTGGAATCGCGCGGCCTGGCCTACACGAACACGCTCACGCCGATGACCGTCTACCATGTGGCCGTTGTCGACGGGCAAGGCGTGCTCACGTTTGTGGATCGGGCTCAGGCCGTGGGCGATGCGCCGACCGTGCCACCCGACAGCGGACTGCGCGTATTCCAGCGGCAATTGGGCGATCTGGTTCTCTATGAGGTGACGCCGCTGGATCAGGCCCGCCTCCTTCAGCTCTTCTATGTCCCCAAGCCGGGAGCCACCCGCCCTGCCGAGGGGGCTGAGTTGCCGTCGCTCCCCGGCTGAAGGCGGCACCCTGCCCCTGCGATCGGCGACCAGCCGGGAACCTGTCTTGTGCCCCGCCATATTCGCGCGTATCGTGTCCGGGCTACAGTTTCGCGGAGCAGTGGAGTACCTTTCTAGTTTCTGCCCTTTGCGGCGATGGAAGGAGACCAGGCATGCAGCGTAGATTCCGTCCGGCGTCCGGCCTGTTGGCCGCCCTCGCGTTTCTGCTGAGCCCTTTGTACCTGGCCGGCGAGGAGGCGGGCAAACCCAGGCCACGCGGCGCCCAGATCTTTTACCGCATGGTGGGGGCACAGAAGAATGCCCCCGTGCTGCCGAAGACCCGCTCTGTCTGGACCCAGGACCGCCGTGCTGACATCGGCAACACCGGCATGGCCGATCAGGGCTATACGGAGTTCCCCTTCTGCTGGGGAGTGATGGATTACACGTTTGTGGAGAACTGGGCCATCTACCCGCGCCTGATCTCCGGCGCGCAGGCTGACGAGACGCGCGTGAACACCGGCGACATGCTCATCGACCGGGTATACGAACCGCAGGCCAGCGTCTGGGGCTGGTCGGGCCACGAGTTCGTGCAGACGTTTACGGCCACCGGGCCGGAGCTGGTGCGGATCAGCGTGCGGACGGCCGGTTATTCCCAACTGCTGCGGGCGGCATTGCTGGAAGGCGGGCCCGGCGGGCGGCAGATCGGACCGGTGCGGACGCTCGAGGCCCAGTCTTCCCCGGCGGGTGGTTGGCCCGGCTCAATGGACTATGCGACCGCGCGCTGGGAGCCCGGTCAGGCCCCGCTGACGCCCGGCCGGACATATGGGATCCGCCTGTGGAGCGCGGATGACAAGCCGGTTCTGCCCTATCTGCACGCCACCGGCAATGCTTACGATGGCGGATACCTCTATGTGGATGGCGTGGCCCATCCCGAGTCGGACATGGGGCTGTGGATCGTCGAGGAAACCGCCGACCTGCGCCGAGCGCTGATTGAGAACGCCGACGAGAACGGTTGGGTTTACAATACGACCAGCCTGGTGTTCACGCCGCGAACACCGAATATCCGCATGATCACGCTTAACCTGAGCCCGGTGACCATGGACCCGCCCACCGAGCACAACTGCTGCGATATTGTCGTACGCGTGTGGACGATGGATGGTCGCCCCCTGGCCGGCCCGAAGAGCTCGCTGGCCTGCGGGCCGATCGGCGGCCAGCACATCGGGCATGTGCTCTATGCAACCGACGAGCTCAAGGTGACCCCCGGCGAGCACTACAAGATCGATGCGTACGTGATTCCGCATCGTGGCAACCTGCTCCCGGAGGACCAGGTGCGGATCATCCCGCGGGACATGAATGCCCGCATCTATGGCGAACCCGAACCGGGCGGCATGCCCACGATCTCCAACTTGCGCGTGGAGTTTGTCACGGACAGCAAGGCCCGCTTCACCTGGGTCGCGCCGATTCCGGCGCCGGTTACGCTGAGGACCTGGGGCCCGGGCGTCAGCGGAAACACGGAATTCAACGTGCCGGCCGGCCAGACGGAGCTGCTGGTGGAGAAGCTCTGGGCGAGCCATCATTACAATTATCAGTTCACCGCCACCGGGCCGACCGGGCTCACCTTCAAGACGCCGGTGTACCGGCTGCGCATGCCCAAACCGTCGGAGAACATCGAATCCGAGCTCTACGCGTCCTACAACCCGCACCTGCTGGCGCTGGCGCCGGTGCCGCTCGCGGGGGCGCCGGAGTACCCGCCGCTGCGCTATCGGAAGGAAGTCGAAATCAGCAATGGGAATTTTGAGGAAGGCGTGACCGGCTGGTCCGTAGAACCTGAGAATGGCGTGGATGCCCCGGACGTAGGTTGGACGAGCAAGTCGGAGGTGAAGAAGCTCGGGCTGGACACGAAGTGGGGCGATCGGATGGCCGGGTTCACGCACGTGGCCGGCAAGGAGCGCCGCGAGGTGCGCGAGCAGCGCTACCTCACCCGCCGCATTCCCACCACGCCGGGCCATGTGTACCTCCTGTCCGCCGGCGTGAATACGTCGGTGGACAAGGGCGCCGACGGTGACACGCGCGTGCGGCTGTTCGCCGATCCGAAGGGGGGCGACGATTACCGCAGCCTGACGCGGGACTCCAGCCAGTGGTACTGGACCGGCGGCAAGTGGATGCGTTTCCAGCACGCGTGGCGGGCCGAGGCCGACCAGTCCACCATTGGCTTCGCGTTCTTCCGCCGACAGGATCTGGATCGCTCGAGTGCCTACGTGGACAACGTGCACGTGTACGATCTTGGCCCCAGCCCGGTGCCCGCCACGGCCGCGCCGGCGGTGACGGATGACCCCGCACGGCTGGTGCTGACCGATACGAAGGAGGAAGCCGCCGACAAGGTGGAAGCTTACCTCCAGGCCCCCCCGGGCTACGTGATCACCGGCCTGGGCGCGCGGGCCCACGAGGACAACATCACTACTTTCTGGCTGCGCGTGCAGCCGCTGCTGCCGGACGGAAAGCTCGGCCCCGCAGAGCAATTGCGGGCCGGCTGGGATACGGACGCGGGGTTGGAAGCGCAGATCGAGCTGCCGGAAGGCTACGTCGCGACCGGCTTCGGCGCCGGGATCGCCCCGGAGTGGGACGTGGCCCGCTTCGGCGTCTGGGGCCGACCGCTGGCCGCCGATGGATCCCTGGGCGAGGAGAAGCTCTTCCGGGCCGGCCGGGATCTGAAGAGCGGCTTTGAGAAGGAAGTGAAGGCGGAGGAGGGACGCGTCCTGACCGCCGCCGGCCTCAACTGCATGTTCAACGACGCCAACGGCATCAAGGCTTCGACCAGCGCGCTGATCCAGAGCGCCACCGGCCGGGCGGCCCACTAAGCGCCCGCATGCGACTTGGGCGGCACGGCTGAGGCATTGCGTTCAGCGTGAGCGCCCGGGTGGCTTCAGTTGAAGTGCCCCTGGTTCAAGCGACGAACGGCTATGGAGTCTCCGGGACTCCGTGGCCGTTCACCTTTTCCGGGCCGGTCGTTCAAAGATCGCTGGTGAAGATGTCATACATGTCGTAATCGTAGCCGTAGGGCGAGAAGTCCATCGGCTCGACGTAGTAGTCGCCTCCATAGCCGTACTCGTCGCAGCCGGTCAAAGCGGCGAGGCCCAGAAAACTCGCGCCCCACAGCGACCAGGAAACGAACTGGCGTACACGGCGGATCATGGCAGCCCTCCTCGGTGCTGATTGCCCGGCTGGACAAAGCCACCGCCGATCGGGGCGTCGCCAGCCTCAGGAGTATGTTCGAGCTGAACGTCGGGGCCTTTCGTTCTTCTGGCCTGATGTCGCTTTCATTGTATCCAACCCTACACATCCTTTTGAGAATAAAGTGAGATGCCTGTGCGGTAGCGGTCGCTCAATCACTGGCCGGCCTGAGCGATGCCAATCACGCCGCAGGCGATGCGGCCACCGGCATTGCCGGCCGGGTCTGATTTGAGGTCGTCCTGTCCGGCGTGCAGGATGACGGCACGGCCCAGAATCGGGTTCTGTCCGGCGATAGTGATGTGCTGCATCACCAGCTCCTTCAGGGCTACGCCTTCCGCGTTGGCTTCAATGTTGCCCAGGTCGCCCGCGTGGTGTTTCTCCTTGGAGGTGTCCGGGCCTCCATGGGTGGCGTCCCACGGGTTGTAGTGCCCGCCGGCGCTGCTGAAGTCGCCGGCCGTGCAGTCGCCGAACTCGTGGATGTGAAATGCATGGACACTGTTCGGCTCGAGCCCGCGGATGTCGGCCGCGATCCGTACGCCCGCCTGCTCCTCCATGAAGGTGACCGTGCCGGTGATCTGCTGATCACCTGCCGCGTGCATAACCGCGACGGCTTTGTAGAGATCGCCAAAGCCGGCCGCGGCATGAGGCTGTGTCGTTGTCCCAGGAGTCGCCGTGGTAGTCACAGTGCGCTCTTCACAGCCGGCGAGCCCTACCGCCAGCAGCGCAACTGACAGAATCCCTGATCGTAGAATCGCCATGATCATCCTCCCGGTCTAGAACTTGTTGAGTCGTTCGTGACGGCACCGGTGAACTACCGGATCATAGGACCAGAGGAATCCGCTCCGTCCACGCGACTTGGACGGGTTTACAGTTCGACGAGCTCAGCCGGGGAGAAGGCAAGCGAGTTGCGGGAACAGGGATCCTGAAACCGAGCGAAAAAACCCGATCTCATCCCCCGCGAAGGGGGGACGAGACCGGGTCAGGGAGAGACCCTGTACCATGAGCCTGTTCTCGCGGTTATCTCAACAGGGAGAGCACGTTCTGGGGCAGCTGGTTGGCCACGCCCAGAATGGAGGTTGTGCTCTGGACGAGGATCTGGGCCCGCGTGAGGGCCGCGGCCTCGACCGCGATGTCGGCGTCACGGATGGCGGACTCCGCCGCCTGAACGTTTTCCAGCGCCACCCGCTGGCTGTTGATGTTGGTTTCGATCTGGTTCTTCTGCAGACCGCCGAGCCGGCCGCGGATGATGGCCACCTGGCTGATGGCCTCCACGACGATGTTCTCGGCCGCGGAGAAGTTGCCGCCCAGCAGAGAGCTGGTGCCGGAGCCCTTGATGGTGTTCAGGAACCCGACGACGGCATTCCCCAGGTTGGTCGTGCCCACCGACGGGATGCCGATGGAGACCTGGCCACTCGCGTTCACTTGTGGGCCTATCTGGAAGGTCGCGCCGCCGCCGGTGATGTCGAATGTGGAGGTGCCCAGGGTCGTGCCGCGATCAGAAGTCATTTCGAGCACGAGGTCCAGTCCGTTGGCTCGCAGCGAGGCCTTGAGTCCGTCCACCGAAGCGGTCTGGCCGTTGATCAGCACGCCGGCGTCGACGCCGGTGTCTCTGGTCGTCGTGCCGGTAGCCCCGATGAAGGCTCCATCGATCGGCTTGACCGAGACCATGGCATCGGAGCCGTACGTCTGGCTGCTGAGCAGCAGCCGGGCGCTGGCGCCCGTGCCGCTGACCGCCGCGGAGACGCCGGTGAGTTCCGTGAACTTGTTGATCGAGAGGGCCACGTTGTCCACGGTGGAACCGCTCGCGAACGAGAACACCTCGGTGCCCCGGTTCCCGCCGACCTCGATGGTGACGTTGCCGACGATGGCGCTGCCGGCGTACACCACCTGGGCGACTTCGGCCGACTGCGTCACTTCGACCACCACGTTGATCGAGGCGGTGTCGGGGATGCGTGCGCCGAAGATGGTGGCCGTGGCGATGGCGGAGCTGGCCACGCCGGACAAGGAGTACTCGAAGTTGCCATTGACCAGCTTCTCGCCGCCGAACTGCGTCGTATTGGCGATTCGATCGATGCTCTCGAGGAGCGAATCGACCTGGAGCTGATCGGCAGCGAGCTCCTCATCACTGATGGCGCCGCGATTGGCCGCATGTGTGACCAAGCCGCGGATATCCAGCAGCAGCGACGAGATCTCGTTGAGGGCTCCCTCGGCCGTGGAGATCACGTTGATGGCCCGTTGCGAGTTGTCGATCGCCTGGCTGATGCCGCGGATCTCACTGCGCAACGTCTCCGAAGCGATCAGCCCGGCCGGGTCGTCCTTTCCGCGGTTGATCCGCAGCCCGGTGCTGAGTCGCTCCAACCTGATGCCCAGGTCATTCTGGTTGGCGGCCAATCGGTGGATGGCCTGGATGGATGGGATGTTCGTGTTGATACGGCTCATGGTATCCTCCCTGACAGTCGGGGCAAGTATCCGTTCTTGCGCCTCGCGGGACACGACCTTGTGTCCCGAGCCGGGTTATGGTCACCCAGCCAACCCGACCCGCCAGCGGCGGATTCCACCGCCCCTCTTGCGGGACTACCCTGCGAGCAGGCACACAGCCTGAAGCAGGACATGCTTTCGCCAGCCGATCATCCCGATCAGCCCCCACCGTCCCTGGTGGGTGACCGCCCGTCGCTAAAGGCCGCGACAGACGGCTCAGTTCACTTGGAAAGGACCCCCAGCAGGCGTCAGACAGCCCGCCTTCTGCGGGAGCATCCGGCTTTTCGTCTGAATAGCCGGGTGGTCTTTAGTTATAAATTCGCAGGTCGAGGATCTTACGGATATCGGACCTGCCGGCCTCCCGGGCAGACGCCGAGGCGTCACATCCTCGCCCGCCGGCGGCGATGGGAAAGGGCCGGGGCTACCCTTGCGGACAGGCCCGGCCCTCCATGCCGTGCGATCCGGCGGACCGGATCTGCGGCGGGGGGCCGATGATTTATTCGTCGGCCGCCCACCGCGGGAACTCAACACAATTTTTACCGGATCAGAGACAATACGCTCTGCGGAGCGGCGTTGCTCAACTGCAGGGCGGAGGTGGCCGCGCTGACCAGGATCTGGGCCCGGGTCAGTTTGGAGGTTTCCTCGGCGAAATCGGTGTCCCGGATGGCGCTCTCGGCCGCCGTGACATTCTCCAGGGTCACCTGTAGTGAGTTAATGGTAGACGCCAGCGTGTTCTTCTGAAAAGCGCCCAGTCGGCCGCGAAGCGAGGCGACCTGCGTCTGGGCTTCGCGGATGATCCGCTGGGCCGTATCGTAGTTCTCCGAGGTGAGCTGGTTGGTCTGTCCGCTGCCCAATGTCGAGAGGAACCCGTTGACCGCGGAGCCCAGGCTTCCGGTGGTGACACTGTTGAGCCCGACACTGGCGGTGGCGTTCAGACCCAGCGTCGGTGCGATGCTGAAATCAGCGCCGCCGCCGGTCACGTGGAAGGTCTTGGCATTGGCCGTCTGGGTGGCAAAGGCCGACGCCAGCGACATGTCCACATTGAGCGTGGAGGTCCGCAGGGACACGTCCAGGCCGTTGCTGATGGCCTCGACGCCGTTGATGGTGGCGCCCACGTCCACGCCGCTATCACGGGTGGGATCGTCACCGCCGGTGACCGCGAACGTTCCGGAGATGGCCTGCACGGAGACGAAAGCGTCGGAACCGTAGTCGGTGCTGTTGATCTTGATGCGGGCGTTGGCGCCGGTTCCGCTGACCGTGGCCGAGACGCCGGTGAGGTCCTTGGACTGATTGATGGCCGTGGCCACGTTATCGGCGGAGGTCCCGGAGGCGAAGCTGACCACCTCCGTACCGTACCGGCCAGCGATTTCCAGGGTCGTGGTGCCGGCGCCGGTTGCGGAGCCCGCGTAAATGACCTGGGCCGTCTGGGCCGAGCTGGTGATGGCGACCACCACGCTGCGGGTACCGCCGGGGGGCACGCGCGTACTGTTGACGCGCAGATCGGTGACGGCGGAGGCGGTGGCGCCGGTGGTCAGACCTGAGGTGCTGTAGGCCAGCGCGCCATTGAGCAGTTTCTTGCCGCTGAACTCGGTCGAGTTGGCCACGCGGTTGATGGAGTCGAGGATGGCATCGATCTGGAGCTGGTTGGCGGCTACTTCGTCACTGCTCAGTCCGGCTTCGCTGGCACTGTGGGCGACCAGGTTCTCCAGCTCGAGTAACAGCGAGCTGACCTCCTGAAGGCCGCCTTCTGCGACCGAGACCATGTTATCGGCCCGTCGGGCGTTGTCGATGGCCGCGCCGATGGCGGTCATTTCCGAACGGAGGCGCTCGGAGCCGATCAGCCCGGCGGGGTCATCCTTGCCGGTGTTGATTCGCAGGCCTGTGCTGAGCCGCTCGAGAGAGGTGGCCAGCATCTTGTTGTTGTTGGCGTAGATGCGTGCCGCGACCAGCGACGGCACATTGGTGTTGATCCTGCTCATCTTCAGCGTGCCTCCAAAGTACTCCGATCGTGCGCTCACCCTCGGCCGCAGCCTGCGGCCCGCCCGCCGGGCCCGAGCCCGGCGCCGTTCCAGGAGGAGCGCTTCCGGCCGGTGCACCCGGCCAGCCGCGGACTGTTTTTCGATCCCCGCTCGGCGCGTCCGTGGGGTTCTTCCCCCGTCCGGCGGCCGGTTGCTCCCGCTCACCCCCCCGGTCTGCGATCGGCGCTGCCCGGAGCAGTCTGCGAGTTCGCCGGGGCCGGGTTCCTGATCCAGGCCTCCAGCGGCGATGCTCGAATCGTCATGACGCCCGAGGCGCTTTAGATTTCTTGTGGCTCAGGCGTCCGCGCGGATCAGGGGCGCTGGCGCGTTCTCGGACATCCTGGCAGCAGGATCCTGCGGTCGGCGGGGATGCCCCTGGACAGGTGCGGCTATTACCGGACAGCCGGCGGAAGGACCGAATATCCCGGCACGCGAAAAAAGCGGAAAAAAATCGAGGATCCAAACAGGAGAGTGCGGCGGAGGAATCGGCGCGCGGATTCTCTGTGGCGGCCGTCCGCGGCTTCAGCATGCGCGCGGGGCGCGGGTGTGAGCCGTCAGGCGGTCCTCAGACGGGTCTGTTGCTCCCCCTCCCGATCAGCGTTGGCGTCATCCGCGGAGCAGCGAGAGGACGCTTTGGGGTGTACTGTTCGCCAGAGCCAGCACGCTCGTGCCTGCATTGACCAGGATCTGGTTTCGCGTCAACCGTGAGGTTTCCAGGGCGAAGTCCGTATCCCGGATCGCGGACTCGCTGGCCGTCAGATTCTCTACGGTGATGGACAGCGAGTTGATGTTGGTTTGCAGCGTGTTGCGCTCGAACGCGCCCAACCGGCCACGCAGGACGGCCACCTGCCGGATCGCCTCGTTGACGATCTCGGAGGCCTCGGCGGTCTTGCCGCGGTCCACGGCGTACTCGGTGCCGGTGACGATCTGGCTGAGGAACCCGATGGCCGGGTTGCCCAAGCGAGAGGCGGCTACCGACTGCACGCCGATGTTGACCTGCTGGTTCGGATTGACGTCGGGGCCAAGCTGGAAGATGGCCCCGCCGCCGGTGACGGCGAAGCTGGTCGAGTTCAGCCCGAAATCCTCCGCCAAGGTCAGCGAGAGGTTGAGTGCGGCCGTGTTCAGGATCAGGTTCAGGCCGCGGCCGGTGCTCTGTGCGCCATTGATGGTGGCGGAAGCGTCCTGGCCTTCGTCCCTGCTGACCGTGGAGCCGTCCACATTGACGACCGGGAACGGCGCGCTGCTGTTCAGGGGCGTAATGGAGACGAACTCGTCTGAGCCGTAGCCTTCGCTGCGGAAGCCCATTCCACTGGCGGGATTGGTGCCGTTCAGCAGGTAGGCCTCTACGCCGGTGGCTTCCCGGACCAGGTTCACGGCCGCGACGATGGCCGACGCGTTCGTACCTGCCAGGAAGGAGAGCGTGCTGACGCCCTTGCTGCCGGCGATCTCGATGGAGATGGCGCCGGTGGTCTGGCTGTTGCGGTACTGGAGCTCGGCCTTCTGTGCCGAGGCGGTCACCGCAATGTTAACGGGGATGAACTCGGCGGTTCCGAACTGCACGCCGTGAAGCTGCAGGGTGGAGATCGCCGATGCCCGCACGCCGCTGCTGACATAGTCCAGCGAGCCGTTGAGCAGTTTGCGCCCGGCAAAGGTGGACGTATTGGCGATGCGGGTGATGGAGGCGACCGCGGAGTCGATCTGGAGCTGGTTGGCCCTGATCTCGTCCGGGGAGAGCGCTCCGGTATTGGCGGACTCGACGACGAGCCGCTGCACATCGATCAGCAGGGAGGCCACTTCATTGAGCGCCCCCTCGGTGGTGGCGACGATGTTGATGGCTCGCTGCGAGTTGCTGATGGCCTGATTTACGCCCGCGATCTCCGCACGCAATGCTTCGGAGTTGATCAGGCCGGCAGGGTCATCCGCGCCCTTGTTGATCCGAAGCCCGCTGGACAGTCGTTCGAGCGAGATGGTCAGGTCGCGCTGTGTCTGCCGTAAAGTTCGCTGGGCGATAATGGCCGGTACATTCGTGTTGATCCTAGCCATTGTGCAATCCTCCTTGATTGGTCTCTGGCTACGTTGTCCGTCCTCTTGACGGATGGGACCGGGCCCCGCATCAGCCGGTCGTTCCGGGGCCCCGGCCGGGCGGTGTCACCCCTGCCTGGGACGTCCTGTCTGGTCCTTCGGGTCTCCCGCCACGTTGGCTATGTCTTCCGGCTTGACTCCCGAGGCGGCGCGGTTCTCGCGTTTGATCGCCTCGTAGACTTCCTTGCGGTGAACGGGGATCTCGGGCGGCGCATTGATCCCCAGCCGTACCTTATCGCCGCGAATATCCACAACCGTGATCTCGATGTCATCGCCGATCATGATTGTCTGGTCGCGCTGTCTGGATAGCACCAACATCCTCGGCTCCTCCTCATCGAACTGCTCTCCAGGCTGCGAAGCATCCGCCACCCGGTATTGCTGCACGTGCACACCACCAAGGGGCACGGATCGGACTTCGCGTGCGCGGAGCCGGGGCGGTTCCACTCGCCAAACGCGTTCGCCGTCGAGGCGGGCAAGGTGACCATCCAGAAGGGATCGGGCAAGGGCTGGACCGCCGCGTTCTCCGACGCCCTGATCGACATCGCCCGCGAGGATCCACGCGTCTTCGCTTTCACCGCGGGCATGCCCGACGGCACGGGCCTGGACAAGTTCGCCAAGGCTTTCCCCGGGCGCTGCCTGGACGTGGGCATCGCGGAGAGCGCTGCCGTGGACATGGCCGCCGGCATGAGCAAGGCCGGCCTGCGACCGGTGGTGGCCATCTATTCGACGTTTCTCCAGCGTGCCTTCGATCAGATCTTTCAGGAGGTGGTGCTGCAGGGGCTGCCGGTGGTGTTCTGCATGGATCGCGGCGGGCTGGTGGGCGGCGACGGCGCGGTGCATCATGGCTTCCTGGACATTGCCTACCTGCGCGGCCTGCCGGGCATGGTGTTGCTGGCCCCGGCCGACGAGCACGAGCTGCGCGCCGCCCTGCGCTTTGCACTGCGGCACGAGCAGGCCTGCGCCATTCGCTATCCGCGGGACAGCGTTCCCGAGGCCATGGGCGAGGCGCCGCCCTTTGAGCTGGGATGCTCGCGCGTGATGATCGACGGCCGCGACGCGACCATCCTGGCCTACGGAGCGGCGGTCAGTCACGCGCTGGATGCGGCCGAACTGCTGGCGGCGGAGAACGTCTTCGTGAAAGTGGTGAACGGACGTTTCGCCCGGCCGGTGGACGCGCAGATGGTGACGGAAGCATTTGCTGCGGATCACCCGGTGATTACCGTGGAAGATCACTCGGTGGCGGGCGGATTCGGATCGGCCGTGCTCGAGACCGCCCAGGAGCTGGGCCTGCCCACGCACCGCCTGGTGCGCCTGGGCATGCCGGCCGACCGCTTCATCGCCAAGGGCACGCGCGCCGGCCAGTTGGCCGAGTGCGGCATCGATGCGGCGGGTATTGCCGCCACAGTTCAGCGCCAACTGGCCTCCGTCCCGATCCCCCCGCGCTCGGCCGTCGGCCCGGTCCGACGGCCACCAGTCGAGGCCCGCGCACCCAGGAGCCGGACGGTGGGTCCCTGACACGATCGGCGGGTTGTCAGAGCCCTGAGCGCAAGCGAGGGGGTACTCGGTTGCCGCGAGCGCCCAGGCAATCTGGCCCCTCGCTTGGTGATCCTCGGGAGGCGATGGCGAACACGATCGAGCATATTCTGCTCGCCGAAGAATTCGAGATCGAGCAACGGAGCCTCGCCTGGGCGGCTTTGCAGGACTTCCGCAACGGCCAGGCTGATTTCGCCGACTGCCTCATTGCGCGCACCAACAGCGCCGCCGGCTGCAAGAAGACCATCTCCTTCGATCGGCGCGCCGCCGGGCTTTGAGATTCTCTAACTGACAGGCGCGGCGGCTTCCATAGGCGCGGGCCCTGGATTGAGGAGACGGACAGACCCGAACGGGGGCTTGAGAACCCGTCCCCCACCTCAGCCGTAGCATGGGGCAGACGCCGTCTTGCGTTTCACCGACGCGACCATAGCACCCCGCACGCCGGCGTGACCGGCGCGGGTTTGACGTGGTGTCGTTCAACTCGGAGGACCCCCATGCGCGAATGGCTGAGCCAACTGGATGATCTCCTGCGCGGAAAGACCACCGGCCCGGAGCTGCTGGCCGGCGGGCGGGTGGATATACCGCTCAAACTTTTCCTGCTGCTCGCGCTTGTGCTGGGCGCCGTCTACGGCTTCTTCATGGGCTGGTTCAGTCTGGGCGACAGGGGCTTCTGGGGGGTAGCCCAGTTGATCGCCTCCGCGGTCAAGTTGCCCCTGCTGTTCCTGCTGACACTGGTGGTCACCTTTCCCTCGTTGTACGTGTTCAACGCGCTGGTGGGATGCCGCCTGGACTTCATGGCCACCCTGCGGCTGCTGGTGGCGGCTATCGTGGTCAACCTCGCGGTAGCCGCGTCGCTGGGACCCATCCTCGGGTTCTTCACGGTGAGCACCACCAGCTACACCTTTATGGTGTTGCTCAACGTCCTGCTGCTGACCATCGCCGGCGTGATCGGGCTGGGTTTCCTGCTGCAGACGCTGCGCCGCCTGTCGGCGCCGCCGCCGGGGGCCATTACACCGGTGCCGACCACCTCCGCGATAGAGCCGTTGGCGCCGGCCGCCGGTCCTGAAGCTCCCGCAGAAGGCCTGCGGCGCACCTGGGGACCGCTGGAGGCACCGCCGGGGCCGCTGCCTGAGGACCGGCTGCGGAGCACGCAGTCGATCTTTCGCGTGTGGGTGCTCATCTACGCGTTGGTCGGCGCCCAGATGGGTTGGATCCTCCGGCCCTTCATCGGTGATCCGAAACTGGGCTTCCAACTGTTCCGCCAGCGCGAAGGCAACTTCTTCCAATCGGTGTTTCACCATTTCGCAAGTCTGTTCAACGCGGGATAGTGGGCATGCGCACGTTCCTTCTCCAGACTGACCAGATGCTGCGCGGAACCGGCGCGTTCGCCGCCGTACAGGGTGGCCTGCCGGCGCAGCGCGTGCTGCCGCTCATCGTGCTGTCGTTCGGACCGCTGTACGGCGCCGTGATGGGCAGCTTTCACCTGGACGCGCCTGAGCGGCTGCTCATGATGCTGTATTCGGGGCTGAAAGTTCCGTTGCTTCTGTTCAGTACGGCCCTGATCTGTCTGCCGGGTTTCTTCGTGCTCAACACCGTCCTGGGACTGCGCGATGACCTGCGTGAAGCGCTGCGGGCGATTGTGGCCGGCCAGGCTGCGCTCAGCGTAGTGCTGGCTTCGTTGGCCCCGCTGACGCGCTTCTGGTATTTCTCCTGCGAAAGCTACCGTGCCGCCCTGCTGTTCAACGCGGGTGTCTTTGCGGTCGCCGCGGTGGCCGGGCAGCTGGTCATCTATCGCTACTACCGCCCGCTCATCCGCCGAAACCGCAACCACCGGGTCATGCTCGGCGCCTGGTTCGTGCTCTATGCATTTGTGGGCATTCAGACCGCCTGGATGCTGCGTCCCTTCATCGGGACACCCGAGTTGCGCGTGAGTTTCTTCAGGGAAGGGTCCTTCACCAACGCCTACGTCGTGGTGGCCGGCTTACTGACTGGGTACTGAAACGGGTTACCCGCCAGCTTCAGCGAAAGCAGATTCCGCGGCTTCGAGGGTGGCTTCGATCTGTTCATCCGTATGGGCGAGCGACACGAACAGCGCCTCGTATTGCGAAGGGGCCAGGTAGACGCCTCGGTTGAGCATGGCGTGGAAGAACCTGCCGTACGCCTGCGCGTCGCTACGGGCAGCGCTGGCCCAGTCGATCACCGGGCCAGCCTGGAAGAACGTGGTGCTCATGCTCCCGACGCGCGTCAGAAACACGGGTACGCCGGCCTTGGCAGCCGCTGCCGCCATCCCTTCCGCAAGCTGGGCCGACTTAGCCTCGAGGTGCTCATAGACGCCGGGCTCGTGGAGCGCCTCCAGGGTGGCCAGGCCGGCGGCCATGGCCAGCGGGTTGCCTGACAGTGTGCCCGCTTGATACACGGGCCCTTCTGGACTGAGTTTGGCCATGATTTCGGCGCGCCCGCCGTAAGCGCCCACCGGCATGCCGCCGCCCAGAATCTTGCCCAGGCAGGTGATATCGGGAGTGATGCCGTACAGGCCTTGAGCTCCGCTGACGCTGACCCGATAGCCGGTCATGACTTCGTCGAAGATCAGCAGCGCGCCGTACTCGCTGCAAAGCTGGCGAAGCCGGCCGAGGTACCCCTCCAATGGCGGGACGCAGCCCATGTTGCCGGCGATCGGCTCGACCAGAAACGCGGCGATCTTGTGACCATGATCGGCAAAGACTCTGGCTGCCGCATCGAAGTCGTTAAAGCCGACCACCAGCGTATCGGCGGTGGCACCGGCCGGCACGCCTGAAGAGGACGGCGTGCCGAACGTGGCCAGACCCGATCCCGCCTTCACCAGCAGCGCGTCGGCGTGGCCGTGGTAACAGCCTTCGCACTTAACGATCAGATCCCGGCCAGTGAACCCGCGGGCCAGCCGGATGGCACTCATGGTCGCTTCAGTGCCGGAGCTGACGAAGCGCACGCGCTCGATGGAGGGATAATCCTCAGCCACCTGCTCGGCCAGACGGGTTTCCGCTTCCGTCGGTGCGCCGTAGGACCAGCCCTTGCCCAGCGCCTTGCTGGCGGCGGCGGCGACTCGCTCGTCTCCGTGCCCCAGGATCATCGGCCCCCAAGAGCCAACGTAATCGATGTAGTTGTTGCCATCCGCGTCGTTGAGAACCGCGCCCTTGGCCTTTGCGACGAACCGCGGAGTGCCGCCGACGGCGCGAAACGCGCGGACTGGCGAATTTACGCCGCCGGCCAGAACGGCCTTCGCAGCGGCAAACGCGGCTTCGGACTTCTCGTTGGCGGGTGGTTTCGGCTGTTGCGTCTTCATGGCGTACCGCGATCATAGCAGGCTTCCCGCCGGTGCACTAGTGATCCGCTCGGCTGCATACCCCAAGTTTTTGTGGCTGGCATTCGCGCAGACGGATGGTAGAATCCTGCCCCGCAGGGAGGCGCGGCGGCAG
>BTUC01000054.1:0-3767 GCA_045863575.1 Phycisphaerae bacterium
CGCAGCCAAACGCACCGCGGCCGTCGCCATGTGCGAAAATGGGAGCCACGATCGCCGCCAGCGCCTTCGGAGCGGTTGCGCCTGGGCCGGTCTGTCCGGTCTTTTCAGAGCACCCGGTCGCGCCCAGCGTGACGGCCGCCGAGAGCAGGCCGGCCAGCTCCCGCCGCGAAAGCCACTCGCGCGGCACATGCCTGGCCAGCAGATCGGGCTGGGCCCATACTTCTACTCGTGTCGGATACGCTGGCGTCGAGGTTCTTTGAACCGGTGCCGCTCTCATGTTGCTCATCGACGATTCCCTTCTGAAGCCGGGTCAGACGGCCAACGGGTGTTCCTGGCGATCCGCCCCCGGTTCATTAGACACCTGAAGATCAATAGAGGTTCCTCGAAAGTGCTCGCAGACGGTTTTCCGTCCGCGAGTGGGGGCGTGCCGAGGTGGCCGGTAAACCGCGGCGTACGTCTCAGATGGGGGTCTCTTACTCTGGTTCCAGGCGGTTCGCGGGAGCCGCGCGTATTCATGCCAGCAAGCGAGGAACCAAACCAAGGCCTGCTCATCGCTTATCTCTTCGATCTTCCAGTCAGAATAGTCGTTCCACCACGACGCAAGACGCACACACGATGAGACGCTAAGCTGTGGCTCCGCGGCGAGTGCACCTATGAGCCTTTCCGGCATGGCGGTGTGCGGCCGGGGGTGCCCGAGGAGTGCAGCCATTTCCCTGGAGCTTGACCGATGAAGTACTGGATCGCCCTGGCGCTGGCCTTGACACTCAATGCCACCGCCAATCTGATGATGAAGTTCGGCATGGTGCGGTTCAAGGCCGGCGGTGGGGGGTCGCAGCAGGGGCTTGGCGCGTTGGTCGGTCAATTGGCGCAGAACTGGGTGCTGCTGCTGGGGCTGGTCTGCTTCGCGGTGAACGTGGCCTTCTATACGTTCGCGCTCAAGGAGATCAAGATCAGTGTCGCCTATCCCATCATGGTGAGCCTGGGCTTTGCCATCATCGCCGTGGTCGCCTGGCGGTTTCTGGGGGAAACGCTGTCGCCGCTCCAGTGGACGGGGATTGCGCTGATTTTGGCGGGCGTTTATCTCGTTGCCCGCGAGGTGGGGCCGGTTGCGTAGACGTCGGCATTCAGCGGTCGGGCAGAGGCATGAGCGTTGCTCCATGAGCCAACCTGGCGTAACCTGACCCGCTCTTGAATCTGGCGGAAAGGAACGCTCATGAACGCAGCCGTGGCGGGGTTTGCAGCGATGGTTCTCTTCGGGGGCCAGAATCTGGATGGCTGGATCGCGCTCTCCGGCGCCTGGGATGTAAAGGACGCTGCCATGGTTTGCGCGGATGCACCGGCCGTCATCCGCTCGGCGTTCGAGTCGGACGGCTACGAGCTCACCTTTCAGTACCGCCAGGCCGGCGAAGGTGAGAACCGCCTCTGGATTCACTCGAAAATGTCCGCCGGAGGCACGCCGCTGCTGCTGACCGCTGCGGGCTTGGCAAAAGAGGGTAAAACTTCTTTCCATTCCCAAGTGCCCGACGAGGACTGGATTTCGGTCAAACTCACCGTCACCGAGCGGAGCATACAGGCCGTTTCCGCACGATCAGATGGCGCCGCGCTGAGCGAGTTCAAGTTGCCGCTGGAGGCGCCATCGCGAGGTTTCCTGCGTTTTCACTGCACGCGGCCCGGCCTGCAAATCCGTCAGGTGGTGGCCGTCGAGCCGGGCTTTACCCCGCTGTTTGACGGCCAGACGCTCGACGGCTGGGAGATCGTCCGGCCCAAGGATGCTGACAAGCCCGGCTGGGTGGCTGAAAACGGCACGATCAAGTGCATCCCGCGGCGCAGCAGTTGGCTGCGCACGCTGCGCACGTACGACAATCTCGTCCTGCGGCTCGAGTACCGTTTGCCCCCGCGCGGCAACAGCGGCATCTTCCTCCGCGCCCCGATTGAAGGGCGCGTCAGCCGCATCGGCCTGGAATTCCAGTTGCTCGACGACGCCGCGTTCAAGGGCAAGATCAAGCCCGCCCAGTTCACCGGCTCGGTCTACGACGGCATTCCTCCGGAGATCAGCGTGCCTTGCCCGCCGGATCGGTGGAACGCCATCGAGATTCTGGCCGACGGCCCCCACATCCGCACGATCCTGAACTCGGTCCAGCTCTACGATGCCCGGCTCTCCGATAAGGACAAGGACACCAACGCCCACACCCGCCCGTTGGCCACCCGCCGCACGGTCGGCTTCCTCGGCCTGCAGGATTATGCGGCCAGCGTCCTGTTCCGCAACCTGCGCATCAAGGAGCTGCCCAGACGCTGAGGAAGAATTGCAGCATCCATGCACGTGCAGGGCGGTACAAGAGAAGGATCACATGCCGCGCGGCCTTCACGGGAAGAGGTGGCCATTCATGCAAACACACACCGTTCTTATGAACCGGTTGGCCCGCATGGGCCAACTGGGCGGCCTTCTTGCAACTGCTTGGGTGATTCGGAGCTCTCTGGCGCAGGCTCCCGCGACTTCCCCAGTCGCGAGGCAACCCCATGCCGATGTCCGCCTGCGCGTGTTTGAGGTGCTCCGGCCGGCCGATCAGATGGATGAGGTCGATGCCGCACAACTTAGTGTCCCGCGCGGAGGGCGAGGTCGTCGCGATCAAGTCCCGGTCGGCGACATCCACGCCACCCTGGATCTCTCAACGCCGGCGTCGGTGATGACCGGCACGCGGCTCCCGGTCGCCGGGCGCGCCGGCCGGATCAGTTATGAGAGCCTGGGCGTGCGTGCCACCCTGGAGGGTGAGTGGAACCTGGACGTCGATCCTCCGGTGGCGCACCTGAAGCTCAAGATGAGACTCGATGGCTCGGCAGCCTGGGCGCTCACCGCCGATGAGCGCAAAGACCTGCGCAGGCGAACGGTCGATCGGGAGGTCGATGTTCCGGAGGGCAAGCCGGTAGTCGTCCCCCTCGATGATACCCCCGTCCAGCTGACTGCGGGAGCTGGGACGGCGCTGATGCGATTCGCCTTGATCCAGGTCAGGCGCCCGGCCGCGCAGAATGCAGTCGCGGCGGAGGGGAGCGAAACTCCATCTGCCGGCCCCTCTTCCGTTCAGGTGGAGCTCTTCACCGCGAGCTGTGACCCACAGAAACTCACTGCGCTCGATCTTTCCGACCTGAACCAGAGGGCTCCCTCCGGCGCCGAGATCCTGGAGACGCTTGAAGCGTGCGGCGAGGCGTATCAACTCGGCGGCCTCGACGCCAGCTTCGACCTCTCTGCCGGCTTCAAATCGACGAGTGGTCAACGCGTGCCCTCTGTGCAGGATGTGAACGTCAGCAGCACCGGCATGGTGACGCCGAGCGTCACCTACGAAGAGGTCGGCACGATCATCACCATCAAACCAGGCCGCTGGAGGCACGATTCTGGTGACTGGGCGGCCGACGTGATGATGGAGATCCAGGCGTCGGCCATTGGCAAGTCTGGAGTCGAGGTCGCCGCAGGAGTGACCCTGCCCACGTTCACTCAATTCGAGGTCGAGCGACAGGTCAATGTGGTGAGCGGCCGCCCGCAGTATCTTTTCGCTTCGGGGGCGCCGTCTCCTCCCGGCCTCGATGGCAGGGCCTCCGTCTGCGTGGTGCGCCTGGTGCTCACGCGCCTGGAAGAGAAGTGAGGCTGTTCACAGTCGGCTACGCGACGAGCCGCCGGCTTGAAGCCCGCGCGGCCCCCTCGAACACGGCGAACGGTACTTACGCGTCGGCTGCACCCCTGGCGTGCGAGGGGGGCGCCGCCCCCCCCCCCCCCA
>BTUC01000054.1:3777-23362 GCA_045863575.1 Phycisphaerae bacterium
ACCCCTGGCGTTCGATACCCCCCCCAGCCCCCCCTTCAACAGGGGGGGAGAGGCAGAGGGTCTGGCGGCCGCGATGCGGGCACGGCTGGCGGCCGCGTTGCGGGCACGGCCGGGGGCTCGCCGGCGCGGCGGGCCAGCGCCGCCCGCACCTTGGCCAGGTTGCTGAGGGCGTCGGCGAAGCCGGGCTGGAGGCGCAGTGCTTCCTCCAGGTGGGTCCGCGCTCCGTCCAGGTCGCGCTGGGCCGCCAGGGCGCCCGCGAGGTTGTTGTGCACCTCCGCATCCAGGGGGTTGAGGCGCAGTGAGGCCCGGTAGTGCTCGGTGGCCTCCGGCAGCCGGCCCAGAACATGCAGCCCCCGCGCGAAGTGGTGCTGGTTGGTGGCGCTCTCGGGGTCGATCCGGACCGCGGCCGCGTAGTACTCGGCCGCCGGCTCTTTCTGGCCCCGCGAGAGCAGCGCGCCGCCCAGCACGCGGTTGGCCTCCGAGTTCTCCGGATTCCATTGCACGGCCTGGCGCAGGTCCTTGATCGCTTCTTCCCATCGGCCGGCCTCGGCCTTTTCGATGCCGGTGCGCAGAAATGACGATGCGACCACGTCATCGAGATTGCGCGTGCGGATGGTCGCTGCGGCCGATACCACGTCGTCCTCCGCTGCGCCCGGCATGATTCTGCCGACCGGATCCAGGTTCTGGCGGAGGAGATCAACGATGCGGCGCTCCGCGCGCTCCAGATAACGTGCGGTCGAATACTCCAGGAAAGGCCGATCGTCCCGGTACCTCGGGGCTTTGCCCGTGAGCGTCGCCAACGTTTCCGGACCGGCCAGGAAACCGGCCAGGAAAACCTCTTTTCGGTTCAGCGCGCGCGCCGGCCCGCCCCAGTGGGCGTATTGCAGGTCGCTCTTGAGCACCGGGCTGGCCTCCACCAGGGCCCAGCTTGCGGGGCGCAGCATCAGGTCGTCACCGACGGTTCCAATCAGCAGCAGCTCGGAGATGTTGTGCCAGAGAATGCTTTGGGGGAAGACTTCGAGGAAGCTCGCGACCACGGTCCGGAATTCCTCCGGCGTGAATGAGCCCAGAGGGACGAACTGGCTGATCAGTCCGCCGGGGCGCAGCCGGTCCCGCGCCCGGGCATAGAAGTCGACCGTGTAGAACGCGGCCGCGCCCGGACGGAAGATCTGGCCCACGTCGATGGAGATGAGGTCATAGCTCCGATCCGTGCAGGCCAGGTAGTTGCGGCCATCCTCCGCGATCAGCCGGACGCGCGGATCGTCCATCCACGCGGAATCGAAATGCCGCCGGATGAGGTCGAACAGCGCCGGCTCGATGTCGATGCTGTCGAGCCCGTCGATGTCGTACATGAGGAAGCGGCTGCACGTGGTGCCGGTGCCCACGCCGATCACCGCGACCTGATTCGGATCCGGGTGCAGCAGCATCGGCACGTGGGCGGCCATGATCTGGTGGTTTCTGCCAGTCTGACCCTGCCAGAGCTGATCGATTTCCAGGCGCAGCAGCCCGCTCTTGCGCACGACCGCCAGATCGCAGGAGAGCCCTTCGCGGAAGTCGACCAGCTCATCGCGCCTGGCCAGGAAATCCGCCGGCAGCCGCGTCGTGTTGAGCAGGGCGGGTGCCAGCCAGGCGGCCGTTCCGCCTGCCACCAGCGCCAGCCGGTACGCGGGCCTGATCGAGCGTTCAAGCAGGATCCAGGCGGCGAACCCGATCAGCAGATAAGCCCCCGTGGTGACCAGCAGGCTGACATGCAGGCCCCATCGCGGCAGCAGGACAAAGCCGACGGCCAGCGATCCGATAATCCCACCGACGGTGTTCACCGCCGACATGCGGCCGACGCGCCCGGGCGCCAGGGCCGCCTGTTCGACAGCCATGCGGATGGCCAGGGGAAACGAAGCCCCGGACACCACCGCAGGCAACAGCAGCACCGCGGCAAAGGCCCACAGGCTGTTGCGTACGCTGGTCGGATCGAGAGAAGACCGCCACCAGCCGGGTGGCCGGGTGAGTACCACCAGAACCAGGATGCCGACCACGACCTGCAGCAGACCGAACAGCAGCGCCCGATGGCGGATCCGGTCGGCGAACAGAGCGATGAGCAGACTGCCCAGCACGATCCCCGCGAGGATGAGGGTGACCGTGACCGTGTAGGTATAGACCGTGTTGCGCACCAGCAGCGAAAGAAAGCGTATCCACACCACCTCGTTGCCCAGCAAGGCAAAGCCGGTCAGGAAAAACAGCACATAGATGGCGCGTCGTTCGCTCGTGCGCTGTGCCGACGAGCCGGTCGACTGCACCGGCGGCGTGGCCGTCAGCGGGTCGGTCAAAGGAAGGCGGCGACCAATCCCCAGGACGGCCGTACCGATGATCAGATTCAGGGTCCCGGCCAGGTAGATCGTCGTGTTCACGCCGATGGCGGGGATGAGCAGAAAACCGCTGGCGGCGCATCCGACGGCCGCACCGAGCGTGTTCCACGCATAGAGGCCTCCGACGGCCAGCGAAAGGCGGGAGTCCAGCCGGACATAGGCCCGGCAGAAGAGCGGCAGGGTGCCGCCCATCAGGAAAGTCGCCGGCATCAGCACGGCACCAACCAGCACCAGCCGGATGAGGATCAGCGCGGCCGCGCTGCCGGCAACCTGCGGGTAGACGGAGGCATACAGGGTTTCGGCGGCGACGAAGCACAGCGGGCTCAGCAGCCCCAGCGCGCCCAGGGTGAGTTCCAGCAGAGCATACACCCGCAATGGTCGACGCGTGCGCTGTGCGTATCGGCCGAAAGCGTAATATCCGGCCGCCATACCGGCGAAGAAAGCCGAAAGGACGGTGCTGACCGCGGGTGTGGCCGCGCCGAACACGAGGGCGGCCTTGCGGATCCAGCAGATCTCATAGAGCAGCCCGGCGGCGCCGGAGGCAAAGAAGCCGCCCAGGATGATTGCGTCGCGCCAGCGGGCCGATCCGGGTGCAACGATCAGTTCATGCCTCTTGCGCGACGTGACAGTTTCGTTGCCCACGACGAGAATCCGAATGCTTTGACGTTGGGAGCCCGGTACGACGCGAACGCATTCTATCTATGCCCCCAGGCCACGCAAGCCATTGCAGGGTTGTCTGGTGTCCACGGGTTCGTGACCGTTTAGGCGATGAGGCTCTGATACCCCGCCGATTCTGTCACGCACCCGGTCTCCACTGGATTTTCGCAGGCCTCCAGTGCACACTGAAGTGCGTGGTGGCGCGACGCGGAGCCAAACATCCGATGTGCTTCAAGGTGGTGGTGCTGGCCGCCGGATGCCTGCTATTGGCAGCGGCCGGCCGGGTGGTCTGGCCGTACCTGCGGCCGCTGCCGATGCCGGTGAATACTTCCCAGGCCGATCTGCTGGCGGCATTGGCGCGCGGCGAGCCGGGTGCGGTTGAGTGGGCCAGAGAAGCAATCGATGGAAACACCGCTCTGTTCGCCTCGCTGGTCGATGCCGCCATGCGGCACGAGAGCACCCATGCCCGGGTGGCCGGATGCGAACTGCTGGCCGGCGCCGGGCGGCCGGAGGCGCTGTCGCTGCTGGTGGCCCGATCAGCCGATGCCGACTGGCGCGTCCGCATGCGGGCCTACGGGGCACTGGCCGGTCTTCATTCCACTCGATCACCACTGCCCCTGCGCAACTCGCCGATCGACCACCGAGAGGAATGGCTGCTGGCCTGGCTCGCGGATGTCGAGCAGCAGGTGACGGCGCAGGACCGGCTCGAGCTCTGCGAGGTATTTGCCGGCGCTCGCTTTGTCGAGTTCGGAAGGCCACTGGCGGCGCGTTGCCTGTCCTGCCACGCGGGCGAGTCACCGGCGCCGTTCTCCGCGAGCGGTGCCTGTGCCTCCTGTCATGCCGGGATTCACGCCCAGTGGGCCGGGTCAGCTCACGCTAACAGCCTGCTGCATCTGCACCTGCTCACGCCGCGCACAGACGGCGGCGAAGCTGAGTGGATGGATTTCGGCGAAGTGCGCGGCCTCGGCTGCCTCGAATGCCACCGGTTGAAAGAAGGAGTCGGGGGTCAGCAGTCAGCAGTCAGTGGGGAGTTGTCAGTGATCAGTTCTCAGTGTTCAGTCATCGGTTCCAACTCATCACTCATCACTCATGACTCAACACTCACCACCCCCTCAGCACTCAGCACTCAGAACTCAGCACTGACATGTGCGTTCGATTTCGACCCGGCGCAGCCAGCCTCCGGTTCGTGCGGCCGTTGTCACGCCTCGAGCCAGCGCGAATGGGAGGTGTGGACATCTGGTCCGCAGCCGCGGCGTGCCGTCTGGCCGCCCGGCCAGGTGGACCTGGCGGTGTATGGTGACCAGAGAGGATGTATCGACTGTCACATGAAGCGCGCGGTGGACGAATCCGGCTCTACAGCCCGTGACCACCTCTGGGCCGCCCGGCGGGACCTGAAACTGCTACGTGAGGCCGTGGCCGTTCTGCCGATGGCCCCGGCCGGCGGTGGCCGCAGCGGGCAGCTTGGGCTGGCCGTCGCCAACTTGTCGGGTCATGCCTTTCCTACCGGCACGCGCCGTCGGGTCATACGGCTCTACGTCGGTCCGCAAGGGGAGCCCGAGTTGCCGCTCCTCGTGGAGTGGTCGACAGGTGGAGACGGCGTGCTGGGGTCAAAAAGCGCGGCGCTGCGGCCGGGCCAACAGCAGATTGTACCCGTGGCGACTTTTCCAGGCGCCGACCTGATCAGCTATCGGCTTGTCTACGTGCGTGACAGGTTCATGCCAAAGCTCTACAGTCTGGAAATCTGTTCAGGCACCATGCGCATCTCTTCCACCTCCCGCTGACGCCTGAACGCGAACCGTTGAGCCGCGACCCATCTCTCGCGAAAACGATCCTCCGTGCGGACAGTTTGACAATCGGGTCTTTTTGTGTCATGCTATACAAGACCACGGAGGAGCCGCGGCGGGGAAACAGGCCGCGATTCACATCGCATGAGTTTCGGATGTTCATCTGCCTGGTAGTCCCGCTTGTGTCGGTCCTGACGCGCAGGTGGGGTTTCTTGAATCCTGGGCCCCTGGGGGCCGAGCAGAGGCGGCTTCTGCCGCAAGAGAGAGGTTCACCATGCGCGAAGCTCCTGACCAAACACGCAAAACGGAAAATCGCTCATATGAGTTGCGGAGGCGTACCGGATCGGAGTGCCCCGTTGCACTACCCGAGGAACCACCTCCGTGGTCCTGGCGGCACGAGACGCGGGCAGAGGATAACCTGCGACGTGAACCACCGAACCTTCCCGAACTCTACTACGGTTGATCAACCGAGAGCAATCCTATCATCACTTGTCGAGACGCAGAGTCGACAAGCACAGGCGCAGAGCAGTCACCGCCTGCCTCGGCCGGGCAAAATCGTCTGGAGGCCGTGATGTCGCTGTCCACAGAGTCTTTCTCGTCTGCCCAACGGCCGGACATCGGCGGCTCGTGTGCGCTCGGAGAGATGATAGAACCCTCTTGCCGCGATGGCCTCGATGCAGTGTTGCACCCGGGGGAAGAGCGCCTCAAGCTGGCCTTGGCCGCGGCCCGGATGGTGAGCTGGGACTGGGACTTGCGCGCACGAAAGGTGGTCTGCTTCGGCGACCTCCGCCTGCTGACGGGAAGCGCCGCGCCGTCGGCGGTCAATGAGATCACATTCGATGCGTGGATGGCGGGCATTCATCCCGACGACCGCGAGAGCGTGCGTCAAACGCTGCGAGCGGCCTGCATCCGTGATGGGTCTTGCGACGCCGAGTACCGGATCCGGGCCTCTGAAGATGAACAGCCGACGTGGGTGATGGTCCACGGCCGCTGCTTCGTCGATGAGACGGGCGATCCGCTGCGCGTTCTCGGCGTTGCTCACGAGGTGACCGAGCTCAAACAAAGCGAGCAGGCTCGCCGTAAAGAGCTGCGCGAGCGCGAGTTCCGGTTTCGGCGTCTCGTCGACGGAAACATCGTTGGCGTGGTCATCGCGGACGAGGAGCGGATCCTGGAAGCCAATGATGTGTTTCTGGACATGGTCGGCTACACCCGTGCCGATCTGGAGGCGGGTCTACTTCGGTGGCCTGAGATGACGCCGCCGGAGCATTTGCCCGGCGACCGGACGGCCATCGAGGAGCTGCTGACGCAAGGGGCGGTGACGCCGGTTGAGAAGGAGTACTACCGCAAGGATAGCAGCCGGGTTCCGGTTCTGGTCGGCGGATCGCTGCTGACGCACACCCCATTCTGCGTGATCTGCTTCGTGCTGGACTTGAGCGAGCAGCGCCGCGCACAGGACGAACTCCGGCGGGCCAACACCGAGCTGGCCCGCTCGAACAGTGAGCTGGAGGAGTTCGCCTTCCTGGTCGCTCACGACCTGCAATCGCCCCTGGTGTCCCTCGATGGCTGCGTGCAGTTGCTCGCCGAGGCCTGCGGCGATCAGCTCACCGAGGAGGCGCGTGAGATGATCGGCCACGTGCGTCGGAGCGCCCAGCACATGAGCCGATTGGTCCGGAGCCTGCTGCAATACTCGCGCGTGGGGCGCAACGGCCCAAAGCGGATCGTCTGCCGCGTGGAGGTGCTGCTCGCACGGGTTCTCGAGCTTCTGGAGGCGAAGCTGGAAGCAGCCGGTGCGCGGGTCACGCACGATCCGCTGCCCGAGGTGCGCGCGGATGAAACGCTTCTGGTGCAGTTGCTGCAGAACCTGATCGAGAACGCGGTCAAATACCGCGGCCCCGCACCGCCACAGGTGCACGTTTCCGCTCGATTGGATGGGGGGGACTGGATCTTCTCCGTCAAGGATAATGGCTTGGGTATTGAGCCGCGGCACACAGGCACAGTTTTCCAGTTGTTCAGCCGGCTGCACGCAGACGATTCCCAGTATCCGGGAGTCGGCCTCGGTTTGGCCACCTGTAGGAAGATCGCCGAGAGGCACGGCGGGCGCATCTGGGTGGAGTCTCAGCCGGGGGCGGGATCGACCTTCTATTTCAGTCTACCCCAGTGATTAGGAGTTATGGCCGTGTTCGCGTGACGGCGCCGCGTCCGCTGGTCGCAACTGAGAGCGATTCCCGCGGCGGCCGGGCAGCGGAGCGAAGTCGATGCGGCTGCACCGGTGTTCGATAACGCTCACTCGATCGATCCGCGCTATTGACTGATCGGATGGATGCCCTGAGCTTCCCGATGGACTATCCGCCGATCGCCGGGGGATAGACATACACCGGCAGGTGGTCCTCGGCGGCCGTCCGAGGTTCGGTTGATTCCACCCGGAGTCGCAGGTCGTATCGGCCCGGGACCGATGGCGTTCGGATAGAGAGGCTGCGCTCCCGGGCATCGGTCGAAACCGGCAGGGCCAGTTCCGCCCGGGTGGGCGGCGTCTGTGGCGAGTCGAGCGACGCCAATTCGGCGCTGATGCGGGCCGAGCGGGTCTGCGGTGAGCGGGCCGCGACCACGACGCGGAAACCGCCACCTTCCTCCGTCGCCCTCCGCTGCCACAGCAGGGCCGCGGATACTTTGGAAGCATCCTGCGATGGCTCGAACTGCATCGCAGCGAAACCCTTGGGCTGCTTGTGGATGGTCATGGTTTTGGGTCGGTACTCGATCCGTCCCTTGCGCTGTTTCATGCCCTCGCTATCGTTGACCACGACATTGAAACCGGCGCTCGGCCACAGATCCGGCGAGAGGGGGGCCAGCTCCGCCAGGGGGATGGCCGCTTCGTACAGCGTGCGGCCCTCACGGCGGACGATTTTCAGGTCCACGCCGGGCATCTCGCCGATCGGCTGGCCGCGACGGCCGTGCCAGCGCCACGCGAAGGCCCGACCGTCCTGGAGCACGAAGCCGATCTCGTGGTCCGCTTCGCCGAAGCCTCGCTCTCGACGCTCCAGCGTCGGGTCCAATGCAATCTGGAGGCAGTCGCCTTTCCAGAAGTCACCGCGGAAGTGTTGCTGCCAGTGCGTGTCGTCGGTCACGTCGCCGGCGAGGTACAGGTGGCGATCGTCCACGGCCAGGGCGATGCGCGCCGCCAGGTCGCCCGGCGCTCCGAAGCGGTATCGGCCGCTGCGGCGCAGCTTATAAGCCAGCGGCTTCTTGTTGTGCGCGGGGCGGTTATAGGGCTCATGCCGCTGGTGCATCTGGAAGTGCCAGTTGATCGGCCATTCGCCGGATTGAATGATGACGTCACCCACCAGGATGCCCGCCTGGTCGGCCGGCGAGCCCGGCGCAACGCTGGTCACCACCACGCCCCGGCCGTTGAGGTTCTCGATGACGTATTTCTGCTCGAGGGTCTCATCGATCTGGGCGTATTCCATGCCCATGTAGGAGTGGTGGGTGAGCCGCCAATCCTTGTTGTCCAGGTCATTCACCAGCGTCGTTTCCACGGTGAATGGATCAGGGAAGCCATGCGATTCCGCCGTCATTTCGATCCAGTTCACGTCGCGCCAGTCGGACAGGTCGCCGTCGATGGTGATGCTTCCGGTCCGCCGCACCGTGTAATCCGTCTTCGTCGGCGCCCGTGGAGCGATGGCTGGCAACTCGCCTTCATCCCAGCCGAGCATCAGCGCCCCGGCCGAACGCGCTGGTGGCCAGGGCGGTTCCACCTGAAGCGAACCGTTCTGCCGTACGATGACCAGCCGCTCGTAGCCCAGCTCGCGGATGCGCGGCTCGTCCACCAGGAAATCGAAAGGAATGCCGCGCCGCGAACAGAGGATACCCTCCCACATGCCGGCCGCGGAGATGTCGCCGTAGCTGGCTCCGCCCGGCGACAGCGCCTCGCGCTGCACGCCCCAGGTGCCTGACCAGTTGAACGCGTGGCCGGGCGGGAAGGCGATGCCCACCTTCGCCGCGCGGTTGGCCCGGTCCAGACTACGGGGGTGGTCGGCCGCATGGGCGATAATTCCCCTGGTGATCTCCTCCTGCACCTCGAAGGTCATGGGCGGATAGGTCCAGAACCACAGGCAGCGCGCCCCCATGTCGTAGGCCTGCTTCATGCCCGGCAACCGCAGAGAGGGATCACCCTCTGGATAGGTGCTCACGCCCCAGTAGCCGTCGAAGGCCCGTGCGGCACCGCGCATAAAGGCATTCAGACAGTTGACCTGGTCACGGAAGGTGAGCCCTTCGAGACCCTCCCGGCCATACAGATCCTCCGGTTCCCAGCCATATCCATGCTTCACATAGCGGGCCTCGTGAACCAGTCCCGGCGCGCCGGCGGAGAGCTGGTACCAGGCTGACCAGTAGTCGGTCTCCCAGGACGGCGCATGCGGCAGGACGAGGTCCAGCGTGCCCAGGTCCACATTCCGGGGCAGCTCAACCTTCAGGCGGGCCAGGGTGTAATGCTCGCTGACATGCTGGCGGAGCGATTCGGCCACCTGCTCAGGGCCGCCGGCGTTGGCGGGAATGCCGCCGGACCAGCCCAGCCGGACGGACGGTTCGTCGATGAACATCCCGCCGGGCAACCAGTTGGCGCGGTAGAAGCTGTCCGGAAAGACCGGCTGGGCCCGGTAGAACACAGATTGTGCTTGCAGGAATTCGAGATGCTCGGGAACGGACGGAAAGTAGTTCGCCCCGGCCGCGATCATCCGATCGTAATCGGACTGCGTATAGGCGGGCGTCTGGAGTTGCTCTTCGCCCTTGTCGTTCTTGACCATCCGCGCTCGGACGGCCGCCTGGGTGCCGATCAGCAGATCCGTGCGCAGCTTCAGCACGATCGGCGCATCGAACCGCACGGGTTCCAGTTCGTGCATCCGTGGCACGCGTGTGAGCACATGGCCCAGGAAGGCCCCGGCCGAGGCAAAGCCGTCGATGTAGACTGCATCGCGAGAGACGGTAGGCAGAAACTCATTCGTGAACTGGATCACCGGTAGCAGAGCCTTTCCGGTGGCCGTATCGACGTACTCCAGTGTGCGCCCGGCGGCGGCGCGATACTGATAGCGTTCGATCCGGCCGACGCCGTCGGGCGAAGTCATCGCCGGTCGTTCGGACAGGATGCGCACGCCATAGCTGCCGCCGTCGCGCAGGCCGGCCGTCAGCTCCCACCAGACGCACGAACGGCCATCCACCTGCTCGGACTCGCGGACCTTCAATCGCATGGCATGGGCGGCGGGCTGCTGATGCTCGGCGGCCGGGGCCAGAATGTAGAAGGCCTCGGAGCCAGGCTTCGGTTCGTTGGCCGCCGCTGTCGCGCAGACGGAGGCAACCAGAAGCAGAGCAGGCATCGCCGTAAGCGGACCAATTCGATGGGTCATAGCAGATCCTCTGGGGCAAATCAGGTTGAGAGGTGGTAACCGCAAATGGCCGGAGGGTCAATGGACGGGGGAGAAGGGGGGAAGGGTGAGAAAGTGTGGAAGTGCTAAGACATGAAAGTTGCGCTGCGGTCAAACGTGAACGTGCGAAGCAGTGAGGCGTGAAAGTGCGGAGCAGTGAGTGGAAGTGCGAACGCGGTGAGGCGTGAAAGCGCCGCGAGCGCGGTGAGGCTTGAAAGTGGTCAGATGCGGCAGTGATGAGGTGTGTTCCTTTCACACCTTCACTTTCGCACTTTCCCACGCGATTCGAAGACGGCTCAGCCCACGCCGCGGGGGGCTCCCGGCGCGATTTACTCTTCCAGTGGCTCCAGCTCGAAGGGGGGTTGGTCGTTGAACTTGGTGTAGACGTACTCATCGGGCAGGAGCTGGCTGGCTGTATTGGCTTGAACCCAGGAAGGCTGTGCTTCCCGATAGAGCGTATTCCAGCGGAAGGAGAGAGCCACGCAGAGCAGGACGTAGCACCAGACAAGCGGCTCGGTCCAGGCGTGTCGGCGACAATGCCAGAGGAAGGCCGTTCCGACAACCATGAGGGCAAACTTGTAGACAGCGACGGCCAACGGGCCGTGCAGCAGCACCTGGGCGGCCACCGGGTTCAGTTCGACGAGGATGCGCTGTTCGGCCGCCAGCAGCGTGAGCCCCAGGTCAAACAGATTGATGATCCAGGCGGCCAGCAGGAGCCAGAACAGCCGCCTTTCGCGGGCGCGCAAGGAGTTGCCGGCGAGCGGCAGGCCGACGGCGCTCCCCGAGAGACCGCCGCCTACGGGCAGGACCGTCAGTGGGCAGTCAGGTTGCACGGGAAGCCTCCATGGTCGCTGTATCGGTTCAATTCAGTGCGGCAATTAACCTCAGATTGGTGTCAGGACGTTGAGTTCTCAAAAAACCAGATCCCAGTGCTGGTAGATCGTGCCGGGTGGTCGGGCTGGACCTTGGGTGAATCCGACCAGAGAAGCCCGTTGAAACGGGCTCTTTCACGTAGATGGGGGAGAAATGCCCCGCGGCTCGGCTCAACCAGCCCTGAAGGGCTGGCCTGAGGCCGCCTTCGGCGGAACGCCCCATGAACGGGGCACGAACCATTTCGGGGCTGGTCGGGCAACAGCCCGTTTGGGCAACGGGGACTGACGCGCCGGGATTGGGAACCAGGGTCGCGCCGATTGGAAACCGGTGCACACCGATTGGAGACCAAGGCTACCTGGGTTCAGCCCGGTCATGGACGCGGGAGCGGCACGCCATGGCAAGGCCGGGTGGTGAGGCCTATGATGTCGCCTATGGACGAGGCATCTCTCCGATCGCTCCTGCGGGATGTGGCGGAAAACCGTCGCAGTGTGGATCAAGCCCTTCAGGCTTTGCGCCATTTGCCGTTTGAGGACATTGGGTTTGCCAAGGTGGACCATCACCGGGGCATCCGTTGCGGCTTCCCCGAGGTCATCTACTGCCAGGGCAAGCGAACGGACCAGGTGGTGGCGATTGCTGAGCGGCGGCTGGCGGGAGGGGGCAACGTGCTGGCCACGCGGGCGGCGCCGGAGGTGGCCAAGGCCGTGGTCCGGCGTTTCCGCAAGGCCACGTACAACGACCTGGCCCGCACGATCACCATTCGCCAGCAGGTGGCCCGGCCTCGTGCCGGGTTCGTAGCCATCGTCTGCGCCGGCACGGCCGACATGCCGGTGGCCGAGGAGGCCCGCGAGACCTGCGAGATCATGGACCAGCCGACCCGCTCGTACTACGACGTCGGGGTGGCCGGCATCCACCGGCTGCTGGCCCACGCCCAGGAGCTATCCGAGGCGACGGCCGTCGTGGTCATTGCCGGCATGGAAGGGGCCCTGCCCAGCGTCGTCGGTGGCTTGGTCGCCTGCCCGGTCATCGCAGTGCCCACGAGCATCGGATACGGGGCCAGCTTAGGCGGGCTGGCACCGCTTCTGACCATGCTGAACAGTTGCGCCTCGGGGGTGTCGGTGGTGAACATCGACAATGGCTTCGGCGGCGGTTACATCGCAGCGCTGATCGGTCGAACGGCCGAGCGGCTGTCGGGGCACGCCCCTCCCGAGCAGCCCTCCGGCCACACTCCTCCCGAGCAGCTCTCCGCCCATGCTCCTGTCCAGCAGTTCTCCGGCAATGGCGAGGTCTCACCCGCACCGCGCCGCGGCCGGTCGCGCCCGGCAACTCGAGGTTCCGCAGGCCGCACCGCCCGGAAGTCCCGGAAGCGTCGGTGAGGCGTTTCCGGTCGCGCCGGTGAGCGATGGCTGGTGTGCTCTGGGAGCAGTGCTGTGACGGTGTGCCACTGCTCAGTGAGCTTGCTTTTACCCACAATTCGGCGGCGGCGTGGCCTCCGCCCCGAAGGGGCGCCGGTCAATAGTCCAGGGCGTAAGCCCTGGGGAGCATGGCACTTAGAGCGGCGAGAGCCCCGCAGGGGCGACAGATGGGCGCAAGCTTCTGCCGCCCTTTCAGGGCTCAGCGCGCCATCGGCCCGACCGCGAACCGAAGGCTTACGCACCTCGGCTCTGTGACTACCGCCCTGCGGGGCGGAATCCGGCACTTCTGCCGAATGCTGAGACAGAAGATGTGGGCAACAGCAAGCTGACACAGCAGTGGCACACGTTCGTGGTATACGACCACTGCTGACCTGCCTTCGCGAACCGGCTTCGGCGTGGCAAGCACAGCAGTGGCACACCGTTTACCAGGAGCTCACATCTCCCCGGCAACTGACCAAAGGACAACCCACCCAACAACTGACCACTGACCCAACAACTGACCCCCGACAACTCAGGCCGTATTTGCCAGCGCGGCCGCCGGGAAGTGGACGGTGAAAGCCGTGCCTTCGCCGGGGCGGCTGCGGATGGCAATAGTGCCGCCGTGCTCGGCCACAATGCCGTGGCAGATGCTCAGGCCCAGCCCGGTGCCGCCCTCGCGGCGGCGGGTGGAGAAGAATGGGTCAAAGACGTGCGGCAGGCTCTTCTGCGGGATGCCCGGGCCATTGTCTTCCACCTCGGCGCTGGCGCCACCCGGGGAGGCCCACGAGCGCACCGTGATGTGGACCTGTGGGCCGCCGGCCTCGGCCGCATTCTTGATCAGGTTGACGAAGAGCTGCTCGATCTCGGTTGTGTTCAAGGCGATGGGGGGCAGCCGGTCCGCCAGCTCCAACGTGACATTCGGTTTGACTTCCGAGAGGTACACGCTGGCCAGTTGCACGGCCTTGCGGATCACCTCGTTCAGATCGCCGGACACTTTGGCCGTTCGCTCGTTACGCGAGAAGCGGAGGATGCCCTTCACGATCGATGCGGCGCGCCGGGTTTCATCCATGATCGCCGACAGGCCGGACATGATTTCCGGGTTGGTCTCATCCGCTCCGATCTGCTGCAGGTACTGCGCGGTCAGCATGATGCCGTTCAGCGGGTTGTTGATTTCGTGGGCGATGCCGGCGGCCATGGTGCCCAGCGAGGCCAGCCGCTCCGCCTGGCGGAGGGCCTCCTCGGCGCGCTTGCGCTCCGTCAGGTCGATCAGGGCGCAGCGACACTCGGCCGATTCCTCCCACCGGCGGACGATGCGCGTCGAGATCTCGATGGGCAAGCCGCTGCGCAGGCGCAGCTCGTGGCGGACCTGCCCTCCCGGCCAGCATTGCCGGCAGCGGTTCAGGTGCTCCAGGGCGATTCGCCGATCCTCTTCCATCACAAAACTCAGAAGCGGCATGCCGACGATTCGCTTCCGCTCCAGTCTCAACATGGTGGTGCCGGTCAGGTTGATCTCCGTGATGACGCCCTTGCCGTCAAGGCTGGCGTAGCCCACCGGCGCAAAATCGTAGAGTTCCGCGTAGCGGTTCAGGGATGCCTCCAGTTCCTGCTGCGTGGCCTGGAGATGATCCGTCTGGACGCGAAGCTCCTCCTGATGCACCGCCAGGTCATGGGTCACCGCCTGCAGTGCGGGAGCCGGCGCAGCCGCCTTTCTCAGCCGCTGGATCTCGCAGATCAGCTCAGTCCTGGTCATGTCTTGCGGTGACTTGGCCATGGTACCACTTCTGACAGTGAGACAGCCGTCGGGGTGCTGCTGCCTATGGGCATCGTCCCGACGCCTTGGGAGCCTGATCATTCCGGTTCACGCGCCAGACTGCCCGGTCGGGGCGCGCCCTTCCCTCTATTCTACTGCCTTGCCGTCGCGATGGGCGCGCACGTCTTCGAACATCAGAAGCATCGATGTGTCGCCTTCCAGGAGTCCTTCAATGCGGCGGATGCTGATCCGCATGCGCCGCGGCACGCCGTCTCGGCCGCGAAGCTCCATCGGTTCAGTATCCAATTGATCCACCGTGCCACCGGCGCGCTCCATATACGCGCGCAGCTCAGGCGTGTTCCATTCCCCCTCGCCCATTTCCAGGATCTGGCGATCGAGAATGTCTGTGGGGGAATACCGGAAAACATCGCAGAACGCCCGGTTGGCCATCCGCACGCGGCGTGCCGAATCGAGGACCAGCAACGGTTCCGGCACAGCGCCCAGCACGGCTTTCACGTAGCCGCGGGCGGCCTGGAGTTCGGCTTCGCGCCGGCGGGTGGCGGTAACGTCGAACAGGGCCAGAACGGCACCGTCGATGCGGTTGTCGGGGCCCTTGTACGGCCGGATGCGCAGCAGGTAACGGGAGCCTTCGCGGTCCTGCACTTCGCGCTCGACCACGGTGACGTTGTCCACGACCTGGGCGATGAGCTTATCGAGGTCCGACAGCTCGAAGTTCGGCTTGATATGACTGATGGGTCGGCCGACATCGGACGGGATCAGTTTGAGTACGCGCTCGGCCATGGGGGTAAAGCGCCGGATGCGCAAATCGCTGGAGACCATGACGATGGCGATCTGAACGCTGGCCAGCAGGTTGGTGAGGTCGCTGTTGACCTGGGCCATCTCCTCGTTGCGGCCCTGCAGTTCCTCGTTGAGCGTGTTGAGTTCCTCGTTGGTGCTCTGGAGCTCTTCCTTGGCCGTGTCCAGCTCTTCGTTGGTGCTCTGCAGCTCTTCGTTGCTGGAGAGAATCTCCTCATTGGCCGACTGGAGCTCCTCGTTGGCCGCCTCCAAGTCCTGGATGATCGATTGGAGGTATTCCCGGCTGGCGGCCAACTCCTGCTCGAGCCGCCGGACGGCGGCCTCGTCGAGCGCGGTCTGGCCGGCCCCGTTTTCGCTGCCGGCTGGCGGCGTACTCAACGCGCTTTCCGCAACCGCCCCCGCGTCGTGGAAGAGGATCAGCAGGTGCTGGTTTTCTCCGCTTCCCTGCAGGGGGATGGCCTCGACAGCGACCTGTCGGCGTCCGCCGTTGGTGCGGACTTGCAGACCCTCACGGCGAGCCGGAGCCTCCTGCCTGCGGGCGTCATTGATCGCCGCACGCAACCCGTGGAGGAGTCCCTCGCGGGTCATCTTGAGCAGATTGAGACTGGCGTCACCCGGGGCGGGCTCGAGGTACAGAGCGGTCTGTCCGCGGAAGTGGACGATCTGCAGGTCGCGGGTCACAATCACGCCTGGTGGAGCGTACCTTTCGAGGACTATCCGGTCGGCGTCGCGCACAATGGAGGCACCCTCGCGGCTTTCCCTGGAGGTGGTGCGCTCGCGCGGGGCGCGGGTGGCATACTCCAGTGGAAACTGAAACGAAGGGACCGCCTCGGTCGCCCGCCGGCGATAGATGCGGTGCTTGCGGTCAGCGGACCGGAACAGTTCCGTCCCCGCGCCGACCGTTTCCGCCGCCCCCAGCACCAGAAAGCCAGTGGATTTGAGGGCGTAGTGGAAGATGCTCATCAGCTTCTTCTGCAGGTGCGAGCCGAGGTAGATGAGCAGGTTGCGGCAGAGAATCAGATCGAGCTTGGAGAAGGGCGGGTCGTGGGTCACGTCCTGGCGGGCGAAGACGCACAGGTCGCGCACCAGCTTGCTGATCCGGTACTGGCCGTCGACCTTGGTGAAGAACCGCCGCAGCCGTTCCGGTGAGACATCCGCCTCGATGGATTCGGCATAGGCGCCCACGCGGGCCTGTTCGACGGCCGTCTCGGAGACGTCGGTGGCGAAGACCTGAACGGGAACGCTGTGGGCGTCATCACCCAGGTACTCCAGCAGGGCCATGGCCACGGAGTAGGCGTCCTCGCCGGTGGAGCAGCCCGGGACCCAGATGCGAATGGCATTATCGCCGCCGGCGCGCTCGATGATCTCCGGGAACACGATATCCGCCAGGGCTTTGAAGGTATCCGGTTCTCGAAAGAACCGCGTCACGTGGATGAGAATATCCTGGTAAAGCTGGAGGATCTCGGGCGGGTTCTCCTGGAGAAAACGAAGGTAGCGATCGACGCTGGTGATCTTGTGCAGGGCCATGCGCCGCTGGAGCCGCCGCCTGATGGTGGCCAACTTGTAGTGGGTAAAATCGACGCCGGTCGCGCTGCGCAGCAGCGCGAAGATCCGCGGCAGCTTGTCATCCAGAACGGGGATGTCCTGGCCCGGTGTGGCGACCACCATGTGTCGGACGTAGGGATGCCGGGAGATTTCCACGAGTTCGCTGGCGATTTCCTGAGGCGCGAGGACCCGGTCCACCGCGCCGGTGGCGATGGCGGCGCGAGGCATGGCGTCATAGCGGGCCGTCCCGGGTTCCTGGGCGAAGGTGATTCCGCCCACCGCCTTGAGCTCACGAAGCCCGGCCGCCCCGTCGGACGAGGTGCCGGAGAGCACCACGCCGATGGCCGCGTTGCCGGAGTGTTCCGCCAGCGATTGAAACAGGTAATCAATCGGCGTGTAGCGGGAGCGGCCTTCCGGTCGTGGGGTCAGGCGCAGCCGGCCGTCGTGGAAGCCCATCTGCGTGTTGGGCGGGATGACGTAGATGTGGTCGGGTTCGATGACCGTGTTGTCCGCGGCCTGGACGACCGTCAGGCTGGATTTCTCAGAGAGAAGCTGCGGCAGCATGCTCTCGTGGGTGGGAGACAGGTGCTGGACGAAAACCAGGGCCAGCCCGGTGTTGGCCGGCAGGTTTTCGATCAAGCTCGTGAAGGCTTCCAGCCCGCCCGCCGAGGCACCGATGCCCACCAGCGTCAGCCCGGGCTTGCGGGCTTCGGTCGCCTGATCCTCTGCTTGAGTACCGACAACCTCGGAGTTTACGCCTTCACCGCCGCTGGTGCGGGCCACCCCGTCGCCTTTTTCTGAGCGCCGGAACGGCCTTGGTTTCTTGGGTCTGGATTTCTTCTTGGACATGTTTCACCGGTAGCGAGAAGTGGCCGCTCGGAATGGCTTGCTGCCGCCTCGCAGCGCACTGTAACACGGGTGAGACATCAATGCCAGCGGCTCATGCCTCGCGGGGCGAACGCCTCTTGTTCCGGACGGAGGGCGCGTCTCCGATGCTGGGTGAACCGGGCTCGGAGGTTTCCCCATTCCTGAGCACACTGCGAATTAAAGCGGCCCTGGTTTCAGCGTCTTCGGCCTGCCGTTCGTAGGTCTGGGCCATAGCCAGGAGATTGCCCTGCAGGGCACGGCGGGCCATCTGGCGGCGCAGGGCCGCTGTCTCGTCGAGAGACCGGAGTGCCGCCCACAGGGCACTCTCCAGGTGGCGGGACTGGTCCAGCAGCAGGCCGTCGGCCGTGTACCCGTGACCGACGTGGCAGCGGAAGCGCAGCAGGTTGCCTTCGGAAATCTCCCAGAGAGCACCGCCGCACTCGGGACAGGTGTAAGTCGAGGGGGGTCGGTCGATGGAGCCGGTTTCGAGTTTTCCGGGCTGTAGTTCCGCGGGATCAGGCTGGGGTTCTTGCGTCATGGCACCCCCTCCGGGAATGACTCGTTCTTGTGCCAACTGCACGAGCAGTGGGGCCATTTCGGCCACTGTGAGAATGTGATCCACTTCCACGTTGCGGATGGCGCTCTGCGGCATACTGGGGATGATCGCCTCGTGGGGATCCTGAGCGATGGCGACACCGCCCTGCTTTTTGACAATCATCAGCCCGTGCGTGCCGTCATCGAGGCTTCCAGAGAGCACGACGCCCACAACCCGCTGGCCGTACGACTGTGCGGCGGTCCGAAAGAGTGGATCGACCGCCGGTCGGAAGCCGTTCTCCTGCGGGCCGCGGGTCAGGCGGATAAGCCCGGGCCTGATGAGCAGGTGCCGGTCCGGACCGGCGACGTAGATGCGGGCGAGGCGGATCGGCTCCTTGTCCGCCGCATGGCCGGCAGGCGGGCCATCCGCCCGATTCAGGATGTCCGGCAGTATGCCCGGATTATCGCGGGACATATGGATGACCACGAACACGGCCGCCGGCAAGTCCCGCGGCAGCAAGCGAACGAGTTCGATGAGGGACTGAATCCCCCCGGCTGAGGCGCCGATCACGATGATGTCCCGCCCGAATGGTCTGGTTGCGGCCATACTTAACCATAGGCATGCATTTGCGCGTCTTCCCAGTTGGGCCAAGCCGATCTGGAAGGTGTGCCACTGCTGTGTCAGCAGTGCTGGGACGCCAGGGAGCGTGGAGATACAACCAGAGCGTGTGCCACTGCTGTGTCAGCAGTGTTGGAGACCCACGGACGCTCCTCTTACTCCTGCACTGCTCACAGAGCAGTGGCACACGTTGCGGCGTCCGTGCTCAAGTTATGCGGTGCCGTGGTCGGGGTGGGTGTGCCACTGCTGTGTCAGCAGTGTCGGACACCACGGAGGTCCCGTGTGCCACTGCTGTGCCAGCAGTGGTTGTATACCACTACCTGTGGTAGCATACGGACCATGGAGCGCCTTCCTCGCAAGATGCGGCGAGCGTGGGAGAATCCGGGGGACGCTCATTTCCTGACCTATTCCTGCGTACACCGCTGGGCATTGCTCAGCAAGGATCGGAGCCGACGTTGGGTCATCGAGTCGCTGGACCGCACCCGTCGGGAGATGAATCTGGCCCTGTGGGCGTACGTGATCATGCCCGAACAGGTTCATGTCGTATTCCAGCCGCGCGATGGTGCCCGTCACATGCGGCACATCCTGGCCGCCCTGAAGCGCTCAGTCAGTCAACAAGCCCGTGCGTACCTGGTGGAGACAAAGCAAGAGGGCTGGATTGACCGGCTGACCGTACAATACCCCTCGCGGACCGTTTTCCGCTTCTGGCAGCCGGGCGGCGGCTACGACGAAAACATCTTCCGCGTAAAGACGCTTTACGAGGTCATCGAGTACATTCACCTGAACCCAGCTCGTCGAGGACTGGTCCGCCTTCCAACCGAGTGGCGATGGTCGAGCGCGGGCTTCTGGGCGGGAGAAGAGGATGTCCCGCTTCGAATGGACCCCGTGGATGTTTGAGTGTGCCACTGCTGTGCCAGCAGTGACTGGGAGACAAAGGACGCTCCTCTTACTCCCGCACTGCTCACAGAGCAGTGG
>BTUC01000055.1:0-6970 GCA_045863575.1 Phycisphaerae bacterium
CCCCCACATCTGGAAGTCAATCATGAGCTGATCGAGCAGCAGGCACAGAAAGCCTACTCGTGCCAGCGCTCGCCAGCGCGGAACGGCCGTTGGAAGGCAACTGGCCACGAGCACGAGCCAAGGTCCAGCCAGGAGAATAACCATCAGCCGCTTGACAAGGGCCATCCAAAACGGGTCTGGATATCCGAGAACGGCTGACCACATGCCAGAAGTTTAACTAAGGGCGGCAACGAAAGCGACTCGGGGGCAGAGCATGGAATCATCGAAACAAGGACTTCAGTCAGCATAGACAGCATTTGACTGTACGGCCGCCGCATGCAGTTCAACGACTCCATCCCTCTGCGAGCTCAGCGGGCTCTGTGGCAATAGCCAATTGCGCCGACGAGGCAAAGCGGCAACGGCCGGCACGGAGGCCGGCCGCTACAGTTTTGTGTTGGCTCTGAACAGATCGCAGCATCCGTCGCCGCTACGCAGCCTCGCTGATGCCGATGGCCGTGGCGGAGGCGTAGTTCTCGGTGTGGGTGATGGAGATGAGGATGCGGGTAATGCCCAGTTTGTCGGCCACGCGGCGGCATTCGCCGGTGAGGGTGACAGACGGCCGGCCGGCGGAGTCGTTGAGGATCTCCATGTCGCACCAGGCGATCTGGCCGCGCCAGCCGGTGCCGAGCACCTTGAGGATGGCCTCTTTCGCGGCGAAGCGCCCGGCCACCCGCGGGACGATGTCGCTGCCGTAAGTCTGCACGTAGGCCCGCTCGGCGGGCGTGAGCACACGCTCGGCGAACCGGTCGCCATGGCGGCTCCAGACGTCGCGGATGCGCGCGCACTCGATCAGATCCGTGCCCAAGCCGATGATGTTCATGGGCGTGCAGCGTAACGGAACAGCCGGTGCAACGGCAAGGATTACTGCGCGGTCTCGGTGGCAGGAGGGTCCTCCAGCAAGCCGAGGACTTTGTCGGCCAGGATGGGGGCGATGGCCGCGTGCAGCGCGGGGCTGGGATGTGGATCGAACGGGTTGGCGTGATACCGCCGGTCCGTGACATCAACGATCCGGCTTACATCGACGACCGGCACCTGAGCCTGGGCCAGGAGAGCCGTGACTTTGTCGAGCGCTTCGCGCTGGGGGCCCTCTTGTGTGGGGGCGCTCAGGTAAGGATACAACACCACGATCGGCTTAGCCCCGTGTTCGCGGATCAGAGACATGAGCGCAAGCAGGTCGTTCGACTGGCGGGCAAACAGGGTGGGGTCCTGATAGACTCTGATTCCGGGCAGATCGTGTATCGTCCATCCGGCGGCGGCACGGCGAAGCGAGGCCTGCCAGAGAAGAAACTCCAGGCAGTCGCTGCTATCCGTGAGCGGGCGCAGCGTCGCGGAAGCGATGCGGGGAATCCGGGGCCGAGGCACCAGCGTATCGGTGTCATTGAGGTGGTACATGAGAACGACGACGCGGGGTCGAAGAAGCACCCCATGTTCGGCAAAGATGCTCATCTCACGCCGGGTGTCGATGCCGCCAAAGGCGAGCATGAACACGCGCGGGGCGGGAGTGACCCTGCCGACCAGCGCGCGTTCCAACTGGGGTCCCAGCAGATCCGACAGCTCGGCAATTCCCCAGCCGTAAGCGAATGAGTCGCCCAGCAGGACCACACGCGTCAGCTCATCCAGCTTCTCTGGAGGCGGGATCTCACGGTCCCGATAGCCCCAACTGTTGAAGCGAACGTGCCGTTGCCCCCACCGTCGGGAAGTTCTCAATTCGCCGTTCGCGTCGGACGCATCGTAGATGTGCCGGAAATAAAGCTCACCCGCCAGCAGGAGCGCCAGCAGGCTGGCGATCACACCGGACGCTGCCGCGGCGATACGCAGGAGCCGGCCGCGGGCAGTCCGCCCCGCCTTCCAGCAGACGAACTGCACACCAAACCAGCCCACCATGCCGGTCAACACCAACCTGGCAAAGTATTCTTGAGTGAGCCCCTGCGCGGACCAGTACAGAGGCAACGCGGCGGCAGCATAGAGGCCCCATCGGCCCACCGGCCATCGCTGGCTTTCAGTGGCGTGGGTCGCTTGATCTGAACTCGACGCGGTGTCAGGTGCCGAAACGCGGCGCGGCCCGGCGGCCAGCAGTCCGACGGCCACAAACAGCAGCGAGAGATAGCGTATCGGCGCCGCCGGTCCGAGGTTGGTCTGCAGCACCGTCAACAGGACCCCCACCGCCAGCCAGGCCGGATGGCGCGTGAAACCCGCAGCCCACAGGGCGGATACCACCAGCGCGATCGGTCCCCACATCTGCAGATCGAACATCATGCGATCGAGCAGATACAACATCAAAGCAAGCCTGGCGGCCGTGATATACCGCGAGGCGGGCCCGGGAGCAGAGCTGACCATCAGGATGAGCCAAGGAACCACCAGCAAGAGCACCACCAGGCGTTCCACCAGGGCGGTGACCGGGGAATCGGGATAACCGAAAATCGCTACCCACATATCGAGAGCTTAACCCGCGTGAGCGGAGGCGGGAAGCCCTGCTCGCATCTGGCCAGCCACGCTATACGTGTGAGGAGCGGTGCATGGAAAGTGAGAATGTGAGAATGTGGCAAAGTGAGAACGTGAGAAAGCGGAAAGTGAGCAAGGGCCGAGGTCCGGCACTTCCGTGCGAAAGGCCCCGTCAGCTCGATTTTCGGCGGCCGTGCCGCTATATAGCGTTCAAGGTTGAGTGGCCGAAGGAGAGACGTTTTCCCGCCGGGGCAGGCTATTTGCGGTGAGCACTGAACATGAACCGCCATCCCGGACGAACTCAAGCGGGCACGACGCAGTAACCGGCGAAAGACGCAACTGTACCCCAACGACCGGCAGAGACGCCGGCCGCTACCCGGTGAAACACGGTCACAGCGGAAACACCGGCCGCCACAGGTGGAACATCGGTCGTCACAGGGGAGACACCGGCCGTCACCGTTTGGTCGTCTATCTGAGGAGGATTCATGGGACCGGATGAGCTGCTGGTGGGACTGACCGAACCGCAACGGGCGGCTGTCACACATGGTGACGGACCATTGCTCGTGCTGGCCGGCCCCGGCAGCGGCAAGACCCGGGTCATCACGCATCGAGCGGCGTACCTGGCTCGCACGATCACACAGCCGCGGCATATCCTGGCCATCACGTTCACCAACAAGGCTGCTCGCGAGATGGGCGAGCGGATGCGACGGCTGGACGTTGGCGCCGGATTGACCTGCGCGACGTTCCATTCCTTCTGTGCCCGCCTGCTGCGGATGTACGGCGATAGGACCGGCATCAAGCCCAATTTCTCGATTTACGACGAATCCGACCAGCAATCGGCCATGAAGCGGGCCATCGAACGCACCGGCGTATCGGCCGAGAACTTCACGCCGGCACGCCTGCTCAACAAGATCAGCCGGGCCAAGAACGCGATGATCCTGGCCGAGGAATACGAAAAGCGGATCCAAGGGTGGGAGGACCGGGCAACAGCGAGAATCTACCGCGCCTATGAACAGGTACTGGCCGAGGACAACGCTCTCGACTTCGACGACCTGCTGGTGAGGGCCGCCCTGCTGCTGGGCAACGACCCGGAACTGCGCGAGCACCTGGAGGAGCGCTACCGATACGTGCTGGTGGACGAGTACCAGGACACCAACCACGCTCAGTACCTCATCGCACGGGGTTTGGCCCTGAAGCACGAGAATCTCTGTGTGACCGGCGATCCGGACCAGTCCATCTATGCCTGGCGCGGGGCGAATCTCTCCAATATCCTGCAATTCGAGGGTGATTTCCCGAAAACCCACGTGATCCGACTGGAACAGAACTACCGCTCGACGCCGCAGATCTTGAAAGCGGCCGACGCGGTGATCCGGCACAACCGCCGACGCAAGAAAAAGGAGCTGTGGACGCAGAATCCCGACGGGCCCGCCGTTCGGGTGGTGGAATGCGAGGATGGAACCGGCGAGGCCATGTACATCGCCGACCGCATCGGCCAGCATGCCGAATCGGGGGGCCGCTATGGTGACGTGGCCATCTTCTACCGCACGAACGCTCTGTCACGGCACATCGAGGCGGCTCTGCGCGATGCCCACATTCCCTATCAGGTGGCCAGGGGTGTGGCCTTTTTCAACCGCAAGGAGATCAAGGACGTCCTGGCCTACCTCAAGCTGGCCGTCAACCCGCTGGACGGCGTGGCACTGGCCCGGATCATCAACACGCCGCCCCGCGGCATCGGCAAGACCACGGTGGACCGGCTTTTCGCCCATGCCCTGGAAACCGGCCGTCCGGCGCTGGAGCTGCTGGCCAGCCCCGATCAGATTCCCGGCATCTCGCGGGCGTCCAAAAACCTGAAGGAATTCGCGAAGCTGATGGCCGGCCTGATGCAAGTCGTCGAACGCGGTCTGGTCAAGGACGCCATCGAGCACGTCGTCCGCCACAGCGGTCTGCTGGCCGGCTGGAGCACGAGCGAAGATAACAGCGAGTTGGAGAACGTTGACGAGTTGATCAATGCCGGAGCCGAGTACGACCGCCAGCAGGAAGCAGACGGCGGCGGATCAGTGGGCGACTGGCTGACCCAGGTGGCGTTGGTCAGCGACACGGACGCGATCGACCCGGAGTTGGGCGCCGTCACGCTCATGACCCTCCACGCCGCCAAGGGGCTGGAGTTCGGTGCCGTGTTCATGGCCGGCGTGGAGGACGGGCTGCTGCCCCATCAGCGCAGCCGCCAGGAGGGCGGTGACATCGAGGAAGAGCGTCGGCTGTGCTTCGTGGGCATGACCCGGGCCCGGCGGGCCCTGACCATCAGCTACGCCCGATTCCGGGATGCCCGGGGCATCACCCAGCGGACCAGCCAGTCGGTGTTCCTGCACGAATTGCCTGAAGAAGGGGTCGAGCGGATCCGAGTCGATAAAGCCGGCCTGGCACGGTACGATAACGCATCGGAAGGCGCGGTCCCGGCCCCCGACTTTCACGAGTGGCGTCAGGGCCAGATGGTTCGACATCCGCAGTACGGCATCGGTCGGCTGGTGTGGATACAGCCGCGCAGCCGCCAGACGTACGCAGGCGTCCGCTTCAACGCGCACGGGGAGATGACCCTGGTGCTGGAGTACGCGAAGCTGGAGCCGGTGGAGTTCGAGGACGGGGACGACGAATACGTGGAACGGTACCAGGATACGGATTTCTGAGCATGAGCAACAACATCGCACTGACGCTGGACACGCAGTTCATCCATGATGATCGGCTGGGCTCTCACCAGCTTACCGAGAACGACCTGCGCGGGCTGGAGCTGCGGGTGCGCGATATCCTTCAGGAAATCGCGGCGGAACGGACTCAGGGTTCGCACCGGTTCCGCGAAATGCCCCACCAGCGCATCCAGCTTGCGGAAATGAAGCAGCTCACGGCCGAGCTGCGCGACTCGACGGAGAACCTGCTGGTACTGGGCATCGGGGGCTCGGCGCTGGGCAATATCGCATTGCAGTCGGCGCTCAACCCGTCCACCTACAACCTCCTTTCACGGCCGGCCCGCAAGGGCCCGCGGCTGTTCGTGCTGGACAACGTCGATCCGGTGCACTTCGAAGCGGTCATGCGCTTCGTCGAGGAGGACTGGGCCGACACCATTGTGAACGTGATCAGCAAGTCCGGCGAGACGGCCGAAACGTCGGCACAGTTCCTGATCGTGCGCGATCGGCTCATCCACGCGCTGGGTCCGGAGGAGGCACGCAAGCGGATCATGGTGACCACGGACGCCGGCAAGGGCACCATGCGGCAGGTGGTGGACGCCGAGGGCTATCGCTCTCTCGTCGTGCCCGACGGCGTGGGGGGGCGGTTCAGCGTGCTGACGCCGGTCGGGCTATTCTCGGCCATGATGTGCGGCATCGACGTGGAGGATCTGCTCGACGGCGCGGCGGCCATGGACGCGGCGGTCAGTGAACCCGACCCCATGATTAACCCGGCCGCGCGCATCGCCATGATCCATTACCTCTACATGGAACGTGGTAAGCCGATGCACGTGATGATGCCCTACAGTCAGCAACTCAAGGACATGGCGGACTGGTACCGGCAGCTATGGGCCGAAAGCCTGGGCAAGATCCGGCCCTCCGACGGCGCCTTTGTCGGCCCGACGCCGATCAAGGCGCTGGGCGTGACCGACCAGCACTCGCAGGTGCAACTCTACCGAGAAGGACCCAACGACAAGGTGTTCACGTTCCTGGAGGTGGAGGAGTTCGAGGTTGACTCCATCATCCCGCGGGCGTTCGAGAACGTGGAAGCGATGGGGTACCTGGGACGCAGCAAAGAAGGCACGCTGGCCGGCCTGCTGGCGGCGGAGAAGAAGGCGACCGAACTGGCCATGCGCGAGAGTGGCCGGCCGTCGTTGACCGTGCGCTTCCCGCACGTGAACACCCGGACGATCGGGGAGTTCATCTATCTGTATGAATCGGTGGTGCCGATCATGGGCAAGCTGATGGGCATCAATCCCTATGACCAGCCGGCCGTCGAACTCGGCAAGGTCCTGACGTTCCATTTCATGGGCCGCCACGGATTCGAGAAGCCGGCGATTTCGTTGTGACCGGCGGTCAGCAGCCAGCGGTCAGCTTTCAGTTCGGTGCTGATCGCTCATGGCTGAGTGCTGATCGCTGAATGCTGAGAGCTGCCATGCGCCACGCCGTCATCATGGCCGGGGGGTCGGGGACGCGATTGTGGCCCTTGAGCCGCAGGTCGCACCCCAAGCAGTTGCTGCGCCTGTTTGAGGGGCGCTCTCTGCTGCGTATGGCCTTCGAGCGGCTGAGCGGCCTGTTGGATGCCGGACAGATCCACGTCATCACCGCCAGGGATTATCTGCCCGCGGTGGCGGCAGAACTGCCGGAGCTGCCCTTTGAGAATCTGATCGGCGAGCCCTGCCCGCGCGACACGGCCAACGCCGTCGGTCTGGCCGCTCATCTGCTGGCATTGAATGATCCCGGCGGGACGATGGGGGTTTTCACCGCCGAGC
>BTUC01000055.1:6980-17638 GCA_045863575.1 Phycisphaerae bacterium
TGCAAAAAGCATTCGAGACCGCGGAAGCATTCTCCGACGCGCTGGTGACCTTCGGCATCCAGCCGACGGCGGCGCATACCGGGTACGGCTACATCCACCTCGGGGAACAAGTCGCTCCCGGCGTCCGGGAGGTGCGCGCGTTCAAGGAGAAGCCTGACCGCGCGGCCGCCGAGGGTTACCTGGCCAGCGGCGAATATGCCTGGAACAGTGGCATGTTCGTCTGGCGGATTGCGACGATTCTCGACGAATTCCGCAGGCATCAGCCGGCCACGGCCGCGAGTCTGCACCAGATCGCGGCCGGCTTTCACGACCCGGGCGGTGCGGCCGTCGTGCAGGAGCGTTTCGCCGCCCTGCCCCGGATCTCGGTGGATTTGGCCATCATGGAGAAAGCCGAGCGGGTGCTGTCGGTGGACATGACCTGCCAGTGGCTGGACGTCGGGGCGTGGACCGCACTGGCGGAGGTATTTCCTCCGGACGAGCGCGGCAACACACTGGCCGCACCCAATGTGGTCACGCTCGACGCTTCAGGGAACATCCTGGCCTGCGAGTCGGACCACCTGATCGCGGTTATCGGCGTGGAGGACCTGGTCGTTATTCACTCGGATGATGCCACCTTGATCTGCCGCAAGCAGGACGCCCAAAAGATCAAGGACCTCGTGGAGCTGGTGCAACGGACCCGTCCAGGCCAGTACAGGTGACGCCATGAATTCCTTCCGAAGGGCAGGCACGGGACAGGCACTCCTGCCCGCGTCCACGGTGTGGCTGCTCACGGAAATCGCCGAAGCCCGCGGACGCCAGCAAGCCTTCGCCTCGCGCGCACCTCAGGTGCTCGACGGGCTGCGCGAGTCCGCCATGGTACAGAGCGTCGAATCCTCCAACCGGATTGAAGGCGTGACCGTCGCCCCGGAACGGCTCCGGCCGCTGGTGTTCGGCGACGTGCAGGCGCAGGATCGATCGGAGCAGGAGATTCAGGGCTACCGCCGGGCGCTGGAGTTGATCCACACCCGTGCGGGAGAGTTGGAGATGACACCCGAGCTCATCCGACGGCTGCACCAGATGATCCAGGAGGGTGGCGGCGACGCCGGTCAGTACAAGCGGGTCGCCAACGAGATCGTTGAGCTGCGTGCGGGCCAGGCCCCGCTGGTGCGCTGCCGGCCGGTCGGCGTCCAGGAAACGCCGGCGGCGGTGGACGATCTCTGCCTGTTGTATCGTGAAGCGAACAATCAGGGCCGATTCCCTCCGCTGGTCAGCATCGGGTACCTCGTGCTCGACTTTCTGTGCGTTCATCCGTTTCGCGATGGGAACGGGCGCGTATCTCGGCTGCTGACATTGCTGGCCCTGTACCACCACGGATACGGCGTAGGCCGGTACATCAGTCTGGAGCGGATTGTCGAGGACTCGCGTGAACGGTATTACGAGGTGCTGTACCAGAGCTCGCAGGCCTGGCATGAAGCGCAGCACGACCCGACGCCATGGATGAACTATTTCCTCGGCGTCCTGCAGCAGGCATACCGAAAGCTTGAGGAAGCGCAACCGGCATAGCATTGGACAGGGCGGCCGCCCCGCTGGGAGACGATTCATGGCATCTTATGCGATCGTCGGTCCGAAACCTGTCCGCATGTTCGAGGTCATGATCCCGAAGAAGATCGAGTATTTCGCCAAACTTCAAGACATTCTGGAGACACTTTTCGATCCGCAAAGAATGCGCGGTCTTCCGTTCCTGCAGCAGGCCCTCAAGGAAGCGGGCGTGGACCTGGAGGAATGGGTCGAGTTCGCCAGCCGCATGTTCACCGGCTACTCGATTTACGAAATCGACGGCCGCTTCGTCCATCCGACCTCCCGGGCCAAATTCGACGAGCGGCTGCTGGTGATCCGCATCATTTTTCACGACCTGCGCATGCGCAGCGGTCTGGGCGGCGATTTGGCCGTCCGCAGCGAGCAGGCCGTCAAACTCCTGATCGCCGACCGCCTGGCCGTCGAACTGGGATCTGAAGACGAAATCTGGGTACTCGAGTACGGCGAGCCAGCTCTGACCATCTGGCAACGAACGCCACAACCAGGCCGCGACGGGGGACCAGGCACATGACCGGCCGTTTTCTGGGCGTGGATCTGGGTACCAAGCGCATCGGGCTGGCGTTAGCCGCGTCCGACACGGGCGTTGTCTCGCCACTGCGCGTGCTCGAGGCCCACTCTGACGTTCAGGCCAATGCCCGCTCAATCCTGGCGGTCGCGGATGAGTACGACGTCACCGGCATCGTGGTCGGCCTGCCCCTGAACATGGATGGAACCGAAGGCCCCCAGGCCAAGCTGTCCCGAAAGCTCGCGGACCAGCTCCAGCAGATGACCGCGACGGCGAACCCAACGGGCGAACGGGCGCTGGACATCCACCTGCACGACGAGCGGCTGACTTCGCACGCCGCCGACGGTCGGTTGATCGAGCGCGACCTGACGCGGAAAAAGAAAAAGGCGAGGCAGGACGCCGTCGCCGCACAAGTCCTTCTGGAGTCGTTTCTCAAGAGCGGCCACCGGGCGTGAACCGCACGTGGGCCGGGCGCGGCAGGATCGGCCGTGCCGGTAGAGCCCTGGTGGCCGGGGACTGCCGGTCAAGCCCCGAAAGTCACGCCAAATGCGCTCTGAACGGCCGCGATGATCGCCGCGTCTACGACGCCGGACACGAGCTGCGTGAGCATCTCGGCCAGGATGGACCGGAACTCGGCGCCCTTCAGGTAAGGTACGATCTGGTCAAACCCAAAACCCATCAACGGCATCAGCGCCAGCGGGGCCGTGAAGCTGTACAGCGTGACCGAACGGATTTGCTTCATCATGGCAGTGAGACTCCTTTCCTGCGTTGACCCGATTATCCTACGCAGCTCAGCCGAGCAGAGCAAGGGCGTCACCACTTCTTGAATACGAAGAACACGGCCCCGACCATAAAGGCGAACCCGACCAGGTAATTCCAGCGCAGCTCCTCCTTGAGCACGAAGACCGAGAAGCCGCTGAAGACGATGAGGGTGATCACTTCCTGCATGGTCTTGAGCTGGGCAGCCGAGAAGGTGGCGTGGCCGATGCGATTGGCGGGTACCTGAAAGCAGTACTCCGCGAAGGCGACCAGCCAACTCACGATAATGACCATGGCCAGCGGCCAGCCCTTGAAATACTTCAGGTGCCCATACCAGGCGAAGGTCATGAAGATGTTGGAAATGGTCAACAGAATGATGGGGATCATATGAAGAGTTTGATTACCTCTTACATCCCAGCCAGGCGCGCCCGATAGTAGGCCAGACGCTCCTGGGAAGTCATCTTGGAGAACTCGGGTGAACCATTGGATGCCGCGGCGGACCGCCCCGTTCTCACCGGCGTTGGTGATGCGGGCAAGGGTGAGGCAGTCGGCGGCGCACCAACCGCGCCGCTACCCCCGGCGGGGGGCTGAGCAGCAGCAGGCTGGGAAGCCGTCGACGGAGCCCTGACCGGAGCGGCTGTCGACGTCGCCGGCACGGCGACCTGCGAAGTCGAGCCGTAGCTCATCACCGCTGTCTGAAGCTTCAAGTCGTCCTCGAGGCTGCGCTGCGGGCGGATGTTGAGCCCCTGTAACACGCCGTGGTACGCCCGGACCGCGTCCTCCGGCGTGATCTGGCCGTCCACGATGCGCCGGAGCATCTCGATAAAGGCGAGCTGATGCTCGGCGTTGTTGATCTTGCGGCCGAAGAGAGCCACCTTGGCGCCGTACTTCTGAGCTTCGCTGATCAGCTTGAAGGCGTCGTAGGTCGTGCCCGCCCCACCGCCGAGGATACCGATCACGAGTTGCGGATCGTAGGCGGCCAGCTCCTCGGTCCACTTCGGTCCGTGATAGACCATCTTCAGGAACAGCGGACGGCCGGACTCGGGCACGCCGGCCAGGCTGCGGACAATCATGTCGTTGATGAACCCACCCAGCTTATCGTCGGCGATCGGGCGGATAGGCGCGTTAGGGTCGAATACCTCCAGAAAATGCCGAAAGCCCTTGCGCTCCGCTTCGAGCCGGAACTCGCGGTAGGTCTCCAACGTCTGCTGGTCGAGCTGGAGGTCGTTGTTGAAGGTCACGCTATACAGGCCCAGATCAGCACCCCGGACACGTTCGTCGGTGGCACATTCGACCTTGCCGCACTGGATCTGCTCGATGGTCGCGGTGCGGAACGGGCGGGAAGGCTCGGTGACGTAGGCCCCACCGCGGACAACGTGCACATCAGTCGTATCATTGGCCCGGGCGGCCGGCGTCACATGCGAATTGTTGAACAAACCTTCGCGGATGGTGAGCAGGTCGTTGGTGTGGGCGGACATCAGCATGATGTCAACAAGCCCCTGGCGCACGACCTGGCGAATGCACTCGCGGAACTCGGGCAGGCTGCGGAACTTGCCTTCCTGGGAGTAATGCTCGGGCGACTTACCGGGCGACGCGATGCCGAAGGCCATGTCGGCGTCCTTGGCGTCCGCGATGATGAACTCGCGGCTGGATGAATGGGCCTTGATCTTCGCCAGCTTGATGTCGAGGCTCTTCGCAGTCATGTCTTCACCTTGCGATACGTCTCTTCCAGAGCAGCCGCCGAGCTGCGGATCGCCTGGGCCTCCTTGGGCCAAAGCTCCAGTTCGATGCGAGCCACCACTCCCCGGCGGTCCACGAGCGTGGGCACTGACAGGGCTGTCTTCTGGATGCCGAATGCACCCCGCTGAACACTGCTGACCGGCAACACGCGCCGCTGGTTGAGGGCGATCGCGTGCACCACTTCGCGAATACTCAGCCCAACGGCCCAGCCGGCGCCGCCCTTGCGGCGGATCACTTCCGCGCCGCTGCCCTGGGTCTTCTTGAACAGCTCATTCTGCCGCGCCGGCGTCATGCCCGGCCAGTTGGTCAGCGGCAGACCGTTGACCGTGGCGGCCGACCAGATCGGCACCATGGTATCGCCGTGTTCGCCGAGGATGATTGCCTTGACCTGCGTAGGCGGGAGCTTGAGGTCTTCGGCAATCAACGAGCAGAATCGGGCCGTGTCCAGCACCGTGCCCAGGCCGATGGTCCGGTCCGGGCATCGGCGGGTCCGCTCCACCGCCAGCCGGGTGAGAATGTCCACGGGGTTGGAGACCACCAGGACAATGGCATCCTCGCGCAGCTTGTGCTGCATGAGGCTGTCCAGGATCCCGGCGAAGAGCTGCACGTTGCGGTTGATGAGGTCGAGGCGGCTTTCGTCCGGTTTGCGTCGCGAGCCGGCCGTGATGACCACGATGTCCGAATCGGCGACCTGCGGGTAATCCGCGGCGTAGAAGCGCTGGTCGGCGGCCAGTGACGCGCCGTGCAGCAGGTCGAGGGCCTCGCCCGCGGCCGTCTCGGCATTGGCGTCGAGCAGCGCAATCTGATCCACAACGCCACCGCACTGCAGCGCCGCGGCCGTGCACGCCCCTACCCGTCCACCACCACCGATGATGCTCACTTTCATCAGGGATTATTCCAATCGAATACCCGGCCCGTTCAGGAATCTGGAAACCTCGCGGGGCGTGTCAAACTGGACCGTACCGCGAAACACGTGGCCGGGATCACGGTCATCGCGCAAATAGCTTCGCAACACACAATGGGCAACCACGTCGCCATCCGATTCAACGGAGAGGATCCGCACGTGTCCGTCCAGGCCGACGTACGGCCGGCGCGCCGGGCGGAAGGCGGAGTGTTCGATGAACCGGCCGTTCTCCGGCGTCACCTCGAACCGTCCCTCGGCCGGTGGGCCATCGAGGACCACCACGTACGCGCGGCCCCACTCCTCATCCGTCCGCTGGGGGTTGTCGTACGTCTCGTATGCGATCAGCACGGTCTGCCCGCCGCCACCGGTCATGATCTCCAGCGGCTCGGAAGCTGTGCCCGCACGCCGGGTCACGCGATCGTCCGTGCGCAGGTCCGGCAGGGCCACACCCACGTCGTGCAAGGCCCAATGGTGCCATTGGCGGCTGCCACAGCCAGCCGTCCCCAGGCTCCACAAAATGACGCCTACCGTCAGGGCTTGACGCATGTTGTCATCCTCGCCTCTACGGGGTCCGTCCGTCCATGCCGACCGGGGGCCGACGGTTACCCAGTGCTCATGCCTGCGGCCGACTCGCTCGGCCCCCTCGCCTGCGCTCGGGGCTCCGACCTACCCCTCGCTGGCGCTCGGGGCTCTGTCTCCCTCCCCCGGTACTCCGGGGGAGGGCCGGGGTGGGGGCTTGGCAGGCAACGAGCCTCACCTTGCAGGGCTTACGCCGTATTACCCCGGAACTCAGCACTCGCAACTCAGCACTACTTCCCCGCCGCCATGATCCGATCGGTGATCTCCTGAACGATCCTTTCAAGGTCCACGTCTGCGGACATACCACCGCCCGCCGAGTCGGAGGCGCTGCTCCTCGGGCCACAACCGCATGCGGCTGCGGAATTGAATCCCCGGCCGAACTCGGTATTGACGCACAAATCCGCGTTCTCCAGACGACGCGGATCGACGCCCACGCCGAACTTCTCCTTCAAATCGAGCAGTTCCTCGACCTTGGGCACGCTGATCCGCTCGACCCGGCCAATCTGCTTGGCCAACATCAGAATGCGGCAGTAGGAATCCAGGATCTCCGTCCACCAGTAGGCCTTTTCGAGCGTCTCGCCCCAGGAGACCGTGCCGTGGTTTTTGAGCACGGCCACCTTCGAGTTCTTCACGTGCGGCTTGACGGTCTCGGCAAAGGCCGTGCCGCCGGGCGTCTCATACACGGTCATGGGGATCGGCCCCAGGAACACTTCCACCTCGGGCAGAATGCACGTAGGGATCGGCTCACCGGCAACCGCGAACGCCGTCGCATGCGGCGGATGGCAGTGCACCACCGCCTTGACATTTGGATCGAGCTTGTAGATCTCCAGATGCAACAGCACTTCGGAGGTGCGCTTCTTCGTTCCTGAAAGCTGCTTGCCGGTGATGTCCACCTTGCAGATGTCATCGACCTTCAAGTCGCCCTTGGAAGTCAGCGTGGGCGTGCACAAAAACTCGTTTTCGCTCAGACGGTAGGAGATATTCCCGTCATTGGCCGCGGCAAAACCCTTGTTGTACAGCCGGTGGCCGACCTCGCAGATCTGTTGTTTGACTTTGAACTCGTTCACCATAATGCACCATTATGTTGTCAGTGGTCAGTTGTCAGTAGTCAGTTGTGGGGTCAGTTGTCCTTTGGTCAGTTGCATGAGGCCTCGCAAGCTCACATCTCGTTCGAAATCAACCGAACACCTGAACTACTGACAAAAGGACCACTGACCCAACCACTGACAACTGACGACTGACAACTGACTCCTCAACAACTACGTCCCATAGGTCACATCATCAAGCAAACACGCCACATACGCATCGACCGCCACCGGCGTCGGGTGGAACGGCATGGCCGCCTCGCGGCCTTCGCTGAATGCCACCCGGTCGCCCAGGCCGGCGCCCAGTTCGTCCCAGGCGATCACGATCTCGCCACCGCCCATGGCATTCTCCCGCAACGACTTCGGATCGTGGGGACGGATCATCAGGAACCGCCCGCCGCACATCCTCGGATCGCACGCGTTGAGCGTGAGCCGGCCGATGACTTCACCAATCCTCACGGCCACCTCTCCACTCGATGGCCTCGATGGCCGCCAGCATCTCCGGCGGGGGCGAGGTCGGCCCGGTCAGGAACCGTTCGATCATCTGCCGGGTCTGAAACAGGGCCTGGCCGGCGGCGTCGATCACCAGGACATTGATGCCCAGTTCGCGACAGGCGTCCTCGACGGCCGGCACGCTGGAACCCAATGCCGCACGCAGGCCGTGATGCTTGCTCACCACTACCAGCGGAACGGCCGGATCGGCCGCGAAGACCACGCCCTTGGTGACCTCCTTGCGAAAGATCTTGCCGCACAGACGCCGGACGGCCGCCACCATGGGGACGGCGCCCGCGGCCGCGGGAACAATCACTTCCTTGAGCCCGCCGGCCCTATCCAGCACCGCGCGCATGGAGCGCATCTGCGGTGCGTTGGGGTCCATCACCACGGCCAGGTTCCGCTCGGGCGCGGCCGTCTCCTCCCACTCCACCGGGAACGGGTGCTCCTTGAACCAATCGCGCGCGGCCGGCGTGATCAGCGCGTTCTTCGGGAGACGGATCGGCCGGCCGGCCTTCCGCATCTCGTCGAGAAGAATTGCTGTCACGACCGCACGTCCCATTCGCTACTGACTCCTGCGTTTCGTTTCCCGATGGCCGGCACTCCAGGCCGGCCGCTCCACACGACCTGTCGGCAGCACGGCCGCGCTACAGGCCGGCGTCGGGATTCACCGTCTCCGGCTCGTCCACGATGCCCATCACCCACCAGCGCGCCGGCGACTGCCCGTCCTTGACCATCTGCCGCGCGAATTTCCCATCGTTGCTCAGCACGACGATGTCCCCAGCCGCCGCACCCAGTTCATCCAGCGCCAGCACCGGATCCAGCGAAGCCGCCCGAATAGGCTCGACCAGCAGCATCCGCGCACCCGCCAACGACCGGTGCTTCATCGTCGAGATCGCCTTGCCCACGACGCGCCCTAAAACCATCGCCGGCTCCGCCGAACGGAGAACTGAGAACCGTCTCAGTTCTCACAATACCCTGAGATTGTCCACCATCACGCATCGGCGATAACGGGTGAAACTCAGCGGCGAAGTCACGCCTTCGCCGGTGGGCGTGGCAATGCTGAAGCTGCCATAGCCTTCACCGCCGCCGCCGAGGCCGGCCATGCACGGGCCGTTCTTGATGAACAGCGTGGTGTCCACGGCCTTGCCCATCTTGGTCATGTGGTCCACCGTCTGCGACCAGATGATGGCCGTGTGGCCGAAGCCGTGCTCGAAATGCACCGCGTTCTCGATGCACTCGTCCACGTCACGGCAGCGCATCACCGGCAGGAAGGGCATCATCTGCTCGCAGGGCAGCCAGGGGCTGGAGCGGTCCACCTCACCATACAGGCAGATCACGCCGGCGGGCAGGCGCACGCCGATCGCATCGGCCAGCACCTGCGGGTCCTTGCCGACGAACTTCTTGTCCGGCAGCCAGTGGCCGCTCTTCTCATCCTTGTGCAGGGCCAGCCTGGTGAGGGCGTCGACCTGCTCGCGGTTGAGCTGGAAGCCGCCGTGCCGCGACATCGCGCTCAGCAGGCGGTCCGCCACGCCGGCCACCACGAAGACTTCCTTCTCGCCGATGCACAGGAGGTTGTTGTCGTAGGCCGCGCCCTTGAGGATGCCCGCCGCCGCCTTATCGATGTCGGCCGTGTCGTCGACCACCACGGGCGGATTGCCGGGACCGGCGACCACTGACTTCTTGTTGCTGGCCATGGCCGCCCTGGCCACGCCCGGGCCGCCGGTGACGACCAGCATGTTGATATCACGATGCTTGAAGATCTGGTCGGCCGATTCCAGCGTGGGCTTTTCGATCAGGCAGATCAGGTTCTCCAGGCCGGTCTTTTCGCGGATGGCCCGCGACCACGCCTGGGTGGCGATGGCGGCGCAGCGGCAGCCCGACGGGTGCGGGTTGACCACCAGCGTGTTGCCGGCCGCGATCATCATGATCGCGTTGCAGGCCAGCGTGGGGATCGAGTGCGTCACCGGCGTGATCACGCCGAGCACACCGAAGGGAGCGTACTCCGTGACCGTCAGGCCGTGGTCGCCGCTGACGGCCTCGGTCCTGAGGAACTCCATGCCCGGCACGCGCGCCGCGGTGTGCAGCTTCTCGACCTTGTGGTCCAGCCGGCCGATCTTGGTCTCCTCGAACTCGATGCGGCCCCAGGCGTCGGCATTCTCGATGCACAGGTCGCGGATGACCTGCACAGCGGCGGCTCGGGTGGCCAGCGTGGATTCCGCCAGCCGATGCTGCGCGGCGCGAGCCGATGCCACCGCCGAATCCACGTCCTGGAAAAGGCCGTCAGCGCCGCCGCTGGCGCGGCCGTTGCTGCCGGCACCGCCTCGCACCAGCGTGCCGCCCGACTGGAGACGGGTGAGCACCTCGCTCACGACGTCCCGGATAATCACTTCATTGATCGTGCTCATGAGATCCTCAAATTGCCGCAGCCGCCAGTCCCTTCGACGATCAGCTACTTCCGTAGCGGCCGGCCTCCGTGGCGTCCGTTCTGCCAGGCAGCGGCAGGCCCCAAGGCCAGCCGCTACACAACGCCGGTGACACTAAGTAGTCCCACACAACAGGCAAATCAGGGTTCACCAACTCCGAACGGCCGCGCGGGCGGAAGCCCGCGGCTCCTTGCTTTCGGCTTTTGGTGGACCTGGTCAGCCCTGCTTCTTGTACGTTTCCTTTCCGCCCATCTGGATCGCGTCGATGATGCCGACGACCACGGCGTCGGTGGGCACATCGCTGGTCATGTCGGTGAGCCGGGCCGAGCTGCCCTGAGTGACCAGCACCAGCTCGCCCTCGCCGGCGCCGACGGTGTCAATCACCACCGCCGAGCGTCCCGTGCTGACCATTTCGCTGCCCTTGGCATTGACCACGTCCACGAGCAGGAGCTTCTTGCCCACGACGCTCTTGACCTTCTGCGTCGCGACCACGCTGCCGACCACCTTGCCGATGAACATGCTGCGCCTCCAAAGAGCCGCGGGGGGGGGGGCGCCCGCGCCCCCCACCCACCCGCCACCCGCACAACGCCCAA
>BTUC01000055.1:17648-23326 GCA_045863575.1 Phycisphaerae bacterium
CCAGCCGCCCCCGTCAGGGGGCGGGCACCCACAACCGCGCACCTACAACCGGGCACCTACAACCGCGCACCCACAACCGCGCACCCAAAACCGCGCACCCCAAACCGCCCCCCCCCCCCCCCCGGCGCCGCCCCCCCCCCCCCCCGCGGCTCTTTGCCGCCCGGCCCAAGCGGATCGAACGCTGCCCGCCGGCGAACGCCGATCAACGTCACCCGGCGGCCGGCAGGACCTTGTCGATATCGCCGTGCGGACGGGCGATCACGTTCACGCTCACCACCTCGCCGACCTTGGCGGCCGCGGCCGAGCCGGCGTCCACCGCTGCCTTCACCGCCGCCACGTCGCCTTCCAGGATCACGCTGCACAACGCTGATCCGACCTGCTTCCAGCCGCGATAGTGCACGTTGGCCGCCTTCAACGCGGCGTCGGTCGCCTCGACGAGCGAAACCATCCCACGCGTCTCGATCATTCCGATTGCCTGCTGTGGCATTTGAAAAGCTCCTTAGCGTTCAGCATTCATCGTTCAGCCAGCCGTCAGCTCGCAGCCAGCCGAGCGCTGACCGCTGGCCGCTTATCGGGTTAAAACCTCGCGCGTCTGGCGCGCGACAATCAGCTCCTCGTTCGTCGGGATCACCATGATCCGCACGCGCGAATTGTCGGCGGAGATCGTCGCCTCCTGGCCGCGAACCTCATTGCGCTGGGGATCCAGGGCGATGCCCGCGTAATCCATCCGGGCACAGATCGCCGCCCGGACAGCCATACCGTTTTCCCCAATCCCTCCGGTGAACACGAGCAGATCGGCGCCGTTGAGTACCGCCAGGTACGCCCCCACGTAGTGCCGCACGGCCTCGACGAACGCATCCACGGCCAGCCTGGCCCGCTCATCACCCCTGGCCGCGGCGGCTTCGACGTCGCGCATGTCGTTGCTGACACCACTGATGCCCAGCAATCCGCCGCCCTTGGCCATCGCCGCCAGCGCCTCCTCGAAGCTCAGTTCGAACCGCGGCAGGGCCTTGAGCAGCGCGTAGGGATCCATGTCGCCGACGCGGTTATTGTGCGGCAGGCCGGACTGGGGCGTTGTGCCGAAGCTGTTGGCCACGCTCCGCCCATTCTCGATCGCGCAGACGGAGCTGCTGCCGCCCAGGTGACAGGAGATGACCCGCAGGTTCTCCCGGCCGAGCAGCTCGGCCGAGCGCACCGCGATGTAGCGGTGGCTGGCGCCATGGAATCCGTAGCGCCGCACGCCGGCCTGCGTCCATTCCCAGGGAATCGCGTAGGTGGTCCGCGAGGCGGGGATACTCTGGTGGAACGCCGTCTCGAATGCCGCCACCTGGGGCACCTCCGGCAGCCGGACGGCGAATGCCTTCATCGCGGCCACGTATGGCGGGTTGTGGGCCGGCGCGATGTCAAAGAACTCAGACATGGTTGCGACCACCTCGTCGGTGACGCGCACCGCGCCGGAGATCTGACCGCCGTGCACGGCCTTGAACCCGATCGCGTCGAGCTTCAGCTTGGGGTCCGGCAACATGGCCAGACACCGGTCGATGGCCTGGCCGTGATCGGCAATCCGGCCGGTCCAGGTTGTCGCACCAACCTTCACGACAGCGTCGTCGCGCCCGATCCGCTCCACGCCACCGCGGGCCAGTTCCCGCTCATCGCGCATGTCGAAGAGCTTGAACTTGAATGACGTGCTGCCGATATTGGCCACCAGTACGATCATCTCACCACCTGCCAGAATGACGAATGTCGAAACCAGAATGAAGAATCATGACGAAACCCGAATGCCCAAAGTCCTGAGCAACCCCAGCTTCGTCATTCGTCATTCGCTCATTCTTCATTCTTTGTCATTCGTGCTTCGTCATTGGTCATTACAGAATGACTCCATAAAGCCCTTCGTGCGGGCGCGGAATGACGTGGGCGCTGATCAACTCGCCCACGCGGTTGGCCGCCTCGGCCCCGGCATCGACGGCCGCCTTCACGCTGCCGACGTCGCCGCGGACGATGGTGGTGACCATGCCGCCGCCGATCTGGATCACTTTCACGATCTCCACGTTGGCCGCCTTGGCCATCGCGTCCGAGGCCTCCACCAGACCGGTGAAGCCCATCGTCTCAACCATTCCAATCGCATCGCTCATGTGCCCATTACTCCCGGACTGACCTCGATCGCCGCAGCCTACGGGCGAGGAGGTCAATCCACTGGTATCCGCTGTTTCCCTTTACTTTTTGGCCGGTGCCTTGGCAGCGGCGCCCGGGATCATCGCTCCCAGGTCGTCGTGCGGGCGCGGAATCACGTGCACGCTGATCACCTCGCCGACCCTGGCGGCGGCGGCCGATCCGGCATCGGTGGCCGCCTTGACGGCCGCCACGTCACCCTTCACGAAGCCGGTCACGTAACCCCGGCCGACCTTCTCGTAGCCGACCAGCCGGACGTTGGCCGCCTTCAGCATGGCGTCCGCGGCCTCAATGAGGGAGACCAGCCCCTTCGTTTCGATCATGCCCAACGCTTCGAGTGCCATAGAAAACTCCTGTGTGGGTTGTGGGTTGTAGGTTGTGGGTTGAGCGACCTTTGAAACGACCCACAACCAACAACCCACTACCTGCCATTCACGCTACGCCAACCACGCTCATTCAACTGCTCAGATCAGGCCTTCATCAGCTCGACCGATTTCGCGTTCGTCAGGTCGGACGCGTTGCCTTCGTCGGTATCGATGTGCACCTCCAGCTTGAAAGCCGGATCGATGCGGGCGATCACGCCTTCCAGGGTGACCGGACAACTGCTGTCGATTCGCAGAGACATCGCGTCGCCGTTCTTGACGCCGTAGTACTCCGCATCCGCCGGACCCATATGCACGTGCCGCTGGGCCCGGATCACACCCTCCTCCAGCACGATGTGACCCTTGGGTCCCATGACGATGCAGCCCGGCGTGCCCTGGATGTTACCGCTCATGCGCACCGGCAGGTCGATGCCCATGGCAATGCCGTCGGTGAAGGACAGCTCGATCTGATTCAGGGTGCGGCAGGGCCCCAGGATCCGCAGGTTGGTGATCGTGCGGTGCCGGGGACCGATGACGGTCACGACCTGCTCGCTGGCGAACTGGCCCTCCTGGTACAGATTACGCAGCACGGTCAACTTGGCGCCGGCCCCGAAGAGGATCTCCAGGTTCTCCTGCGTAATGTGCATGTGCCGGGCGGAGATGTTGACCAGCAACTTGGGGGCCTGTCGCAAGGCGAAGCCATTACCGCCGCCCGGGGCCAGCCGCTGCCGGACCACCTCGCGTACGACGCGCTCCACCATCGAGCGATCCAGTCCGTTTCGTGCAATCACGCTCATCGATTCGTCCTCAGCGCCTGCAGCGGTCCTGGGACCGCGGGCTGTCGATTGCTACTTCTTCACGCTCTCACCGGACGTCACGTGCGTGCCGGCCAGGATCAGCTCCGCTCCGGCATCCCGCACCACCTGTTGCCAACGCGCCTCGAGCTCCTCGTCGCTCACCACCTGGTCGATCTGATCCCAGCCGCCCAGGCGGGCCAGCCCGCGCCGACCAAATTTGCTGTGGTCGGCCACCACGATGATCTCGTCGGCGGAACGCATCATCTGCATTTCCGTTTCCACCATCAGCACGTTGGCGTTGTACAGCGCCTCCTCGGTCACGCCCGCGATGCCCATGATGGCCTTGTTCACGTGCAGGGCACTGAGTGTCTGGACCGCGAACGGCCCCAAAGCCACGCCCGTCCGGGGATATACGAACCCGCCGACGAACACGAGCTCGATACCGGGGGCGCTGCTCAACACGTTGGCGATGGGCAGCGAGTTGGTCACCACCTGCAACGAGCGCGTCAGCAGGTTGCGGGCTACCTGGAACGTCGTCGTGCCGCCATCCAGTAGGATGGTTTCTCCATCCTGGATCAGGCCCGCCGCCGCGCGCCCAATCGCCTCCTTCTCAGCCACCGCCGCTGATTCCCGGGCGTCATAGTTCAACGCGCCGAACCGATCGCCGACGTAGACGGCCCCGCCGTGCGTCCGACGCACCAGGCCGTCTTCCTCGAGCTGCGAAAGATCCCGACGAACGGTGGACTCGGAAACACCCAGCTCAGCCATCAAAACGGACAGATCGGCGTACCCGCGGCGCGCCAATGAGTCCGCTAGTTGCTGTCGCCGCTCGTCTCCGGTCATTTGTGCTCCATAGCCGATCGTCCTCTGATCGAGATATCGGCAGGTTTTGACCGTTATCTGTCAGAATCTGGCAACATCATGGCAGAAGCCAGTCAGATTGTCAAGCGAAGGATCTGAAGGCGCCTTCATGTTCCGATTTTACAGGGATTTGCGTGAAGGACAAGGTGTAGGCCGGAGCGGCACTCTCCCCAACGCGAAAACGAGACCGGTACGCCCGAAGCAGACGCACCGGCCCCGACTATGAGAGTCGACCGGCGGCGTACCGGCCGTAGGTTGATGAGGATAAAATGTGAGGGTCGGGAGCCACCAGTTGAATTCGGAAGCCGACCGATCTTTTCGACCCTAGGCACCACTCTCCACAAAAATCGACACTGGCTCCCGACCCTCGATCGGCCGGCTTCCGCTTGACGCTCTTTTGTGGGCCGCGGGCGTTCTGCCGTCCGCGGCCCAGATCCTGATTTCCGCGGTCATCTCCAGGAACCGCTCCTGGCGGCACCGCGGAGTTGTCGCCCCGTTTACTCTGCCCAACCTCCGATCCACGTGCTGTCGGGGCCATCCGCACCCGCGAGCCGGTTCCACTCCTCGCGGAGGATGGCGAACTTGTACTCGTCCTGGTACTGGCCGTGTCGGTACACGGCCTGCCGCAGGCATCCCTCGTGTACGAATCCGCACTTCTGGTAGACGCGGATGGCTCGCCAATTATGTCCGAACACCGACAACTCGATTCGGTTCAGGTTCAGTTCCTGGAACCCGTAGCGCATGGCCAGGCGGGTCGCCTCGGTGCCGTAGCCCTTTCCGCGAAACGCCGCATCGCCGATGCAGAGGCCGAACGTGGCGCTGCGGTTGAATGGATCGATTCCGTGTAAACCGGCCGTGCCGATCAAGCGGTCGGTTTCCCTGACCACGATCCCGAAGGTATGGTCGGTTCGCGTCTTGCCCAGCGACTCGATCCATTCCCGTTGATGAATGGCGTTGCGCGGGCCGCGGAACTTGAGCGTGCTCCACACGCGCGGGTCGTTGACCCACCGCCGCAGAAGCGGCTCATCCTCCGGTTCCGGCGAGCGGAAGTAGATACGCCGACCCATGTAGTAGATGACCGGAGCATCCTCGAAGGGCGCGGCGGTACCCGGATTTGGCCCGGTTTCAGCCTCCTCTTCCCAGTCCAGCGGCTCCTGGAGCCACCGGGCTGCTTCTCTGTTTCGCTCCTGGATCATGGCACACCCCACTTTCTGCCCCTGCTCGGCGCGCAGCATCTCCGTGTTCGCTGCCCGCGCTGTTTGAAAAACCACCAAAAGGAGAGGGCGAATCGAAGGGCCATCCATCGCGCCGCGCGCGATCCACCCGAGTTCACCGACGGCGGCAGCCGTTCAGACCGCCGGGCGGGCGGTAGCGTCCGCCGCCGTCGGTGTCATGCTGCGCCGAAAGACCCTGACCAACAAAAAAACCCTGCGACCTCTCGGCCACAGGGTTTCAGGATCTCTCGGAATCCGTCTTTACCCTATGGCCG
>BTUC01000056.1:0-12202 GCA_045863575.1 Phycisphaerae bacterium
CCCCCCGGCGTGCCTATCCCCACAGGCCTGTTCGTCTCTGACGGCGGAACCTTCACACCCTGATACGTCTGCTGCGGCTCCCATGGGAAACTGGCCTCATCCCAGGTGAAGACCGCTTGCTCCCACGTCCCCTCATGCCAGATCGCCTTCATCTGTTCCAGATTCACCGCCGCCCCTCCTCAACCCGGACGAGCGCGGAGCGCTCGATGGCCTGCTTGATCTGCCGCTCGATATCTTCCTGGTGGGCGCGAAGCTGCGCGATGGCTGGCATCGCCTGCGCGTGTTGCAGCAGGATCGGCTTCAGGATCTGCTCGTTGCAGACATGGAGGAAGAACTTGGCCTTCGATCCCTCGAAGGGGTTCTCCTGATGGGTGACGACCCGGTGGTTTTCGACCCGCATTTCCCGCCGCGTCAGACCATCGACGTGCGCCTGGATCGCGGCTGCGGCTTCGGCGGGGATGACGAACTGGACAGGCTCGTCGCCGTCCTCGTGAAACGTGATCGTGATCTTAGCCATGTCTTAAATCCCTGCCGTGTTGAGTCGTTGCAGAATGTCATCCAGGGCACTGGCGACGTGGGGATGGCTCCAGTTGCCATAAGTCACCTGCCAGGCGTTGGTGTTCTCGCCGGGCGGTCCTTGCGGCCCCTGCGGGCCTTGAGGGCCTTGGGGCCCTTCCGGGCCGGGCGGGCCTTGCTCGCCGCCCGAGACGGTCACATCCCCTTGCAGTCCATTGACGCTGCGCACGAGACCCGTGACGGTGCCAGAAACGCTGATCCCGGCGTTGGCCTTGAGCACGCCCCCGCAGTTGATGCCGTTGTGATTCACGGAGAACAGCGGCGTGCCGCCGTGCCAGGCGTGGAACTCCTGCAAGGTGACGAGGGAGTTGAAGGTGCCGACGTTACCCACGATCCCCTGGCTGGAGATGGTCAGCGCCTGGCCGCCGCCGGAGATGGTGACCGAGGTGGCGCCGATCGCAATCTGGTTGCCGCCGCGCGCCGCCACGATACCGTCACCGTTGATGGCCAGGCTGCCGCCGGAGTCCCGAGCGAACACAACATCGCCCGAAAACAGCGCCGTCCCGGCGAGCAGCTTATTGACGGCCATCCCCTGCATGGCGAGGACACCGCCGTCCTTGGTGAACTCAGGGCCGAAGTTGTGGGCCTTGGCGAGATCGACGGCGAACTGCGTGAGATTGCCCTGGGCATCGACGATGAAATCCGGGCCGAGTTTGGGTTGGAACTTCCCGTTGACGATTTCAAAGCCGCGCACCGTGGCGGGGTTGACCTGGGCGAGGTCGAGCCCAGTGGAGGCAGGCAGCGTGAAGTTGACCGTGGCGGTGTCGGCCTCGACCACGTTGCCGCGCCAGTCCACCGGGCGGAACCGCCAAGTCTGGTACTGCGGCTCGTTCTGGAGCTTCACCTTCTCGATGACGAAACTGGCCCGCTCCCCGAAATCGCCGTGCTTTTCGTAGCTCTCGCCCGATACCGGGTCGAAGTTCGCGTTCAGCCGCCAGATGCGGCCGACCTTCGTGTACCAGTAGTCGGGCGAGGAGGGCGGCGTGAAGTTGACGGCGATGTCGATGTACTTTGCGCCGTCGATGGTGCGCTGATTTTGGATCGAGACCGAGGGATTGACGACAGGGCCGGGCGAGCCCCAGGGCGCCAGGTCCACCCACTTGATGGGCGCCGCCGCATCCACCGGCCTCCAAACGCCGGACACCTGGTTGGCGGCGGTCAAAGCGATGAAGACGCGGGCGCCGTCCCTCGGACGGCGGCGCCAGGTCTGGAAGTTCGTGCCGGTGGACGAGGTCAGGCCGGTGAACTCAGCGATATCTGGGGTGGGTGTGTGGCCGTGCGGCCGCTCGCAGATATAGGCCGTCACGATGTCCGCGCCCTGCGGCAACGTGAAGGCGACGGAGACGTTGCCGTAAGGCTCGCCGTCCTCGCCGTTCGTATAGCCGTCGACGCTCACGTTGAAAGATCCGGAATCCACAGGCGGGATGACCTGATCGACCGGCAACGAAACCTGGACCGTGACATCGTTCGTCTGAATGCGGTTGTTCGGGTCGGCCTTCGAATAGGCCCAGCCGCGCACTTTGTACTCCCGAGACTCGCCCGGCTGGATTTTCCACCAGTCGCCATCCTCAACCGGCGCGTGCGGTTTGCCCGCGGTATGGGACTGAAAGGCGTATGACCACGAGGCCGTCTCCAGATCCTGAAGATCGAAAACCGTCCCGCCATAGGCGCCGCCCGCGGGCACGTTCGAGAGGCTGATATTGAGCCGCCACTCCTTGGCGATCGAGCCGGGAATGGGCCGGTAAACTGCCGTCACGGACTGGATCGTGGGCGCGGCGAGCTCGATGGACTGCTCGGTGACCGTGGCGGCGGCGATGGCGTACTGGCCATGCACCGTGGGCACGCCGTCGTGAAGCACCTTCTTGAACTTCTGCCGGTCCCGCGGCGAGTAGCTCATCATGTGCAGGTACACCGTCGCGGGCAGCGAGGCGGGCTTTGGCAGCGTGACTCGAACGTGGTCCACGTTCTCGCCGGGCGCTTCCCAATTCGCCGTGTAGGGGTGGCGGCCGCGATCGAGGACCGTTCCGTCTGCCAGTTCGGCGACCACTTCCACGCCTTCGAAGTCGCCGATCGTGAAGAAGTCCCCCACTCCGTGGTAGGGCGGAATGTAGCCTTGCTCGATTTCGACGCCCGCCGCGCCTTGTCCGATCACCGGGTTGCCAACCAGCGTCACCGACCCCAGTTCGTCGCCCACGATCCCGGCCAGGTAGTCGGTGAAGTCCAGCGTGACCCGGACCGACGGCGTGTGATTCACGGGCAGATTCACGCCCGTATGCCGTACGAACGCGTTGGCATAGCCCCACGTCCGCGAGAGCGCGTACAGCGTCCAGGTCACCTTCGGGGTGGCGAGACTCTCCAGGTATTCACGCGGCGGCACGGGCAGGTCCAGCGGAGCGATCCAGATCCGCGCGTCCCCCGGCTCGCTCGGCTCGCTGTAGTGCCAGCCCTGCGGGTAGAGCTGGCCCGGATAGGCGGGATTTTCCGGGTCGGGATCGTCCTCTTTCGGGATCTCCACGAAGGCGTAGCATCCGGCGAAGATGCTGTGCTCCGGAGCCGTGCCCTGTAGGCCGATGAGTACCCGGCCATCCTTGATCTCAACTGGCGCCTGCAGGTTCGTCACGCTGCCGACCTCGGGCTGTTGCCCCGGCAGGACCGGCCGGAAGACGCCCGGCACGCCCACAGTGGCCTGGGGAGCCGAATCGTCGTAAATGCCGAGTGCGTAGAGCTGCCCGGTGATCGTGACCTCGTCATCCGGTTCGAAGCCGATCTCAATTACCCGGAACGGAACGTTTTTCAGTCCATGCTCCCCCGAGGAGACGGTGATGATGTCGCCGATCTCCAGTGGGGACGCGCCGATGTTGGAACGAAAACTAACGAAGCGCCCCAGATCCCGCGCCTTCGCCCTCGCCCATTGGCCAATCCGCCAGGCCTGGAAGTAGGAGTCGATCATCGCGCCATCGACTTCCTCGTTATTGACCCGGTGCACCTGTGCCTGGTGCTCGTAATCGTTCACCCAGACCTCGCGCGCCTCGAAGCCCGCCGGCGCGTCGACGTACTTTACCGTCACCCTGTTCGTGGAGGCCTGCCGGTCTGAGAGCGGATAGGCGATCTTGCCAATGGTGTTCGAGTCGTCGAACGCCTTGTGAATGAAGTGGACCTGTTCGCCGGCGGCATGCGCCTCCGCCAGCGGTACTGCAAAATGCAGTACGCCGGCCCCAACCTGGCTGACCTGGCGAACCTCGGCGGCCGCCGTCAAGGCCCCGATCAGCACCCAGTCGCCGGCGGCGAATTCGGCGCTCTCCTGTACCGTGAGCTGCGTGGCCTCGGCGCTCGACGGAGCGGCGATCGCCGTGTTCGCGACGGGCCGCTCCGTCCGGATCTGGAGTTTCCCCTCCTTGGAGAATGTAACGTAACCCCGGAACGAAGGCAGCAGTTTCTTGAAGAGCACATCGGCGGCTTTCTCGGCCCTGCCGATCACGCCGTTCATCGTGAAGCGCTTGACCATGACCACCGGCGGGGTCACATTCGTGTCGTCATCCACGCCCGGAATATAGTCGTCGTAAGGGCCATCCACCAGCGGGTCTTGTCCATAGACGCCCGTCGACTGAAACCGCTGGTAATCGGCGCCCACCTCCATCGATCCTGGGAGATTCGGCGGGGCGAAGATCTTTTGATCGTTCGTCGGGTCTGCGATCAGCTCATCGCAGTACGCGGCGGTCTCCGCGCAGACGCCGAAGTCGATCCAGCTTTCCGGGAATCCCATGCCACCCTGCGCGAGGCTGAGCCGGAGGAACCAGAGCGTGAGCCAGACCGGATTGTCCGTCCAGCCGAATCCCGTCCATTGGCCTGAGGTGTCGTAAAAGTCAGTGATCGCCCCGAGCAGAACGCAATCGATGACCGGCGCGGGATCTTCGTCGCGCACGTCGCTCGGTACGGTGACGCCAACATAACAGAGCAGGTTGTAGGGGTAGCCTTGCGGGAAGCGCGGATCCACGAGTTGGGAGCCGGTGCCGCCGAGCTGCCCCAGGTGGCCTGTGGCCGAGGCCACCAGTTGGCCGTTGGCCCTGATGTAGGTGATGTTCGAGCAGGCTCCCACGGCCAGCGCCGCCAGGATCTTGGTTTCCCCGCCCTCGTCCACATACTGAATCGGGATGCCGGCGATCTGGGCCCGGCCCATCACCAGGGGGATTGGCACTTCATACGGGGTGTCATCCACAGCGTTGAAGGCCGTCGTCTTGGTGACCGTCTTCTTCCTGCTAAACAGCAGCATGAAGCGCTTGCTCTCGACTTCCTGGTACTGGAAGGTTCCTGAGTGAGGGACGAATCGGAAGCCCCCGAAGCGGTTCGTGTTGCCGAGTTCCGAGCACCGCGCCCAGCTCTTGTTGCACTCACTCTCCGCGCCGGCGTAGCCGCATTCGTAGCTCTTGAATTGCCAGGGGCAAAAGGTGGTGAACCGCCGTGACGGCACTTCGTGATCGAGCGAGCCGAGCAACTGCACGGCGGTGATCGTCGCCGACCCTTCGTCGATTTCCGACGGCCGCTCCATCACACCGTTGAACAGGACGAGCGAATCGTTGCTGACGTCCCGGTCCACCTTCCGGATCACCAGCCGGCGGCCCTCGATGCCGTTGTGGAGGAGCAACTCGGCGATCGAGGTGTCCACGTTCGAGAACGTCACCTGAACCTGGTCAAACTGCCCTCCGTCATAACGGCGGATCGCGGACCGCGAAAGCACATACGGGAGGTAGTTATTCCCGCCCCAGGAGATGGCCTGGTCGGAGAAATAAAGCGTCTGGCTGTCCAGATACAACTCGTACAGATCCACCGGCTGGTTCGCCGTCGCACCCAGCGCCGCCCGCAACTCTGGAGAGAGTTGAATCACGCGGACACCTCCTCGAAGACCACGCGGCCCTCATAGGCGTCGTAGCCGACGTGCGTGAACTCGGGTGCTTCGGAATAGCGGACCGTCAGTGTTTCCGACGTCCGTTCCGGATGCTGCCACTGGAAAGCGTTGAGCTTGCCGTTCTCGCCGGCGTAATGGCTGAGAATCGCTTGCCGCTCGGCATTGGTGATGGGGAGAGAACTGCCGAAGTTGAGGGTGAACTGTCGACCCTTGCCCGCGGCTTTCAGCCGCCGCTGCTCGGAGCCGTCCCGATGCTGGCTTACAAGCACATCAGGCTCGGCCGCCCGCTCCTCAATCGGGTAGCTCGGCCGCGGACTGGCGGGAAAGTTCGCCATCAGGCCGACGCCCCCTGAATCACCGTCCGTAGCTCGCCGTTGCCCTTGATATTCCGAGAGACCTCGCGCACAATGACGCCCGGCTCGTGGCGGATCGAAAGTTCCACCCGCTGGACGGAGGGCGCTGCGGCGGCCGCGCCGGGCGTCTGTGCGCCGCCGGGGGCGCCGACCTGGATCACCTGGACCTGCTGACTCGACGTCGGCCGCGCCACGTTCTGCTGGAAGCTGCCGCCAGCGCCGGCGTCTCGGGTCTGGGCGAGATTCGCGGAGATGCCGGTCAGGACGCCGCCCAGGACTCCGAACGCGGCCGCAGCTGCGAAATGACGCTTCGCTTTCACCCAATCGCCGAGAGCCGCGGCCCCGATTCCCCATGCCGTATGCTCGATCGCCATGATCGTCAACTGCTGTCCGACGATGTTGATCAAGCTCGCGATGAATTTCTTTCCTGCATTCTCCTGTCCAGTCACCAGGTCCGACCAGAACGAACTCCAGCCCTGTGACATCTTCATCCCGATATCGAGCATGTTGTCCCGGAAATGCCGCACCGTCGATTGGACCGGGTTGAGATCGAGCTTGTTCAGGCGTTCCGCTTCCGCATATAGGTCGCGGTACGGCTTCAGCCATTCCGGCGTGTTCCGATCGATCATGGCGCGCAGATCTTCCTGCATCCGGCGCTCTTCTTCCCGTCTGCGCAGCTCGAGCTCCCGAACCTCGCGATAGCCGGGATCGTCGGCCAGGTTTCGGATTTCCCGCGTCATCGCCGGGGGCGGGGGCAGCTTCGTCACGTCGGACATCGACCGCGCCAGCGCGGATAGGAGTTCCGCTTGCTCCTTCGCGGCCTCATACTCCCGGTCGAACGCGGCCCGCTGGATCTCCACCATCTCGGCAACCCAGTTCTTGTAGGCCGCCCGGCGCAACATGTTCTTCTTCTCCTCGCTGATCAGGGTGAGCGCTTCGATTTTCTGCAGCGTCTCCGCCCAGCGCGAGATGGCCTCCATTTCGGGAGTCGCGTAGCGTCTGGCGAGTTGATCCCGAATGGAGTTGAACTCCTTCAGCTGATCGGCCAGCTTCTTGACGTCCGCGGCGGCCCGATCGGCGCTTGGTCCGAAAGCATCGGTACCGCCCTTTCCGGTGACGACGGCTTTGGCGTACTTTTGCAGTTCAGCCTCGGTCAGCCGCAGCCACTCGGCAAACTTCCTCAACGCCTCCGCGTTGTCGCCGACGCCGTCAAAAGCTTTGAATGTGTCTCGCAGTGCGAGCCGGGCGAACTCCTCGCTCGCCTCCACCATGCGCCGCATCGATGCGACCTGCTCCCTCGCCGCCTTCCCCATCTCGCCGGGCAACATCGCAATCAGCTCCATTAAGCGCCCCAGCATTTTCGCGCCGGCCGAGGAGAGCGCGGCGATCGCCGCCAATTGAGCGTTCACACTGACTTTCACCACGCCCCAAAGGGCGTCCCAGGCGTAGCTCAGGAGTTCCAGCACCTCAATCGCGGCCGCCGCGCCCCGGATAAGGGCCAGAACGAAGCGGTTCGTCGCCAGAGTGATCGCATCGAGATCGTCCTTCGACTTGACGAACTCGTTCAACTCCTTCATCAGCTTGCGGAACAGCTCGAGCATCACGCCGCTTCTGGAGGCGGCTTCGGCGATGTCCCGCTGATAGTCCTGCCAGGCTTTGGCGACGCGGCCCACCATGTCGGCGTAGGAGACGAAATCCTCCGGCAGCCGGGCGACGGCAACCCGGGTTTGTTCCAGCATTTCGTTGTAGAACGCCTGCGCCTTCGCAGCGTTCTCCACTTCGGTCGCTTTTTGGCCGGTGGCGGCGGCCATGTCGGAGATGGCATCCTTGACGTTGATCATGAGTCCGACCGCCTGGAGGCTGCGGGCGTTGCCCTTGATCAGCGATTCGGTCAGGGCATTCAGCGCCTGGGCGCCATCGACCCGGGCCGACTTCGCCAGGCGGTTCACGTTTCCGGCCAGCTCGACATACTGCTCACTGGTGAGCCGCACGCCCGCCTGCATGACCTTATTCGCGTTCCGGAGCAGCTCGGCGTCCTGCACCAGGCCGTCGGTCGCATTGCGCAGCCGGTAGAACGTGTCCGCGGACCAGTTCACCGATTTCGCCAGGCCCTCATAGGCCAAGCGCAGTTCGGTCACGCCCGAGGCGTCCCTCATTAGCCTGTGGATGTAGGCGCCCAGACCGACGACAGCGCCTGCGGCGGCGAGCCCGAGGGTCAGCAGGTGGCCCTTCATGGCGCCGAGCGTGGAGTTCGAGGACTGCTCCGCGCCCTTCAGTTCGCGGATGTAATCGCGGGCGGCCGAAATCACCTTCACGAAGGAATCCACACCGGCACTTGCGAACGCGGAAAGCGACGCGCCCATCTGGCGCATCTGAGACTGCATCGCGGCCTTGGTCCGCTCGACGCCGGCGCTGATGCGGTCGGTATAGCTGCTCGTCAGTTTCGCTTCAACGGTGTTCTGTGCCATTGTTTCTCTCCGCGTAACGCTTCATAATGAAGGCGTGATCACGATCCTCATCCTGTGGATGGTTGCCGCGCTGTTCGTCTGGGCGGGAATCGAACTGTTGTTCATGGCCTGGCGCGCCGTTCTGTGGATCTGTATCGCTGCGCTCTCCATCCTCATCTGGATCGCGGAAACGGCAATTGCCCCATTTGCGCCTCGACGTCCCGAACCTCGAACCAGCGAGTGATCAAGGCGAGCGCATCCCACTGCTCCGCGCTTAATTCTTCCGTAATCCCGTAACCGGCCTTCCGCCAGTTGTGCAGCCGGATGAGATCCCCCACCCAGGCGCGAAACTCCGCCGGGTAGAGGGCGTCGTAGCGCCGCATCGGGCAGACCGGACAGTAACCCTCCTCGTCGAGGTCTCCGGTCCGCCGCGATGGGCATTTTCTGCATTCTTCCTCCCGCTTGGCGATGTCGCTCTCCAGGTACTCGCGGACCCGGGCGGTCAGTTTCCCTCCCCGTCCTCGTCGTCCGGGGCGGCGTCCTCGAACCTCATGGCGACGGCCGAGAACCAAGAGTCGGGGATCAGATCGAGCCAGGACTCGACCTGGCGGCCGAGCAGCGCGCTGGCGTGCCTCAGATCTTCCTCACTGAGCACGGATTGAGCATTGAGCGGCCGGATTTCCCCGCCGGCCGATTCGTACTGGGCGTTCTCGACGTCCAGCAGAATCTTGCGCACGAACTCGGGCCGGGCCTCGTAGAGGCGGCTCTTGATCTTGTTCCGCTTGGTCTCGAAGCGCTGCGCGAGAAATATGGAGACCTCCTTCGCGGTAGGCTGGCGGCAGATCATGGTCACCGTCTCGCCTCCGACGGAGATCGGAATCCGCTGTTTCGAAGATAGTGCGAGGGCCATTGTTTCCTTCCTTAGGCTGCGACAGCCAGGTAGCTTGGCTGGCGCTGGTTGATGACGTTGAGGATCAGGCCGCCGTGAACGGGATCCGCCATGACGGCAAATTTCGCGGCGACCACGAGCGTGCCTTCATCGACGCCCTTCTTGGCCTCGGCGTAGGCCACCCGCGGCAGGATCGCCTCGATGGTGTAGTTCGCGATGCCGTCGGCCACGCCGCCGATGATCGGGATCGACATCACATATTCGTTGCCCGCCAGCAGCGCGGCCCGGTGCGTGGCATCCTCGATTTCGAGCGTTGCCTCAAAGTCCACCTCGTACATGCTGCCGCGCCGCAAGCTGCCGACGTTGCCCGAGGGGTCGCCGAACAGATACGCCCCCCGGCCGTTGTTCTTGAAGCCGAGCGAGAAGCGCACCAGCGGCGCGGAGAGATCGTCGCCGCCGGTGATCACCTCCCCGTCGAACGTGCCGCCGCGCGTCAGCTTGGCGTCTCCATAGATCAGGTAGCTCTCATCGACGCGGGCGGGTTTGGCCGTCGCGTCGGCCACCTCGTGGCCGCTGCCGATCAGATCGGCCTCGAACTCGACGAACTGGCCGCGCTCGGCGCTGAGCGTGAAGGCGCTGCAGGCGACGCCCCGGAACCGGTTCTGGACATGACCGTCGTTCTCGACCATCGTGCGCGTGGGCAGCTCGACGACGGTCTTGTCGATCTCGATCTTGTGGCGGTAGGCCTGAGTCGCGCCTACCTGGGTGACGGTGTCCTTGCCCATCGCCATCGAGGCGAACAGGGCCACCAGGTGGGGATGCGCCTTGCCCTTGTGCTTGCCCGCGAACTTCTTCGTGATGAGGCGCTTCGCCGTCGGCAGCAGTTCGCCGGTGATCTCCTCGGTGTTCACATAGAAGTTCTCAGGCTCCGGCTCCATGGGCTCGCCCTCGAAATACAGGAGGGTGTCCACGGCGGCGGGGGTCGCGAGTGCGGACTGCACCTGGAGCGAGAAGCCGCGCCAGGCGCCGGTGATGTTCTTCGGCATTATTCAGGCTCACTTTCTCCGGCCTTGGCCGGTTTGGACGGCTTCTCCACCGCCCGGAAATACTCGGGGTAACGTTCGGCCAGGCGGCGCGCGGCCGCGCCGTCGATGACCTGGCCCGCCCGATAGACTCCGGCGAGGCCTTCGTCGTAGATCTGCACTGGAACGCTGCAAATTGCTTTCATAGCTCGACCACCTTCGTCACCTCCACCGCGATACTGGCGACCGCGAAGCAGAGGGGTTTCTGCTCTACCACCACGAAGCTGCTCACCACTTCGCCCGTGACAAACGTGTTCGGGCCAAGCAACTCGTCCGACCGGCGCGCGCCGTGGATCGCCGCCTCGGCCGCGCGCGCCAGGCCGAGCGCTTCCGCCCGCGCATCGCGGCCCTTCTGCGCCCGCGTCACAATCAAAACCTGCGCGGGGATCTTGTACTGGATCTGCCCGGTGGTGAATGGAGAGGAACGTGAGGGATCGAGGGCCGCCGTGATCATGACGGCCGGCAGTTCTTCGCCGCGGAAACCCTTACTCAGCGCTTCGCCAGTAAATAGCACCTCGCGCACCTCGGTCTCCCAGACGCGCACGCCCGTCAGGCCCGGCGCGTCTTGCAGGATCGCGAGCAGGCCGGATTCGATCTGCGCGTAGAAGTCGATCACGCCTGTGCCTCCCGCGCCAACTCCTGCCGGATGATCTCCTCATATCGGGGCAGGAAGTCGCGCACGGCCTGCCCGAACATCGCCCGCGGCTTCATCCCCTGGATCTTGACCGAGCGGCGGATGATCGGGTTGCCCTTTGCGTCGTAGGCGCCCCAGAAAAGCCCGCGCTTTTGCTTGGCGGTGATCAGAATCGGCCGGCGCTCTGGTCCGTAAATCCCGGTGCCAAATTCCACGAATGGCGCATAGGCCATATGAGTACCGACGACAGCCGTGGCCGAGCCATCGGCATTACGGTCGACGCGGAATCCGATTGAACGCACCAGCGTACTGGTCCGTTTGGGAGTGAGCGCCATCACGCGCGCCTGAAGTTCGGGTGCGGCGCGGCGCACGGCGCGCTCGGGAATCCGCTCGAATTTCGCAGCCCGCTCCTCCAGCATCTTCGTGAGCTGGTCGAGCAGCTTCGCCGGGTTGTCCCACTCGAATCTCACGCGCTCACCCCCATCCGCGGCCGGCGCCAGCGGTTACAGGCCGCCCGGACCGCCGGGGCCAGTTGAGCCTGGGCGTAGTTGATCGTGACCCCGGATTGCTGGTTGGTTTCGCTCACTAGTCCCTGCTTGGTGGCCGTGTTCGCCAGGTGCATCACCTGTAACATGCAGGCGCCGCTGACCTCGGCGGGGACCTCCTCGTACCCTGCCCTGTAGGTGACCTCGATATTCTGGAGGCCGTGCGGAAAGATCCGGCCAGCGGCTCTGAGCCGGGCATCGTAGCCGGTACCGCCTCCGAACCGGATCCAGTTCTTGTAGATCAGGACTTCACCGGTGGGGACATCGAAGCCGTTGATTTTCAGCGCAAGCACTTCGACGATCGGAGTGTGACGAAGTTCCAGCGTGGAGGTGGAGTCCCCGTCGTATTTTTCGGTGTACTCCTCCACCGTGAATCCCCGGCCGCAATAGGCGATGATCTGCGCCGAGGCGATCCGGATCTGCGATCGCAATTTCGCATCGTCAAACGTTTCGCTCGGAGAAACACCCAACAGTTCCTTGAGCGCCCCGGCGGAGCAGAGTTCCACCGGCGCCTGCACCTCCGGGGATGCCAGTATCGTGAGAGCCACCTGGTTACTGGGTCCCTCGTCCGGATTGACGACACTGACCAGGAGCGTACCAGCCAGACCGGAGAGCAGATTTGGCACCACGCTGGTAGCCTCATCGTTCCCGGCAAGGACGGCGTTCGGGTCCTCCACCGAGACTCCTGGCGCCGCATAGACCACGATCAGGCCAGGTTCGAAGGCCTCGCCATAAAGGGTGATCGTATCCCCAGGCCGGGCGGTGGATGGATC
>BTUC01000056.1:12212-23293 GCA_045863575.1 Phycisphaerae bacterium
CGACGCTGTGCAGGAGCGCGCTCATCGAGAAAAGATTCCTTCAAGAGGGGGCGCCGCGGCGCCCCCCGGTCCAATCGTTGGTCTTGCCTTTGTCCGCCAGTCGAACCCGCGGTTCGCGGCGAGACAATGCTTATCTCGGTTCAGGGGGGATATGCCGGTCACTCCTGCTGCGGCGCCGAAGCTTTCGAGGCCCCGGCGCGCAGCGCACGCACTTCCGCTTCGGCGTCCTCGCGCGTGGCGAAGAATTTCACGGGCGTAGTCCGCGGGCAGGCGAGATCCTTGACCCAGGCCGGGACCTGCTGGATCTCGAACGGCATGAACTTATGCTCGCCGAGCACCAGGCTGCCCATCGCCAGCATGAAGACGGCGAAGAGCGATTTCGAATTCGTTGGCGATTTGCTCATAGACGTGTCTCCCTCGGGGGACCGCTTAGGCCGCCTTCACCTGCGCGTGATCGTAGATCACGATGGCGTCCGGGTTTTCGACCTGCACGTCGCCGCGCATCGTCAGCACGAAGTCGGTCGCCCGTTTGCGCGCATTGCGCTGGGTCTCGATCCGGATCTGCCGCTGCAGCCCGATGATCAGGTTCCGCAGGTCGGTCAGCATGACGATGGTGCCGTTGGTGTATTCCACGGCCGGTTCGCCGTAGTTGAACACCATGTCGGTCTTCAACAGGGGCACCTGGACGTTCTGGATGCCGCGCAGCGGCACGTCCCGGATCCCGGTGATGGACGCGAACGCTTCGCTGTAGCCTTTCGTGGCCAGCTCGTCGTTGTAGTCCAGATACGCGTCCGGATGCAGGATCCAGCCGAGCGTCCGCGTGTCCTGCCGGTACTTGGTCGGTAGGGACTTGAGCACCCGCGTCGCCTTCGCGCCGTTCGCGCCGGGCCAGTAGCGGTCCGCGTCGGCCATCGCCTCGATGCGGTGGCAGCCGCCGGTGATGGCCTTCTTGTAGAAGCCGTTCCACCGGTCGAGCAGGAAGTCGTCGGCCACCGCGGTGTCGCCGTGGATCGCAGCCTGCTCGATTTCATTCGCCGCCGCGCGGGCGATCATGCCCAACAGCGTCTGCAGGAAGGCGTCGCCTTCGATGTTGTCTTCGAGCGTGTCGTCGCCGACCGAAACGATCCCGATGATCTCCTTGGTGACCAGCTGGATCTGGGTCGGCCCGGAGAGGCTGACGGTGTCGCCCGGATCGACGCCCGGCGTGGCCTTCACCAGCACTTTGCTGCCGAGGCCGATCTTGTCGATGTTCTTCGTCGGCGAGTTCATGAACTCGGTGCGGATCCGCTTGAGCAGGGTGGACTCGTCGACGATGTACTGGAGGAACTTCGTGGCTTCGTCGACCGACAGGCCGTACTGCCAGTTCTGGGCGGTGATGACCGCCTTCGAGAGCCGCTGCCCCGGCGTCATCTGTTCCAGGAAGGACTTGAAGGCGGGGAACTTCGCCCCGTCGTTCGGGTTCGCCGACGCGGCGGTCTTCATGACCTTGCTGCCGACGCTGGATTTCTCCACCGCCGCCAGCCGCTCGTCGATGCTGGTGACGCTTTGCACCAGCGGTTCGACGGCCTTGGTCACCACCTCGGCCAGATCGGCGGCCGGGGCGGAATCCTGGGGCTGGGCCGCGGCCTTGGCCTCGGCCGGTTTCGCCGGCGCGGATTCGGTCTTTTCGACCGCCGTTGCGTCGGTGATGACGATGGTCGTGGATCCGCCGGAGGCGTCTTCCTGCCCGTCATCGATGGTTTCGCGGGACGTCGATTGCGAGACATGATTGTACTCGCTGACTCTGACGGTCTGTGCCTTGGTGCCGAGCACGGTTTTCACCGCGTCGGCCACCTGGGAGGCCAGCGACTTCTTGGCCGCCGCGGCCTTGGTTTTCTCATCCATTTGGGACTCCTTCTTGGTGGGTTCAGCCTTGTACGCCAAGGCCACGGCGCCGGGGTTCGCGGGCCGCAGCTCGCTGCCCCGGACAATCGAAAACTCTTCTAATACGAGGTTCTTGGTCTTAGCCATTTGCGCCTTCCTCTTCCGGCTGATACCAGCCGCCGATCGAAAACCCGCTGATTTCGCCTTTGGCGGCGGCCTCGCGCAGTTCCGGATCGTGGAGCTTCACGCCCACGAACCAGGCCAGGTGCGTGCCGATGAAATGGAACGTGGACTCGACCAGGGTCGCCTTCACGGCCTGCTCGTGGTTCTCCTTGATCACCGCCTGGCCGGAGTAGTAGTCCTCCATGAACTGGTAGACCGCCTTGACCAGTTCATCCTGGGGCACCACGTCGCCCTGGTCGTCGAGCAGGTCGGCGACCGAGGCGTAACCCCAGATGATGCCCAGTTCCTGGCTGGATTTCTCCACCCGGATCGATAACTTCACTTCGCGTCTCATCCAGGCACCCCGTTCCCGGCCCGGAACCCTGTCCCAAATCGTTTTGGGACACTCGGGGCATGGTTCCCTATCCCCCCGGCTTCCGGGACGCGCCAGAATCGATTTACGCGGCTCATTGGTCGAGCGCCCCCCTCACGACCAGCAGCACATCCAGCAGGTCGCAGCGGCCGTCGCCGTTCTGGTCGTCGCTACAAGGCGACCGCCCGAATACCTGGTCGAGTATCAGCTGGAGATCCGCCATGTTCGTGACGCCGTCGCCGTTGAGGTCCGACCGCGCGAGGACGCGGATTTCGTAGACGGGGCCGGGGGCGATCGGTTGAGCCACGGCTTGCGCACTGGCGGCCATCACGCCGGACAGCGGAATTTGATACAGCCCCTTTGCCGCGGTGGAGGGCACGGTGACCGTGTATTTCCCGACTTCGCCCGGCGCCATCGTCGTTTGGTTCAAGGCCGCCAGGAGACAGAGCGTGGCCTGCTCCGAACAGTAAAGGGTCTTTTCGGCGGCCACCGCCGCGGCTCCGGCCTGCGCCGCCGCCGTCGCGCCCGCGGGCAGCTCGAGAGTCCACTGCAAGCCCGCCGGCCTCGGTCCAGGCGCGGCCAGGGACAGTACCAGATCGATACTTTGCCCCGGCCGCGCCGTTGCGGGGCCGGAAAGGGTCAGCGTGGTCTGCGCCGCGAGGGCGGCGGACAGACTGATCAACAAGAGCAGTGTCTTCATTGTCCCTCCCAAATTCTTTCCGGGTCGATCTGAAACTCGTCGTTCACTACCGGCGACATCCAACAGCGGCAGTTGATCAGCTCGTGCGGCGGCAGACTTGGATCGCTCGGCGAATCGGCGAGGTACGTGTTGCCGTCGTCGCTGGCCAGCGCGAACTTCTCATCGATCCCCGCCTCGGCGCCGTCCATCGCCTGGTGCGACGGCCGGGTGTTCTGGCCCAGCGCATTCCATTTCTTGCGCTGCACGCCGTTGCGCCGGAACGTCTCCAGTTGCGCCAACTCGGCCGCGATCGCCGTCTCGGTCAGCGCGAAGCGCTTCGCTTGCGCCATCGTCACGTCCCCCAACTGCTGGCGCAGATCGGCCAAGAAGCGCCGGTCATACGGGTTGCGGCCCAACTCGTAGAATTGCCGCACCATGGACTCCATCACGCCGGCGATGTTGTTCCGGGTGGCGAAGATCTCGGCCGATACCCGTTCGAGCAAGGCCGCGCGGATCGTTTCGTTACGCAGGGAGAAATCCGCGGCGGCGATGCCAAGCTGCCGCAAGGCGAATTTTGCGGCTTCCTCAAAGGTCTCCTGCCTCGTGGCCTCCACGATCGCCGCGGCCACTGTCTCGACGTCGTCGTAATAGCTGAAGCCGGCCAGCAGGTCGATAATCAGTTGCCGGTCCTTTTCCGTGAGCGCCTTCTCCACCCGAGCCGCGTCGACGGCGTCTCCCTGGACATGGCGCGCCAGCCGGTCCCACCCCTTCGTGTGCTGGAGATGCGTAAACAGCGCGTCGATTCCGCCGCTCCAGTACGTCAGCACCTCGCGGTAGAGCTTGCGGGACGCGCGGACGCGATCGAAGCGGCGCGCGCGCCTCACCCTCCTGAGAAGGCGGGCCGTGCCGGTTAGTATGGCCGCAGCGGCGATCATAGTTGTACCGCCTTGCGGACTTCCCGCTGGATCTCTTCAATGGCGGCCTCGAACGCCGCGGCCCCACCCAGGGGCAGATCCCCATCTGACAACGGATCCAGATCCGGGAATCGCTCCCGCCGGACCTCGTTCGGGACCAGCACGCCCCGGTCGAGATAGGTAGCGTCGACGCGGGAATTCGCCTCGCGGTCATCGAGATCCCAGGCCTCGAATTCGAACCACAGGTCGCTTACCTTGAACCCGCGCTCGATGATTTCGCTTAACACCGAGACAACCATTTCCTGGCCCGGCGTAACGATCGAGTTCTTGTACTCTTCGATCTGCTCGGTCGCCAAGTTGCCGCCGAGTTTTCCCGATTCGACGATGCCCACCTTCTGCGGCGGCACACCATGGGCGTGGAGCAGCTCGTCGCGGCAGTCCTGCCGCAGCAGCCGGAAACTCGCCTCGCGCGCTGAATCCGAGGTGAGCTTCTCGAACCGGATCTTCGATCCGTTCGGCGCTTCAAGCACCAAGGTCTTGTGCGCCTGCCCCTTCAGGTGCGTCCGGAAGTACTCCTGGATGACCTCGACGGCATCCTCGGCCGCTTCGCCCTCTATGACCACCGCATAGTCGGGGATGGCGTTGTTGTTGAAGAACTGGAGGTTATATTCGGCCACCAGCGTCCATAGGGCCACCGCGTTCCACGCCGGCATGATGGCCGGAACTCCGTAAAACGGACTCCAGGGGCTGTAGCGGCTGAAGTGCGTCAGGAATGTGCCCGACCATTTGGCCTTCAGAGGGTCCTTCTCCGGCAGATCCGCGTAGCGCTCCTCCTCGACGAAGTAGTCCCGGAAATGCGCGTAGCGGCCCTGCTTGTGCTGCACATAACCGAGACCATCCAACCGGACCCAGATCTCCGGCGCCGGGGCATGGGCCAGCTCGGCCGGCTGGCCGGTCCGATCCGGGATGATTTCGAGGAATCCGTTGCCGATAGCCTCGTAATCTGTCCAAACGCAGCCCATGCCTTGAGCGAAGCTGCGCTTGCCGAACGCCTTCCGGAAGAACCGTTCGATCTCCAGACGCTTTCCCTCGGGACCTTCACCCGCTATACGCCAGGGCCGCCCGGTGATGTCTTTCGCCTTCGCGCGCACCGCCCGGGCATGGTAGGTGTTCACCACGAGAGCATAGGCGAACAGAGTCAGATCAAAGGGCCGGACCGCGCAGTTCACGCCGTCCAGGCTCACCCCGACGTCCGTGGGCACCTGGGCGCTGCCATCCGACGCCTGCATCGCCTTCAGCGTGTGCTGCCAGCGAGCGGACTCGTAGCGGGCATCGAGCAGCAGCGGGGCGTCGAGCTTAACTACGCGCCCGGCGTGCGAATCGAACAGATAGGCCTTCACTCCGCTCATAGCAGCCTCGCCCTCACTTTCCGCAACGCGCGGCCGCGCAGCAGAGAAACGGCACGCTCGACAGCGTCGGGGCCGTCATCGTGGGAATTCGCCGACACGCCCAGCGCTTCGAACTGCTCCAGGCACTTCTCGACATCCGGACTCCAGTAGGCGCTCTTGGGGCTGGGAAACAACAGCAGCCCTTGCTCGGCCAGCGGCGCAAGGCGGCCGATGCGCCGAATTTTGTCGCTGGAGATGTCATCCACCGCCACCGCCGGAACCTGGAGATTCGCCTTGCGGGATTCCTCCTCCACCATCTGCTTCAGCGCATCCTGATATGCGACTGTCTCGAAGCCGAACTTGAGCAGACCCGGCTCCTCGCGGCACGTCGAAAGCACCAGATCCACCTGCTGCTGGATCTTCAGTTTCTTCAGGCGGATTTTCGTCACGTAGTAGCGGCCGTCATGGCCGCCTACGACCGCCAGGCCGGTGTCGTCGTTCTTTTGCTTCAGCCCGATGGCCGGATCGATCGCGGCAACCTTGTCCATCCGCAGGCCGGCCACATCGGCATCCTCGAATCGCCGCCAGCTATTGGGAGAGAAAATGGCGTCCTCTTCGTTGGCCGGGTCGTTCATGAATTCGGTCGCGAAGTGGCGCGCGCCGAGTTCGATCTTCTTCGCTTCCAGCCGCTTCAGCGGCCAGCGCGAGGGCCAGAGAGGTTTGCCGTTATCCTGGATCGCCCGCCAGACGCGCGTCTGGAATACGTCGCTGCGCTTCAGGAATCGCACCAGGACGCTGTCGTGGTGGATCACGGTCCCGATCATGAAGAAGCTGCCCGCGGGTCCGATCGCGCCGAGCACCGCCCTCAGAATCCAGCGCTCCAGCTTGTCCCGTTGCACGCGCGAATCCACGCTCTCGTCGTCTTCGAGGTCATCGGCAATCACCAGGTCGGGCCGGTATTGCTTGTAGCGCAACCCGCGCATGGTCTGGCCGCGGCCGCGCCCGAGCACCTTCACGCCGTTCGAGGTGACAAATTCGCCTTCCGCCCACTTCCTGCTGCCGATGAGATCGCCAAAGTCCTCCAGGATGCGCTCATTCGATTCCAGCTCTTGCCGGATGTCGTCCAGGGCCTGGCGGGCCACTTCGTTGGAATCACGGATCAGGATGATGAAGCGCCTGAGCTTGTAAACAATCGTATGGATGGGCTTGCCGAAACTCACCACCGTCGATTTGGCATGCTCCCTCGGCGCAGCCCCGATGAAGCGCTCCCGGTCGGCCAGCTCGCTCAACTCCCGATGGAATTCAGCCGGCTCGGAGAAGAAGTAGTCCCCCAGGTAGTAGCGGCAAAACCACTGAAAGTCCTGACGGCCGCGCGCCACCCGCTCGGCCTTGGTCATCTGATCGCCCGGCCTGGCGCCGCGCAGGATGCGCTCGGCGCGCGCCCCCAATTCCCCTGGCGTCACATTCGCGGTGCGCTTCCGGGTGGCCGCCATCAGCGGAGCGCCTCCGCGCCAAACTCGACGCCGATCTTCTCAACCAGTTGGCCCACGTCGCCGGCGCGCGATTCCAGAGGCTTCGCCAGGCCGTCGATCTCCCGCAGTCCGGCCAGGAACTTCTCGAACGCCGCCCGCAGCGTTTCCATCGCCACGCGAGCCGGGTCCTGACCGGCCAGATGCTGCCGCGCGAGATCCGAGATCTGCTTCGTGACGCTCGTGAAGGCGTAGACCGTCTGGTTGTCGAACTTCCCGCCCTGGATCTGGTTGTAGAGCTGCTGCCGGATCTCGTTGAGTTCGAGCATCAGGGCACGCGCTGTGTCCCGGCACTGGTCGTTGAAATCGGCCAGCTTCGCGTCACTCTTGGCGCGCCTCTGCTTCCAGTCGAAGCGCCGCTCCCAGTCATCCCAAGTCGCACCACTGAAGCCCGGATACACCTTCCGGATCTCGCGGAGGGCTTTCTCCTTGGAAAGTCCCTGCGCGTAGAACCCGAAGGCGAATTCGCGAGCTTTGGCGTCGTAGGCCACTTAGTTCTCCCGGACCATCTCCAACAGCCGCAACTCACCGTCGAGCCGCATCAGGGCCATCCGCCGGCGCAGGCGGGCGCAGCGCACTGCCAGCACTTGCTGACGGAACCACTTAACGATTTGCTCGACCATGCATCGCCTCCAGCAGCATCTTTCCGTACATCTCGCCCCTGGCCTCCAGCAGTTGTTCGATTCGCTGATATAGCCGTCTGTTCTCGCGCCACAGGGCCACGATGACCAGCGCCAACGCTGGTATGGCCACCAGCAGTATTGCCACCGCCATCCCGTGGCCCTGCGCGAGTCGTTCCAGGTCGTTGAGTCCGGGCACCGCGTCACTTCCCCGTCTGAATCAATTCCCCATTTCGCATGCCCATCCTGTACGACCTGCACAATTCGAGCAGTTCGTTCGCCACGGCCGGCTCATCCTTCCGCCCGCGTTCCTCTCGGAGCAACAGGTCCAGGAAGTTATCGCCGAACTCGATCATCAGCTTTTGCCGATGAGTCAGGGTTTCGGGATCCGCGGCGCGGATCTCGTCCAGGTAGGCGCGCATCGCGCTCTTCAGTTGTTCACCTTTCAGGGGCACTGTGCTCCTTTCGCGGGTCCAAAAAACCGGGGAGGCTCGGAGGAGGCGCCTCCCCGGCAGTCATGGCCCGTCCTAACGCATGCCCCAGCGTCGCCCGATCCAGGCGACAAGGCTAGACGGTTTTCAGGTTGTGTTTGGTTTGTGGGATTGGGTGCCGCCCGGCCAGGTCATCCTCCCCCGAGGCGTTTTGCTGGCCGGGCGGATCGGCTTGCGCCGAACTCAAGATCTACTCAGCGACGTCGCGCTGCAATGCATCCAGCCATCGAATAAACTGTACCCTGTGGATGCGCCACCGGCCCACCAGCTTGTACGCGGGCAGCTTGCCGGTGTCACACCAACGCCGGATGGTCTCCTCGCTCACCTTCGCAATCCGGGCGGCGGTGGAGGTGTCCACGGTTTCGCGGAGCCGGAACATAAAGGGGAGTTTCAGTTGGGAGTCATCCATGGCCTATTCCTTCGGGGTTTCTGCTCGGGGCCTGTCGTATTTGCCGGTCAACCCGTCCCGCCGATTCATGGCCTTGATCGCCCAGAACACCTTGTTGAAGTCCTTCATCGTGCGGATCTGCCGCCCGTGCAACTGGCGGCGGATGAACGTGTCCAGGGTCTCCCGGCTCCATCCGCGCAGGCCCGCCGCGTCGCTCAGCATCTCCAGTTCCCGCGCAGCGACCATGTACTCGCCAGGGCTGTCATCGTTGCGTCGGCGGCCCGCCACCGCCATCGCGTAGCCGCGATCGCTGTGCTTGTGCCCCGACACACCGTGATTCGTGCGGCGCTTCTTCCCCCTGATCCCATCGAGGATCGTCCGGGCCTCGTCATTGGTCAGATCCCGCAGTGAGACCTTCTGAAAGCCCACCATCGCGGCGTCGTTCAGGTCCTCCTTCGTGAGGCCGTGTTCCCGGGCCGCGCCGAACATCGCCCGCAGGTACTTTGTGTCAGGCATGCTCATTCCTCGTCAGGTGGTACACGCACTCGTCGCGGAATCCCTGTTTTTCCAGCCACAGATCCCGGATCTCGGTCGCGCATTGGAACAGCCGGTCGCGGATCGTCTCCATGCTGCTGTAGCCTTCCAATTCGAGTTGATCGGTGTAATTGAGGGCGTCGGCGAGTTCGCCGTACAGTTCCTCCAGTGGATCGCCCACGAACACAGGGCCGTGCTCGGCTCGCCCCAGATTCCACTTCCGCTGGCAGGCGCGGATAACCGGCAACTCCAATAGACTGCCCAGTTCGTCCTCATTCACAGCGCGCATTGAAACCTCCTTCGGGGCCTGACCCTACAAACGGGGACTCGCGGACTCTCAGCGGCAGAAGCCATTCATCGGGATTGCCGCCCTTCGCGTCGCAGAGCAAGGGATGAGACCCCATCTGCTTCACAAAGCACGGAACACCCGCGCTCCGGCATTGCTCGATGATCCCCTCGATCCAGCGCGCATCGCAGGTTCTCGCTCCAGGCCCGCTCTCGCCCCCCACGATCACCCAGCCCACATTCCCCTCGCAGTACTTCAGGTGCCAACTGAGGTCGATCTCACCCAACAGTGGCTCCAGGCTCAGAAACCGCCGCGCCGGAGTCAAGAAATGCAGAAACGTGATTCTCTCTTCCAGCCGGCGCTGGTCTTCCGCCGAGATCCCGAGCCACACATTCCGCGGCCATCTATGGTGAATGGAGATCCACCAGCTAACAAACTGCCACATCCGCCGCGCCCGCTTGGTCAGGATCAAAAACGTGTGCTGGTTGGCGTGCTTCGCCACGCGCACGATCTCACAGATTTCGTCGAACGGCACCGACTCATGAAAGGTGTCGCTCATGGAGTTCACAAAGATTCTGAGTGGCTTACGCCAGCCGAGCGGCTCAGTTAGCTTCGACTCGACCAACTCAACTCGGCCTGTCCAGGCCGGACCGGCCTTGCCCATAACGGCAAACGGTTCGCCGGTCGTGGGCGACTTCAAGCCCGGTAAACCCCGCGCCGCCATCCGCTCCGCATAGCAGTTCATGCAGCCGGAACTGATCCGCGTGCAGCCCCGGAGGGGGTTCCAAGTCGCATCGGCCCATTCGATATCCGTCATCCTCGCCATTCAGTCCTCCAGGCTCAACTGCCCCAGGAACTCCCGCAGAAGCCCCGGCTGCTCCAGCACGCGCAGACGCCTCCACATCGCCAGGATCTGGGCCTTATACGGGCCCACGGCGGCCGCCAGATCCTCCGCGTCCCGGATGACGAAATACCCGGCTGGCTCCTCGCGCCGCCCGCCGATCTTCAGCTTGTGCGACACCACGAGCTGCTCCACCACGCCCTTGATCTGCCGCTCCGACAGCTTTGTCATCTCCTTCAGGCGCGCGATCGATATCGGGTTGTTCCGGCCCTTGTGCTTCCAGATCACGGAGCCGATCAGCACTTCTTCCATCGTCGGGTCGATCTGGGAGTGGGCGAACGGCCCCTCGTCCATGTCGAACAAGGGGCCGTGAACGCGTGGAATCCCCACGCGTTCCATGTCTTCCTCGGCGCGGCGTCTCATAATCAAGCCGCCGGACGCGACTCCTCCACCTTCTCGGGGAACGTCTCGTAGTAGAACTCGTCCTCCTGCTTCACCTTCAGCCCGACGAGCGCCAGTTTCTCCTCGTCCAGCCTGCTCTTGCAGCCCTCCTTGTTCACCGACTCCTTCGTGGTGACCAGGGACTCCAACAGGTCCTTGTTCTTCGACCAGCGCTCCTTGATCGCGTAGAGCACGCGCTCCCACTTCCAGCCCTTCGCCAGCGCCAGCGTCGGCTTGCCCTTCCGCATACCGAGCCGCCCGAAAAACAGGTCGATCGAGCGCCGCCCGTCGGCCTCCACCTTCTTGCGGTTCGCCTTGTAGAAGGCCTCCAGTTCGGTGACCAGCTCACCCTTCTTCGCCACCAGGTGGGCCGTCTCCCGCTTGTACGCTTCCTCCACCACCAGCAGCGATTCCTGCCGGCGGCCCGAGGCCTCGCCGAGCACCACATCGATCACCGCGATCTCTCGCAGCGTTTCATCCGCGTCTTTCCATTCGTTCAGCATGACTCTCCTTTATTGGCTTCCAGCCTGCACAGCTTGGAATAGATGTTCGTCTTCAATCTCAGGTCCCTG
>BTUC01000057.1:0-17174 GCA_045863575.1 Phycisphaerae bacterium
CGGACAGTCGGTGGCGGTTCGACCGCCTGAGGCGGTTCAGGGGGTGGCGCGACGGGCTTGCGCGCGGCAGCCGATGCAAACAGAGTAGCGCTTGGATTCATGCTGATATATCGTGTCCCGCGAGGGGGGGCTTGCGAGAAAGATCATCGCGAACGGACCGCCGGGTGGCACGTATTGGGCGCTGCTTCCTTCTCGTTCGCATGTGTCCGATAAGATGAACGTTGGGGCGGCTGAAGATATAATCGCGCCGCAGGTAGACCGCCGGGGATCTCTCCTCCGATGCCCCCCAGCCCCCCCTTTGAAAGAAGGGGAGGCGGTCACGCCGGTCTTTTTGTGGGGGAGCTGGTTGTGCAAGGGGAGTCGGTTGTGCAGTCATCGTGAAAGAAGAATCGCGGGTGCGGTCGTTTTGAAGCCAGAAGTCGATGTGCCGCCGCGCTCTGCTGGTTTGATGGTGCGGCCGCTCGACAGGCCGGGTGCAACGGTGCGGTGTCGGGAGCGTACAAGGGGGTACAACGGAACTCTGATGTTGCAGGACTTGATTCTTTGATTCCACAGCGAACCCCCATAAACGGCATTCTGGTGATCCTTGCTCTGCTGGCCTTTTCGGCTTCCGCCATTCAGGCGGCTTCCGGTGATGTCCCGGTGTCTGCCGACCTGCAGGGACCGTTTTTGCCACCGCTGCCGGTGTGGCCGTCGGACCAGGAGGCCATCACGCTGCGCAAGCCGGTCTTTCTGTTCAACGGCCGCCATGGAGCCACGCGGTACCGTATCGAATTGGCCCGGGATCCCAGCTTCGCCGAACCGGTTACCCTCGAGCAGTTCACGGTTCTGGAGCCGGGGGGAATTGCGCCGGCCGTGGCAACCGCTTACCTGGGTGAGCCGCTGGCGGACGGCCGATACTGCTGGCGGGTCTTCGCGGGCAACGACGAGGGCTATTGGACCCCGCCCGCCAACTACCGTCTGTTCGCCGTGGTTGCGGAGGGCCAAGAGCGGGTTCATGGGAGCCGCCAGCCCGTTCACCCGCGATTGCTGCTCACCGCGGATGAGATCGCCCGCTTTCGAGCCCGTGTGGACCGCTCCGAGCATTTGCGGCGCGGCTGGCAATACCTGGTTAACGCAACGATAAGCGTGTACGAAGCAGACCCCTTGGACGAAGCCTATGCGCGCTCCGGTTCCGGACAGCATGGCTATTACAGCAATGCGGCTGCGTGGTACCACCGCCATCTGGGCAACCTGGCTTTCGTGGCCATGGTCACGGAGAATCAACGCCTGAAGGAAAAAGGCGTGCAGATGCTGCTGACCGCCTGCTCATACGAACGCTGGCTGGGCCCATCATTCGACAACCCTGAGATTTTCAACCCGCCGTGGCACTCCGCCCTGGAAACGGCCATGATGACCGAAGCGGTTGCTACCGCCTACGACCTGCTCCATGCGAGTCTCACCGAGGAGCAGCGGTCCACAGTCCGCGCCGCACTGGTCGAGAAGGGGGTCCGGCCGCTGATCCACGACTGGGTTGATCCCGTGACCGCCGCCCGGCTGCCGCGCCATCAGTTGCCCACCGGCAACTGGGTGATGGTCTGCACCGGCGGTGCAGGTGTGGGGGCGCTGGTGCTGCATGGCGAACACGAGGAAGCGGCCGAATGGCTGCGTCTATGCCGCAATCGGGTTCGCGCGTGGCTGCTCGACCGCGGCGGCGACTATTACGTGGACAACCCCTGGAAGCCCGGTCGTCCAGACCCCATCCCGGTCATCGGCCCCTCGGAACCCAACTTCGGACCCGATGGCGGATACAAGGAGAGCATCGGCTACATGGATTACGCCATGCGCTACGTCTCGTTCTTCGCGGATGGGCTGCGCCGCGAGACCCGGGAGAATCTTTTTGCGGATGTGCCGCTCCGACTGCTCGAGCCGTTGGCCTGGAGCATACTCAACTATCCGGATGGAGCCGGCGTCAGGTCGGCAATCGTTGACTTCGGGGACTGTGGCCCGCTGAGCCGTTACCTGGAGTTGTATACCGCGCTCATCAAGCACCGCGACGACGGCCGGGCTGCCTGGCTGTACCGCCACATCGTCCCTGCGCCAACCACGCCGCGAGCGCTGCTCTGGTACGCGGACGTGGTCGCGGATGCACCCCTCGAAAACCAGGTGCCGGTACGTGCCTTTCGCGGCATCGGCCAGGCGCTCATGCGGACAGCATGGGCGCCGAATGCCCCTGTCGCGGCCATCAAGTTCCATCAGAACCGGGGCCATCTGGATATTGGCACCTGGTTCCTGTTCAGCGGGGGTCAGCCGGCCCTTATCGACTCCGGTGTGACCGCTTATGGCGGCTCCATATACGGGACCTACTCCTCGCAGACGATCGCTCATAACGTTGTGCTCGTGGATAACCAACCTCAGACCCGGGCGGACGGCAAGATGCTGACGGCCTTCGGCACGTCGATGATGGCGGTTGCCGCCGGTGAACTGGCTGCCGCATACCCGGACCGGCTCACTTCCTGGAAACGCGATCTGGTCTTTCTGCCCGGCGGGCTGGTGGCGGTTCACGATCGATTGGCCGGCAAAGGGCCGCGGCAATTCGATCTGCTGCTGCATCCCGGTAAGCCCTTTGCGGCGGAAGGCCAGGACAGCTTCACCGTGGGTTCAGGCCCGAGCGCGACGACCATCACGGTGCACTGCGATGCGCCCCTGACCATGACGCGGCAGGACGGTTATAGCAGAAATGAGCCGCGCAAGTATTTGCGTTTCGCCGGCGGTGAACCGGCTGAGGCACGGGCGTTTCTCACCGTGTGCCGCTGCCCGAGCAGCAGCCACGGGCGCGTTCTGCCCGTCCAGGTCGAGCCGGCCGGCCCAGGGCGCTGGCGCATCGATGTTCGTGATGGTGCATCCAGCCTTTCGGCGCGGTGGGGAGGAGGAGGTGACCATCGCCTGCGAACGGATGCGCGATTCGCCGCCGTCTGGGAGGAGGAGCGTCGTCGTCCAGCGCGGCACGCCCTCATGCTGGGTGGGACCGGGTTGGTCGCTGACCAGCGAATCGTGTTTGCGGCATCACGGCCAGTGGACGCTGCCCTGGAATGGGAGAGCGTGTTTCGCGCCACCATCCGGGCGGAGGATCCCGTCGAGATTGCCATCGATGCGGATCATCCTTATCGCCGGTGGTATCTCAATGGGGAGCCGGTGGAGTCTCAGTCCCGCAGCGGCGGCGCCCGCCTGAACCTCGAACCGGGCGAGCACCAGGTGGAGGCCGGTGATTTCAACCGGCCCATGGGGAGGCTGGCCCCCCTGGTTTTCGATGACCTGCTGGCCGTGCCCGCGGTGCAGGCACCCGCGTTCCGTCCTGGCGTCAGCACGCGCGACAGTGCCGGTTGGTCGGAGGGACTCGCCGCCATCGACGGCGACATCAACACGGCCTGGGTTTCGCGGCCGGGTGTCTCATTGCCCCAGTGGCTGGAGGTTCAGCTGCCTCAAGCGGAGAGCATCGCGGAAGTCAGCATCGAAACCGGTCTGCCTTCCGCCGGAAAAGTCGACGTTTGGGACGAGGCCGGCCAATCCTGGCGGACAGTCGGACCCTTTGAGACAAGCTATGACCAACCAGCCGCGACGGTGAAGGGCGAAGCCGTGAAAACACCCCGCCTGCGCGTCACGGTCGAACGTGTCGAATCCTCCGCCAACGCGGCCGTCATCCACTCGCTGGACTGGAAGTAGGCCCCGGGGCCACATCCTGCTGGCATAAGTCTTCGGAGAGCGACGTCAGTCCAGAACCTCGAGCTTCTCCAAGGCGCGGGCTGCTCCATAAATGCGCTGGACCCGCTTGACCATCTCCTCCGGGCCGCCAATGAGCGTGAGAGGGCGGGGCGCTACCGCCCCCAACATTTCCGGGATATCCGCGAACGTCAGGATACCGATGAACAGTGGTGCATCATTGTCCAGATGACTTTTCGGAGGATCGATCACGGTGGCGCCGGTAATGGTGGCTTCATCCCAGAACGCCGTGTAGCCTGCCACGACGCCCGCGGCGCCTCGCCCGGCCAGATGTACCGGAAGCCTGCCCTGGTACCGCTGCTTCAGATAGGCCGCGGTGGCCCCCGCATCGATCATGCGTCCGAGATCAACCGTCCGACCGAGCAGCAGGTGCGATCGGGCAATGCGGTTGGGAGGACTGGGTTCGTTCCAGCGGGTCTCACCATGGCCGCGGGTTTCACAGAGATAGATGATGTCCTCGGGTCGGGCGATGCGTTCCACCCAGGCCGGCTCGGTCGACGCGCCCTCGGGTCCCGTGAGGATCAGCAGAACCCGATCGGGCTGCGTGCGCGTCGGCTCGCGGAGCAGGCGAAAGCCGAAGTAAATCCCTTCCTCTGATTGCAGCCGCGGCGTGCCCGATGGAAAACGCCCCGCCTCCCTGGCCGGCCAGAACCCCGCAGCAAATGCACTGCTGCGGCCGGCGTCGCTGCCGAATGCAGACGTGTCCGCCATGCACTCCGCCCGCCACTGGTCGCGCAGCCACTTCTTCCAGTCCGCAAAATCCAGATGGTCCCGTTCACCCAGGTGCTCCGGTGGAGAGGCCACGGGAACAAAGTGCTCGTCTATGCTCGTGTTCAACTGATCCTCGGGAATGTCCTCGTCCCGCGGGAACACGCGGAGATCCTCCTGTCGCAGCGGCTGGCGTTGAACCCAGGTCTTCTTCTGGGCATCATATTCTTCTTCAGGCAATCCTGTTTCGCTGTCCGTGACCGGCCGGGGATCATCCATCAGCCAGGTGTTGATGAACCGGTACGTCGCCCGGCGGATGTCCGCGCGATACTCGTGATCTCCCATGCTGATGGCGGCATCGAAGTGATCCCCCGCACCCAGGGCGCCGTAGATCCGCTCTAACTGATTCGCAAGTCGCTCATTGGCATCCATGGGAAAGAGACGGTCCTGGTCGCTGTTGATCAGCAGCATCGGGCGGGGCGCAATCAGCGTCAGCGCCCGGAGCGACGGCCATCCCAGGTTGTACATGAACATGCAATCGCAATGCACATCGATACCGTGCCTCTCCACATGCCAGAGCAGGTCGGAAACGCCGCTGACCGGGACGGCCACTTTCACCCGGTCGTCTAATGCGGCCACGGTGATCGAATAAGCGCCGCCTCCGCTCATGCCCGTCACCGCGATCCGGCAGGGGTCCACGTCGCGCCGGCTGACCAGGTAGTCAATGCCTCGGATGCCGTTCAGGCATTCGACCGCGGCGGGCGTGTAACCTCTTGCCACCCACGACCACCGACCATCCCGATAGAGTCCCTGGTGCATGCCCCGGATCTCGCCCTGTCCCAGCGTGTCGATGATCAGGCAGACGTACCCGTGCCGCGCAAACCAGATGCCGAAAGATTGGAAGGCGGTCTTGTTGCCGTTGCGTCCCTGGTTGCTGTGTCCGCAAAGATACAGGACGGCAGGCAGCCGCTCTCCCGGCCTGGTGGTGGCGGGGCGATAGAGATTGGCGGTCACATAGAGCCCGGGGCGGCTCTGGTAATGCAGCTTCTCGACCACGAACCCGCTGCCAGCGAGCGATCCGGTGACCGTCGCCAGGAGCGGGACCGATGGGTTGGGGTCCGGCAGGTTGGGGTCCCGCAGGTGAAGCATCGCCCGGAGTTCGTAACGCAGATGTCCCTTCTGCGTGTAGACGCCCCCCGGCCCCAAGAAGTCAGGCGCGCTCAAACGATGAGCCCACTTGAAATCCTTCTCAACCCTCCCCTCAGTCTCGCGGGCCAGACGGGCCAGGTAGTGGTCGATCATTTCGTCGCCCGGCAGGGGAGCAGGCCGCGTGGCGGGCGGCTTGGCAAAGGCTGCGGAGATGTTGATCAGCAATGGGAGTGCAAAGTAATACAGGCGGGGGTGCATGGAATCTCCTTGCGCGCGTCGGTTTCCAGCAGGATAACCGCAAGGTGGGGGGGTGCGCAAAGAAAACCACGGGCCGCGAACCGGCAGCTCGCGGACCCGTGGTCGTATTTCTGGCCGGACTCGGCGATCGCTCAGGCGGCGGTCGTCTTCGGCTTGTAGTTGCGCTTGGCAGGCTTGACCACCATGCCGTTGCGGATGGCCTTCGTGCTGACCGTGACGCGGACAACCTTCCCATCAACAACCGCGCGGACCTTCTGCACGTTCGGCTTGAACTTGCGCTTGGTCTTGCCGGTCACCTTGCGACCGACGCCGCCCAAGTACTTGGCTTTACCGCGACGGGCATACTGCCGACCGACGGTGGTGCGTTTTCCGGTAAATGCACAGACGCGAGACATACCACTACCTCATCATGACCGCTGGCGGTCGTTCTTGGTAACCCAGTTTCGAGCCCCACATTATAACCCTGCCGAGCGCGAATACAACCAGGTGTGATCAGAACGCGGCAGCAGGGTCGGCAGGGGGACAGGACGCCAGGTCAAGCGGCGAGACGGCAGGATGGCCGGAAGGATTGTAAGTGTCTTTTTTATAGATGCTTACGGAGACTTGGTCAGCCTCGTTCGTGGTGGGTTCAGGCCGGCCCAACTCCTGCGAAGCAGAGTGCTTTCGCCTTCCGTGACGGCGGGTTATGATTGACTGCATGGCGCGATCAGAGCACTCCAAGGACGGACCCCTTTCCGATTCGAATGGCGCAGCCCATGCCGTTCCGCGGCCAGGACCCAGCCGAATGCTGGTGGTTCTGCCTAACTGGGTGGGGGACCTGGTGCTGGCCACGCCGGCGCTGAGAGCCATCCGCGAGAAGTACGACAAAGCCCACATCGCCTTCCTGGTCAAACCGCATCTGGCCGACGTGCTCGGTGGTGGCGACTGGATGGATGAGATGCTGCACTGGCCGGCCGCCAAGAGCCGCCACGAGCGAAGGCAGGGCTTTCTGGGCTTGGCCAAGGAGCTGCGTGAGCAGCGGTTCGACTGGGCCGTGCTGCTGACCAACTCGTTCCGTTCGGCGCTGCTGGCCCGACTCTCCGGTATCCGGCGGCGGATCGGGTACGACCGCGAGGGGCGCGGCCTGCTGCTGACGGACAAGCTTCTCCCGGAGAAGACCAACGGCAAGTTCATCCCCACGCCGATGACGCGTTACTACAATGCCGTCGCGCGCTACCTGGGATGTCGCGATTGCCCGCGGCGTCTGGAGCTTTTCACGCAAGCCGACGACGAGGCCATCGCCCAGAAGGCGATCACGGCCGCCGGCGTTAAGGATGGTCAGCCTATTGTGGTTATCAACCCCGGGGCCGCTTTCGGCAAAGCCAAGTGCTGGCTGCCGGAGCGTTTCGCCGAAGTCGCGGACCGGCTGGTGCGGGAACGCTCGGCCGCGGTGTTCGTGGCCTGCGGGCCGAAGGAACTCGAAACGGCACGCCAGGTCGCCCGCCACCTGCGGCAGCCGGCCACCATCCTCGACAACCCCGTCATGCGCCTCGGCCCGCTCAAGGCGCTCATTCGGCGGGCCCATCTGCTCATCACGAACGATACGGGCCCGCGACACTTCGCGAACGCCTTCGGGACACCGGTGGTCACCGTATTCGGGCCGACGGATCCGCGGTGGACGGAGACTGAAAGCGAATCCGAACGTTCGCTGATGGTGAAGGTGCACTGCGGCCCCTGCATGAAGCGCGAGTGCCCGCTGGATCATCGCTGCATGACCTGGGTCAGCAGCGAGATGGTGGCGGCATCGGCGGGCGAGCTTCTGGATCTGGGCACGCTGCAATTTCGGCATGGATGAACTCTCCGCTATCCAACGGCTCCGCACAGCGCGCGTGGGTGTGGTCGGCGACCTGGTGGCCGACCTCTACGTGAGCGGCCTGAGCGATCGCGTCTCTCGCGAGGCGCCCGTGCTGATCGTGCGCTATGAGGACGAATGGCTCCGGCCGGGTGGAGCGGCCAACGTCGCGGCCAACGTCGCGGCCCTGGGGGCCACCGCATGCGTCGTGGGGCTGATCGGCGATGATGATGCCGGCCGCCAGTTGGTTCGCACGCTGGGGGAGACAACCGGCCTGGGCGCGGTGGACTGTCAGCACCTGGTCACCACCCTCGGGCGCGCCACCATCACAAAAACGCGCTTCCTGGCCGGTGCCAAGCTGACCTCCCGGCAGCAGGTGCTGCGCGTGGACCGGGAACCAGCGGCCCGCCCCGCAGGCTCACTGCACGCCCGGCTCGCGGAAGCGGTGCGGCAGGTCGACCTCACCGTGGATGCCTGGATCGTCAGCGACTACGGGTACGGCGGCGTGGATGAAAACCTGCGGGAGCTGCTCCGCGACATAGCCCGGCGTAAACCCGTGGTGGCGGACTCGCGCTACGAACTGCATCTGTTCGGCGGCATGACCGTCTTAAAACCCAACGAAGAAGAGGCCGAGGCAGCGGCCCGGACCATTGGCCTGGCCTGCGCCGACGAGGCTGAGCTCGCCTCTCGGCTGGAGAAGTATTTGCAGGTCAATGCCGTTCTGGTGACGCTGGGCAACAAGGGCATGGTGCTCAGCAGCCAAGGCCGTTTGATCCGCATCCCGGCGGTGGGCACCGAGGAGATCGTGGATCTCACCGGCGCCGGCGACTCGGTGGCGGCCACCATGGCCACCGCCCTCGCGGGGGGAGCGGATCTTCAGACCGCGGCCCGGCTGGCCAACCACGCGGGAGCCGTCGTGGTGATGAAGGAAGGCGCGGCGACGGCTTCGCCCGAGGAATTGTCCTTGTCCGTCCAGAAGGATCGCGTGCGCGGATGAATCGGATCGTGGTGGATCGCGGAGAACTCGCCCGGGAAGTGGCCGCCTTACGCGCCGCAAGCAAGCGCGTCGTTTTTGCCAACGGCGCTTTCGACCTGGTCCACGTGGGGCACGTCCGCTACCTCCAGGGCGCTGCCGCCGAGGGGGATGTCCTGATCGTGGGCGTCAACAGCGATGAATCAATCCGCCGCTACAAAGGTCCGGGGCGGCCGCTGCAGCCGCTGCACGAGCGCATGGAGATCGTCGCGGCACTCCGGCCGGTCAACCTGGTCACTTCTTTCGATGAACCCACCTGCGACGTTCTGCTCGAGCTGATTCGTCCTGATGTGCATGCCAAGGGGCCTGACTACAGTTCCGAGAACCTTCCGGAATCTGCCACCTTGCGGCGACTCGGCATTCGCCTGGCCATCGTCGGTGACCCCAAAGACCACTCCTCCACACATCTTCTGAGCCGCATTCGCGAAGCCGATTAACGGACGTTGACGCGGGGCCATGCAGCGGGGAGATGCCTGCGGTGCCTCTTTATGGGACAGCACTTTCTTCACCGGATGGATCGAGCCGGAGTGTTCCACTTTTTATCGTATGCTACTGAAGCAATGGCTGACGTTGGACGATGAACGCGACGTCGGGGCAGAGGCCTGCACAACGGGCCTGCCGCACATGGGGTTTATCAGAAGGGTGGAGCACATGCACTTCAGCAACCGAAAGCGCAAAAACAACCGGGCGTTCAGTCTGGTGGAACTGGTCATCGTGATCGTGATCATCGGCGTGATCGCGGCGGTGGCTATTCCGCGGGTCAGCCGCGCAAGCCGGGGAGCGGGCGATTCAGCATTGTCCAGTAACCTGGCCGTCCTGCGCAACGCGATTGAACTCTACGCCAGTGAGCACAACGGAAGCTATCCGGGATCCACTGCCGACGGTACGGGCAATGCGGGTGGCACGCCGGAAGCCTTCGTGAGCCAGATGACCATGTACAGCAATGCCGCCGGTGCGTGCGTGGATACCAAGGACGACGATCATCCCTACGGTCCTTATCTGCGGAAGGGCATTCCCGTGCTTCCGGTCGGTGCAAACAAGGGCAGTAGCGACGTCCACGTAGACGTCACCGCCTCACCTCCCCCGGCCACTCCCGGCAATGGCAAGGGCTGGGTGGTCAACACCGACACAGGCGACATCATTGCCAACTCGACCGATGACAATGAAACCAAGAGCACGACTTACGACAAGTACTGATCCGGCGCGCTCACTCTGGTGAGCACAGCGTGTGAATGAAGCAGCGGGGTAGGCGGCCGTGCGGCTTTTGGGGACGCACGGCCGCCAGTTACTGCGCCCCCCCGGTTCATCGGCTTACGCGTTGGACGGAACCGGGCCGGCGAGCACTTCATACTCGGTCAGCGGGGCTGCGTCGCCGCTGCACACCAGCTCGATATCCCGGCGGATCTCCGGGAGGCTGCGATCGATGAATCGGCGGGCGACCTGCCGCTTTCGTTCGCTGGCCGTGGCCTGCCGCAGGAAGAAGTGTCCGATCAGGACGGCCGCCGCCGAATCCACAATCCTCCGGCCGGACAGGTCCATGTATTCGGCGCCTTTGCTTTTCACGTACTCCACGCCTTTCAACACGAGCTGTTTGCCTTCCGCGAGTTTGGCTTTCAGTTCGGTGAGCAGGGGATCGCCACATTGGGCCTGTTCGAGTTCCTCAACCCGCTTCTCAAATGCGCCGGAGCAGACCCCACGGACGGCCGCGACGACCTGAAGTTGGCTGGTACCTTCGTAGATGGTCGTGATGCGTGCGTCGCGCAGGTAACGTTCCACTGGATAGTCGCACATGTAGCCCGACCCGCCCAGCACCTGGATGGCGTCGTAGGCCACCCGGTTGCACATCTCTGACGCATAGTACTTGCTCATCGGCGTCAGCATACCATTGAGCCGTTTCAGGTTGCGAGAGTCAGCTTTGCGCCGCTTGGCTTCCTCGGCCGTGATGCTCTTGTTGAACTCCAGCACGCGCAGATTGTTGTTCTCCAGATCGCAGACCCGGCTGGTTTCGTAGGTCAGGGCGCGGGCCGCCTCGACGGCGATCTTCATGTCCGTGACCATTTCGGCGACCGCCGGCAGCTTCTCGATGGGTACGCCGAACTGCTTGCGCGTATGGGCGTAGGTCCGGGCCACGCGATAGGCCGCCTCGGCTATGCCCAGCGATTGCGCGGCGATGCCCACCCGGGCCCCGTTCATCAGGGCCATCACGTACGTGATCAAGCCGCGCTGGCGTTCGCCGATGAGCTTGGCGGGCGCGTCGTCATAGACCAGCTCGCAGGTGGGTGAGCCGTGGATGCCCAGCTTGTGTTCGAGGTGACGGACCTTGATGCGCGGGCCGCGCTCCGAGAGAAACAACGACAGGCCCCGCCCATCCTTGACGTCCGGTTCGCTGCGGGCCAGCGTAAGCAGGATCTCGCCGCAGCCGTTGGTGATGAACCGCTTCACGCCGCTGAGCCGCCATTGCCCGTCGTTATCCTGCCAGGCCCGCAGGCTGACCGCTTGAAGATCGGAGCCCGCGTCCGGTTCGGTGAGCACCATGGCGCCGGTCACCTGCCCGTCCGCGAACTGCGGCAGGTACTCCGCCTTGATTTCCTCGGAAGCGAAGGCATTGATGGTTTCGGCGATGCCCTGCAAGCCGAAAATGTTCATCAGCGAGGCGTCGGCCCGGCTGATGATTTCGATGGCCATGGTATAGACGAGGTTCGGGCAGTTCAGCCCGCCGAACCGGCGCGGCAGCGTGAAGCCCATGACATCCGCCTGGGCCAGCGCCTTGATATTCTCGCGCACACCCTCGTGCAGAGAGACCGTGCCATCATCGTTGAGCGCGTTGCCCTCGGCATCGATCTTTTCGGCCCGCGGAGCGATCTGGTTTCCGGCGATGTCGCCGACGATCTCGAGGATGCGCCGATAGTTATCGATGGCATCAGCGGCATCAACGGGCGCATAGTCCGCCCCGAGTCCGCTGTTCTGGGTAAAGTCATCCTCCTGAACAGCCGCCACTTCGGCCAGATTCAGGTGGGAGAAGAGGAACTGGATATCGGCGTTGTCGGTGAAGAAGTTTGCCATGAGTAGACCTCGGTTTATCTGCTGCTCTTTCGGCTCTTGGCGCGGGTTGCAGGTTGTTGGTTGCGGGTTGTAGGGCGAGAGAGCCGCCTTGATGCGGTTCGCTCGATGAAATCGAGATAGCCGTTAAGGCGGGGGCCCAATTCGCTGACTAAAGCTTTCAGCCGGGATATCTGGCTGGTGTTGAGGAGGTTGCGCCGGTAGGCGCGTCGAAGCCAGTGAAGCGTCTCGTTCAGAGAGCCTCGACTGATTCGGACGAATCGGTGGTTGTCTTTCTGAGAGCCTCGCCCGTAGCCTTCGGCGATGTTGGCTCCAATGCTATCCGCTGACTTGACCAGTTGTTTGCCTACTGTATCCCGGGCGAAGGTGTTCCAGGGCAAAACGAGCCCCCACACCTGGTCGGCGAGATCTTCCGCTAGACGGTACACGTCAAGCCTCTCAAAAGCTGCCCGCTGCATGAGACACTCCGTTCTGGAGAGGACCCTCGCTTCGGCCCGGAGCTCCGCCTGACGCTTGACGACCCACAACCAACAACCCACGACCCACCACCCACTACCGTTCCTTCACCGCCTTAATCATCATCGGTATCACCTTCTGCAAATCTCCGACGATGCCGTAATGGGCCACGCCGAAGATGGGGGCCTCGCGGTCCCAGTTGATGGCGATGATTTTGGCGGACTCTTCCATGCCGGCGCGGTGCTGGACGGCGCCGCTGATGCCGCAGGCGATGTAGAGGGCGGGGCGCACGGTGGTGCCGGTCTGGCCGATCTGGTGCTCCTTGCCGATGAAGCCGCCGTCGACGGCCGCTCGCGAGGCGCCGACCGCGCCGCCCAGGGCGCCGGCCAGGTCGTGGATCAGCTTGAAGCTCTCCTTGTTGCCCACGCCGCCGCCGCCGGCCACGATGATGCGGGCGCCTTTGAGGTTGACCTTGCGGGGCTCGCGGTGCCGCTCGATCAGGCGGACGGCCAGGTCGAAATCGTTGAATTCGATCTGTTCCTCCACGATCTCGCCGCTGCGCCGGGCGTCGCCTTCGCGCAGCCGCATGACCCCCTCACGCACGGTGGCCATCTGCGGCCACCGGTCGTAATTGATGATCGTGGCGATGATGTTCCCACCGAAAGCCGGGCGCACCTGCAGGAGCAGATCCTTGTGCGCCTGCTTGCTCTTCGGTTCGGTGTAGTCGCCAATGTCCAGGTCGGTGCAATCCGCGGTCAGGCCGGCCTTCATCTCCGAGGCGATGCGGGGAGCGAGATCGCGCCCGATGGGGGTGGCCCCGTACAGCACGATCTGCGGCTTGTGTCTGGCGATGAGCTGGCACATCACGCGGGCATACGGCAGCGTCCGGTAGTGCTCCAGCCGCGTGTCGTGAACGTGGTAGATCCTATCCACCCCGTGGGCGATGAGCCGGTACGACAGCTCGCGCACGTTCCAGCCGGGCAGCACCGCGCCGACCTTCACGCCCAGGCGGTCGCCCAACTCGCGGGCTTTGCCGCACAGCTCGAGCGAGACGTCGTTAAGACTGGCATCTTCCTGTTCGGCGAAGATCCACACCTCGCCTTTGCGGTTGGGTTCGATCATAGGGGAAGTTCTCAGCTATCAGCGGTCAGCGATCAGCATTCAGCTTGCGATCACCCGGTCAATTCTCGTTTTGGTCCTAGCCGATGGTGTGATCGACGATGAGTTCCTGGATCATCTTCCGGACGCCTGCTTCGGTCGGCTCGATGTCGGTATAACCGTCCTTCGTCAGGACGATCGATTGGACGCGGTGCACCTTCGTCGGCGAGCCGGCCATGCCGCACCAGGCGAGGTCAGCCTCGACGTCGTCGAGGTTCCACTGATCGATGAGCAGGCCCTGCATCTGCAGCGCTTCGAGACGACGGCCGATCTCCTTCTCCTTCTGATCCGGCGTCGCGTCGGTCAGGGCGGCGCCGACCTCGGCGGCCACCTCAGCGGCGGAGCGTGCTCGCTTGACCCGCATGACGCGGCGGGCGGCACGCGGACGCGGGTCGTTGGCACTATCAAGAACCGTGATCAGCGCGGGCAGGCGGGTCTCCAGGATCTCCCAGCCGTTGCCGACATTGCGGCGGATGCGGGCCAGCGCGCCGGAGATGCTCGCGGTTGTCGCTCCCCCCGACCGCGCCTTCAAAAGGGGGGGAGAGCTGCTACTTCCCCCCTTGCCCTTGGGTGGCTGGGGGGGAACAAGCTCGATGAGTTGCTCGAAGTACGTGATCTGCGGAATGCCGAGTTTCTCGGCCAGTTGCGGGCCGACCTGGGCGGTGTCGCCATCAATGGCCTGACGGCCGCAGAAGACCAGATCGTACCGTCCGATCTTGCGGACCGCTTGCGCGAGGATGTAGCTGGTCGCCAGTGTGTCGCTGGCGGCGGCTCGGCGATCCGTGATGAGAATGGCGCGGTCCGCTCCGCGGTAGAGGCAATCGCGGAGCACTTCACAGGCGCCGGGTGGGCCCATGGTCAGGACGGTCACCGTGCCGCCGTACTCTTCCTTGACCGCCAGCGCCGCTTCCAGCGCATGGAGGTCCTCGGGATTGAAGATCGCCGGCAGGGCGGCACGGTTGACCGTACCGTCAGCCTTCATGGCCTCGCCGGTGATGTTACTCGTATCGGGTACCTGCTTGACGCAGACGACGCAGTCGTAGCTCACCGATCAGCTCCGCCCGCTGCGTCCCACTCTTCCGGCCGGGGGCGGATGTTAGCCGCATGACTCCAAAGCGTCAATCGGGAAGCTCCCCGCAATGCGCGTCCGATCAGTCCGGCTGGATAATGCCACATAGGCACATAGGAAGGCGCAAGAGGGGCACATCGAAAGGCGGAGCTCTGATGATGAGGAGGAGCGCCCGTATCTGAGGCGCAGACCTGCATCTGTCACCGCGTAGCGGTGCTCCGTGTAGGGAATCTGCAACCTTGACGCGTTGGGCAGGGCGGCTAGATTGGTTCATCATTGAAGTTCACCCACCGAGGAGCCCGCAATGACCATCCTGTACGGAACCCTGCTGGAACCCCGCTCCGCTTCCGAATGCACCTTGTCGCCCGGCAGTGTCGTGCGCATCGGCCATGATGGTCGTATCCACGAAGTCGGCCAAGAGAGACCACAGACCAAAGACCTCATCGGTGATGAGGGTTGCTGGATCCTGCCAGGATTCATCGACGCGCACCTGCACCTGCCCCAGTGGGACCGCCGTGGGATCGACGGCTACTCGCTTTTCGAGTGGCACGACCAGGTGGTGTATCCGGCCGAGGCCCGGCTTCAGGACCCGGCCTTTGCCGAGCGGCTCACCGAGGACTTTGTGAGCGGTATGATCGCGTGCGGCACGACCACGGCGGCCATCTTCGGCAGCCCCTTCCCACAGGCGACAGACCGCGCATTCTCCGTCTTCGCCCGTCGTGGCTTCCGGGCCATACATGGCATGGTGCTCAGCGACACACATTGCCCCAAGGATCTGACCCAGAACACCGATGCCGCCCTGGATGAATCGCGGGCTTTGGCGGCCAAGTGGCACAACGCCGAGGATGGCCGTCTGCAATACGCCTTCAGTCCGCGCACGCCGGTCTGTTGTAGCGAACGGCTCATGCGCGGCGCGGCCGCGCTGGCCGACATGCTGAAATGCTACGTGCAGACTCACGTGGCCGAGTCACTCGCCGAAACGGCCGCAGTCCGAGAGTCCTTCCCCGATCGCGTGGATGATGTGGATGTCTTCGCCGAGATGGGCCTGCTGACCCCGCGGACGCTGCTGGGCCATGGCGTCTTTCTCAATCAGCAGCAGCGCCACCAGGTGGCCGAGGCGCGAACGTCGGTGGTCCATTGCCCGACGGCCAACCTGTTCCTGGAAAGCGGCTTGATGGACTACGTTGCTCATCGCTCGGCCGGCATCCGCATGGCTCTGGGCAGTAGCGTGGCTGGCGGTCCCGATCCCTTTATGCCTCGCGTCGCGGTCGAGTGCCTGCAGACGGCCAAGGCCGTCAAGGTGCACGCCATGCCACGCCGTTCCCACGATGTCCCCACGCCAGCCGAAGGGTGGTGGATCCTGACTCGTGGGGCGGCCGAGGCCTTGAGCCTGGAAGGCCGGATCGGCGCCATTCAGCCGGGCTTCGAGGCCGATCTGCTGGTCGTACGGCCGGAGCGCTGGATCGCCGATCTCCCGCCTGAGCAACAGATTTCTGCTCTGCTGTACACCCTGAGCCCGCAGCAGATCGAGCACGTTTTCATCGCCGGCCGCCGCGTCGGCCCGTGAGCAGAAGAAGGAGAAGACAGAGCGATAGAGAGACGGAGCGACCGGGGATTCTCCGTGGCCATTCTCTTTGTCGCTCCTTCTCTGCGTGTCTCTGTCTTCCCGCCCAAGCCATTTGATGCCCCATGCACGCGCTTGCATCCAACTGGCCGGGCGGCAACAATACTCCATTCCGCGGTCCGGGCCATGACCGGCGGGTTCAACTGGATACAAGAGGATTCTGCGATATGGGTCTGCTGGACGGACGCAAGGGTATTGTTTTTGGTGTGGCAAACGATCGCAGCATCGCGTACCACATCGCACGCAATCTGGCCGCTCACGGGGCGACCTGCGGTTTTGCTCACCTGCCGGGCGAGAAGATGGAGCGCCGCGTCCGCAAAACGCTGGAGGACGGCGGTTTCCAGAGCCCGTGGATGTTCCCGTGTGACGTGGGCAAAGATGAGGATCTCGACCGCCTGTTCGAGGCCGCCCGCCAGCAGTTTGACGCCATCTCGTTCGTCATCCACTCGGTGGCTTTTGCCGACCGCGAGTACCTCAAGACGGGGGCATTTACAAAGACGCCTCGGCAGGTGTTCACGCAGGCACTGGACATCTCCGCGTACACGCTCATCGCCATCGCCGACCGCGCCCGCACGATGATGCCGGAGGGCGGCTCGATCGTGGGTCTCTCCTACTATGGCGCAGAGAAAGTGGTTCCCGGCTATAACGTCATGGGCGTGGCCAAGGCGGCCCTGGAAGCTTCTGCGCGTTACCTGGCCGGCGAGTTGGGTCGCCAGGGCATCCGGGTCAACACACTGTCCGCGGGTCCGTGCCGGACGCTGTCGGCCATGGCTGTCGGGGGCATCGACGAGATGTTCGATTGGGTCGAGCGCAAGGCCCCCCTGGGCCGCAACATCGAAACCGACGAGGTCGGGCGCACGGCCGTCTACCTGGTCAGCGACCTCTCCTCCGGCATGACTGGTGAGAACCTCTACGTAGATGCCGGTTACAACATCGTCGGCCTGTAGTGCTCCTTCCGGTCGGCGACTTTCGCGTCGGTAACGGCCGGCCATGGGTGCCGGCTGGTTAAAGAGAAAAACGGCCCGCCCACCAAGCCGACCGCAACCGAACTGACGAAGTGGAAAGGGCA
>BTUC01000057.1:17184-23241 GCA_045863575.1 Phycisphaerae bacterium
GTGCGCCTGGGGGTGGGCTATTTTCGGGGGGGTCCGGGGCGGCTGGGTGGGGGGTTTTTTTCCGTACAAAACCGGCGGCCACCCCCGCCCGACCGCTACGGAACTGACGAAGTGGAAGGGGCACCAGCGTCGTGCATAATCCTCTGGTGCATACATGCCCGAGAACCCGAACCCGACACCGGACTCCAACCCGCCGACGGCCAACCAGGCGCAAGCCTGTCGTTCCATGCACGAGGGCGTCGAAACCTGGGAGGACTGTTGCGTGTGCGAACCTGAACCGCGCTGGCAGCAACTACAGGAGGAGCTTGAGTCGCAGCAGGAGAGGGAGAGATCGTCACCACCGCGCCCCCCAGAATCCCGGCCGGCTGCGGACGCCACGATCCCCGATCAGGACGACCGCTGACGGCCAGTCGTCACCCCCCTTAGCCCAGAATCGTGTATGGGGGTATAATGGCCCTACCAGTGCTTGGACAATTCAGGCAAAACCGTCTTGGCAAACGGCCCCCTGAGCGGTTAGAGTAGGGGCGCACGGTTTCGGAGTGGAAAGAATCCCCGCGACGAGCCGGCCAGGACGGACCGGTGACCACCGGACATGGAGGTCGTTCAGACGCAATGTTCCTCAAACGCCTGACCTGCCAGGGCTTCAAGAGCTTCGCGGATAAGACGGACTTTGATTTCCGCCCCGGGGTGACCGGCATTGTCGGCCCCAATGGCTGCGGCAAGAGCAACGTTGTCGATGCCATCAAATGGGTGCTGGGCGATCAGTCCGCACGCAGTCTGCGCGGCAAGCAGATGCTGGACGTGATCTTCAACGGCTCGGGCACGCGCCGCAGTGCCGGGATGGCCCAGGTCGACCTCATGTTCGACAACGCAGACCGGGCTTTGGGCTGCGACGCTGACGATGTCACCATTACCCGGCGCCTGTTTCGTTCCGGCGAGAGCGAATACCTCATCAACAACGAGACGGTGCGGCTCAAGGATGTCCGCGAGCTGTTCATGGACACCGGTATCGGCGTCAGTGCCTACTCGATCATCGAGCAGGGCAAGGTGGACGTACTCTTGCAGGCCAACCCGCAGGAACGGCGTCTCATCTTCGATGAGGCCGCGGGGATCAGCCGCTACAAGGCCCGCAAGCGCGAGGCCGAGCGCAAGCTGGACCGTGTTGAGCAGAACCTGCTGCGCGTCGAGGACATCGTCGAGGAGGTCGAGAAACGGCTCCGCAGCATTAAGTATCAGGCCGGTAAGGCCCGCAATTTCCAGGAGTACGACCGGCAGTTGCGGGCGAAGCGGGCCACGTTTTCGCTGGCCGAGTACCACCGGCTGATGGAGCGGCAGGTCAAGCTGGGCGATGAGACGGCGGCCCTCAGCGACCAGGCCATGGGGCTGCGGACGACCATCAGCTCGGCCGAAGCGCGTGCGGCGTCCGTGGATGCTGAGTTGCTTCGGCTGGAAGCCGAACTGCGGCAGGTCGAGCAGCAGCAACTCGCGACGGCCAACGAGATGTCGGCCAACAAGGAGCGCATTCAGGGCTCGCGCCAGCGGCTGGAGGAGCTGACCGCCGCCCGCGGCCGCGCTCAGCAGCGCCTCGCTGCCGAGCGGCAGCGCGCCTCCCGGCTGCGGCAGCAGATCGAAGCGGAGGAATCGGGCGTCCAGTCGGTCGAGGCCGAGCTGCACAAAGCGCACCAGGCGGTGGACTCTCTCACCGTCGAGGATCGGGAGCTCTCCCGCGGGTTGACCCAGCTTCAGGCACAAAGCGAAGACGAGAAAGCGGGCATCATCGAATCGCTGCGCCGGGGAGCCCAGCTACACAATGAGATCGCCTCGCTGGATCAGCGCCGCCAGCAGCTTGAAAACGAGTGCGGCCGACTGTCGGCGCGAGGGGACCAGATCCGGGCCGAGCTTGAGGAGCTGCTCCAGGCGAAGGCCCAGATCGACACGCGCGCCGCGGAAATCGAAGCCCTCATCCGCGACCACTCCGAGCAGCTCGAGGCCAGGAAAGGTGAAGCCCAGCGGCTCGACGCCACCCGTGCGGAACTGAACGGCCAGCTGGCGGCCGCCAAGGAGCACCGCAGCGGCCTCATGAGCCGCCGGCACCTGCTGCTGGATCTCGATCGTAAGCGCGAAGGCGTGGATGCAGGCGTCCGCGAGCTCTTGCATCGCAAGGAGCAGGACCCTACCGGGCAGACCTTCGGGTACGTGCGCGGCATGGTCGCCGATCTGATCGCGGTGGACGTCTCGCATGCCGTGCTGATCGAGACGGCCCTTGGTGAATTTGATCAGTACCTGGTGGTAGAAGACAGCCAGGCATTCTTCACCGCGGCGGACACACTGGCCGATTTCCCGGGCCGGGTACAGGCCCTGTGCATGGACCGGCTGCCCCCGTTCATGAACGGCCGTGACTTTGCCAGCCAGGAGGGCTTCGTCGATTACGCCATGAACCTGGTGCGCTACCCGGCCGAGGCGGAGCACCTGGTCAAGCGCCTGCTGGGCAAGACTATTGTTGTGCGGACGCTGGAGGACGCCATCCGCCTGGCCCGGGAGAACCCGCCGAGCTACCGGTACGTGACGCTCAGCGGCCAGTTGCTCGATCCTGAAGGGCTCGTTCAGCTGGGTCCCGCCGGGGCCCGCACGGGCCTCATTTCCCGTAAAAGCGAGCTCCGCGAGATCGATGCCCAGATCGCCGAGGTCGACGAGCGGATCGAGACGATGGCGCAGCGGCTTCAGGAGACGTCCGCTGAGATCGCCCATGCCGAGCAGGTCCAGCAGCAACTCCGCGATGCGCTGTACGAAGCCCGGCGGACGGAGGTCGAGAACAACGCCGCTCGAAACACGAACGGCAGCGCCATTCATCGGCTCACCCAGGAGCAGCCGCTGATCGCTGGCGAAATGCAGTCCCTCGAGATGCAGATCCGCGAGGCGGCGGAGCGCTCCGCCCGCAGCAGCGCGGCATTGACCCAGGTCGAAGAGGACAAGACGGCCCGTGAATTGCGGATCAAGGGGCTCGACGAGCAGATTGTGGCTCTCAATGAGCGGCGAACCCAGCTCAACGAGCGCATCACCGAAGCCAAGGTGGCGGTCGGGCAGCTCGCCCAGCGCCGCAGCATGCTGGCGGACCGGCTGCGCGGGCTGCGTGAATCACAGCAGGCCAGCGACGACACGGTGCGCGGCTCCGCCCAGGAGGCCGACGATGCGGCCCACCGGATCGTACAGGCCGAGCGCGTCATCCTGACCGCTGAGAGCCGCCTGGCCGAATTGTTCGCCACCAAGGAGCGGTTGGACCGGGACATCCTCGGACGCCAGCATGCGCGCGAACAGATGCGCTACGAGCTGGAGCAGACCGCCGCGCGGGTCAAATCGGAGCGGGCCGCGCTCGAGGAGCTGGAGAGTCAGCTCCACGCGCACCAGATGGAACTCCAGGAGGTCCGCATCCGCGTCGAGGAGCTGGTGGCTCGCGTGCGCGATGAGCTGAGCATCGATCTGGCCGAGGTACACGCCGGCTACCAGCATGAGGAGCAGGACTGGGATGCACTGGAAGCCGAAATAGACGAGTTGAAAGAGAAGATCCGCCGGTTGGGCAACGTGAACCTCGATGCCATCAGCGAACAGGACGAGCTGGAAAAACGGGCCGAGTTCCTCGTCGCCCAGCGCGACGATCTGCGTGAGTCCAGGCGCCAGCTTCAGGAACTGATCGAGCAGCTCAACCAGGAATGCCGTCAGCGTTTCTCGCAGACTTTCGAGATGGTGCGCGGCCACTTCCAGGAGTTGTTCCGAAAGCTGTTCGGTGGCGGCAAGGCCGACATTCTCATGGAGGCGCCGCCGGAAGGGCAGCCGCTGGACGTGCTGGAGGCCGGTATCGAGATCCAGGCCCGCCCGCCAGGCAAGGAGCTGCAGAGCATCTCGCTCATGTCGGGCGGCGAAAAGACCATGACGGCCATTTCTCTGCTGCTGGCCATTTTCCGCAGCCGGCCGTCGCCATTCGCCGTGCTCGACGAGGTCGATGCGGCCCTCGATGAGGCCAACAACGAACGGTTCAACCGGATCGTCCAGGAGTTCCTCGACCAGTCACAGTTCCTGATCATCACCCACTCCAAGCGCACCATGAGCGTCGCCGACGTGCTCTATGGCGTCACCATGCAGGAAGCCGGCGTCAGCAAGCGGGTCAGCGTCAAGTTCGACAGCGATGAGGGCCGCGCGTCGACGGCGGCGGTGGCCTGAGGTGGGTGCGTCTGGTGTGGCCGCAGCGCAAGGGCTTGTGCCGCTGTTCTGCGGGTAGTGCTCCAGTAAGCGGCCGTCGGGGGTCTCCCCTCATTGCTGACACCGCAGTGGCGCACTCGTGCCACACATTCCGCAGCTCCCGACCCACCCGATGCGTTGTCGAACTCCCGGGACCGTGGTATACTCGCCGGCGAGTCGATCGCAACTTGACCTCCCGCGAAGGTGCCAGCATGCCGAAGACTGCCAACCAGCCCGAAAGCCTCAAGGCCCGCGTAGCTCAAATCATTGACCGGATCCGGCCGGCCGTTCAGGGCGATGGCGGCGACATCGAACTCGTGGACGTGGACGAGAACGGGCGAGTCAGCGTGCGGCTGCACGGCGCCTGCATTGGATGCCCCTCCAGCACGATGACCCTCAAGTTCGGGATTGAACGCAACCTCAAAGAGTTGATCCCCGAAGTCAGCGAAGTCGTCTGCGTCTGAACCTGGCTGCCGAGGTGCCGCTTTTCAAGCGCCGCCCGCCTGCGCCATGATGAAGAAGAATGCCACCAATGGGGCGATGACCAGCATGATCATTCCGGCGAGCGGTCCGCCCAGGAAGAGGGCGCCCAGGAAAGCCGCCAGGATTCCGCCGCCGATCAGAATGCCCGTACTGATCGGCACGCCTGCGCCGCCTGACGGCCGGGTAGTGGGCTGAGTCGTGGGGGTCCCATCATCATCCTCATCATCACCGTCAGTATCATCATCGGTGTCATCATCGTCGTCATCGGCAGCCGGCTGCGAGGTGATGATAGTAAAGCCGGGACCAATCTCCACGGTTGCGGCCTGGGCCCCGCTGGTGACATTAGGTGCGAACACGTTGGCACTGGGCACGGATCTGACTTGTACGTCGAAAGTGCCCTCGCTCGCCGGCGTGAGGAATCGCCCGCTGCCCAGGAGCTCGGGCTCGCCGACGCCGATGCCGGCGACCGCCGCATTTCCACCGAAGGTATTCTGCCCGCCCCCGATCTCCTCGATGTCGTCATCTACGGCCCTGCCCAGGGACTGAACGAGCGGAAAGGCCGGGCCAACAGTCTGGCTGAAGGCATCGAGCGGTCGTTGAGTCACCCCGAGGTTTGTATCAACGGCCATGCTGAAGAAGGCCAGGCCGTTGTTATCGGGTGCGGCCGGATCGTCAGAGGTGACCTCGGCGAAGACGTCAAAGGGAACCTCGGCGCCCGGCGTGACCGTGACCACCGAGCCATCGACGTTGCGGGGCACCAACGTGAATCGGACCGTGGCCGCGTGGCCCGATCCCGCGAGGGCGGCGCCCAGGATGATCATTGCCCATGACTTCGGAAGGATCTGTCGCATGTGCCGAGTTCCTCGCGAAAACGCCCACTCTATCCTTGCCTCAACCTGAGCAGTTTGCAAGCCTCACTGCGGAATGAAGCTGGTTTTCGCATCGATGCGGGCAAGAGCGGCCGCCAAGAGCTTTGCGGCGTTCTCGAGATCGGTGAGGCTGACTACCTCCACAGGCGTGTGCATGTAACGGTTGGGGATGCTGATCAGGCCGGCCGCCACCCCCGCTCGGGAGATCTGGATCGCGTTGGCGTCGGTCCCGGTAGCGCCAGGGGCGGCCCCGATCTGGTAGGGGATCTTCTCGGCCTTGGCGGCGGCGATGAGCAGTTCGCCCAAGGCCGGGTTGATGTTGGCTCCCAGGTCAATCACCGGCCCCTTGCCCAGGGCGATGTCACCGGCAATTCGCTTGTCCGCGCCCGGGTTGTCGGTGGCGTGAGTCACGTCCACGGCGATGCCCACCAGCGGATCGATGCCGTAGCAACTGGTCCTGGCCCCCCGAAGC
>BTUC01000058.1:0-23232 GCA_045863575.1 Phycisphaerae bacterium
CCGTTCTGATCTGTAAACGCCCAGCACGGCGGCCGGCCGCTACCGACACGGAAGTCGCCAATCGCAAGGGGCACTAGCACTTGCGTCGAGGACCTAAGATAACCGCTGAGCCCCGAGATGCAAGCCTCTATTCAGATTTCACAGGCGAGGAACGATTCTCAGGAAGGAGAGGAGGAAAGGCGCGTAAACTTCGGCGGGACCTCAAGCTCCGAATCGGCGAACGGCCGTGTCAGTGACCAGCATGTCCACCTGCATGTCGTGATCGCTGACCGGCACGGAATGCACCACCTGCTCCTCCAAGGCCAGTCCGCAGGCCACGCCATGCCAATCCGGATGAGCCAGGAAACGATCGTAAAAGCCACGGCCGCGGCCGATGCGATTGCCCTGCAAATCAAAGCCCAGGCCCGGCACCACCACCAGATCGATCAGCGAGACGGGGATGGGCATGCCTTGGGCCGGTTCCCGAATGCCCAGGGGGGACTGGCTCACGTTTTCCGAGAGCGAACGGATCTCCAGGGGTAGCATGCGCCGCTGTTCCCAACTGACTTTGGGGGCCAGGACGCGCTTGCGGTCACGCCAGGCGTGCAACACCAGGGAGGTAGTGTCCACCTCATTGGGTAGCGAGAGGAAGACCATGACCACTTCCGCCCGGGCATACTCCGGGCTGGACATCAGGTGGTGACAAGCCTGAACCGAGCGGGAATGCAGCGCCTCCGCTGAAATCGAGTCAATCGATTGACGCAGCCGCTGACGAAGCTCTTTCTTAGTGATCGTCGGCATCCCGTCCCTCCACGCCGCCCTCGTCCCTGTCGCTGCGTGGTTCTTTGCGCTCTCCGGCACGGATCGCCTCCAGGTAAGCTTTTATTTCGGCTTCGTACCCGCGTCCGGTCGGGACGTAGTACGTTTTATCGACACCCAGATAATCCTGCTCTACAAATCCACCCTGGTAGCTGTGGGCGTATTTGTAGCCTTCCCCATGAGCAAGCCGGGCGGCCCCGGCATAGTGCGTATCCCGCAGATGGCGTGGCACGGGTATGGTGCGGCCTTCGCGGACATCCCGTGCGGCAGCCCAGATGGCCTCGGCCGCGGCGTTTGACTTGGGGGCGCTGGCCACGTAGATAACTGCTTGACTTAAAGGAAGTTGGCACTCCGGGAGACCCACCAGCAAAGTAACCTGAGCGGCTGCATGGGCTACCACCAGAGCCATGGGATCGGCGTTGCCCACATCCTCAGCCGCGCAGATGGTGACGCGCCGGGCGATGAAGCGGGGATCTTCCCCTGCCTCCAGCATCCGCGCCAGCCAGTATACCGCCGCATCCGGGTCGCTGCCGCGCATGCTTTTAATCAGCGCGCTGGCGGCATCATAATGCTCGTCGCCCGTCCCGTCATAGACGATCGCCTTGCGCTGGATCGACTCCTCGGCGATGCGCAGGTCCACCCGGACCCCATGGGTCTGGTCACCGCCAGTGGCCTTGAGCTGCGACAGGACGGCAACCTCCAGGGCCAACAGCGCCCGACGGGCGTCGCCGTCCGACGTGACGGCCAGATGCCGGATGGCATCCTCCGTTAACTCGATTTGATAGCGTCCCAGGCCACGTTCCGGGTCTGCGGCGGCCCGGCGGATCAAACCGGCGATCTCCTCTTCCCCGAGCGGCTCGAACTGGAAGATCTGGCTTCTCGAAACCAGCGGCGAGTTAACGCTGAAAAAGGGGTTCTCCGTGGTCGCGCCGATCAGGATAATCAGCCCATTTTCCACGTCACCCAGCAGGACATCCTGCTGGGCACGATTGAAGCGGTGAATCTCATCCAGAAAGAGCACCGTCCGTTGTCCGCGGCTGGCCAAACGGTCCTTGGCCCGCGCGAGGATCTCGCGGACTTCCTTGACGCCCACCGCGGCGGCGTTCACTTCCTCGAAAGCGGCTTGCGTGTGACGGGCGATGATGTGGGCCAGCGTGGTTTTGCCGGTACCCGGCGGGCCATAGAAAATCGCGCTGCTGAGGCGGTCCGCCGCCAGCAGCCGACGCAAGAGCTTGCCTTCGCCGACAAAATGCTGTTGACCGACGAAGTCGTCCAGTGCGCGAGGCCGCATTCGCACCGCCAGAGGTTGAACGCGGTCAAACGCTGCCTGGCGCTGTTCGCTGAACAGATCCATGGTGAAAAACGGCCTCGACGCGCCACGCGGCTAACTATCCTATGCGTCGCCAGGAGGGGGGGCAATCGTTGCAGGTGCAAATGGGGCGGCCCATGAGCGCCAATCACCACCTTTTGAGGCGTCGCTCCAGGGCCCGGATGAGCAAACTCAGCACGACCGCGATGAGGGCGGCCGGCACCGCCCCGAGCAGTGTCAGGGCCGGGTCATTGCGGGCCAGCCCGCGGCTGATGAAATCGCCTAAACCGCCGGCTCCGATGTAGGTCGAGAGCGTGGCGATTCCCACCGTCCATACACAGGCCGTTCGAATCCCGGCGACGATGACCGGCAGAGCCAGCGGGAACTCGACCAGCCGGAGCTGCTGGAATCGAGACATGCCCAGCCCCTGGGCCGCCTCCCGCGCTTCGGGCGGCGTATTGCCCAGACCGGTGAAGGTATTGAGCAGGATGGGCAGCAGCGAGTACAGCACCAGCGCGGTGATGGCCGGCACCGCGCCCAGAACGCCGTACACGGCGAACAGGAAGGCGAGCATCGCCAGGCTGGGCACGGTTTGAACGATCTCGGTGACCGCCAGGGCCGCGGGCGCCAGCCGCCGGTGCTGATGGATGAACATCCCGGCCGGCACGCCGATGAGGATGGCCAGGAAGGTGGCCATGCCGGTCAGGCCCAGGTGCTCGAACGTCTTGATTTTCAGTTCCTGCCGCCTATGAACGGCGAGTCGGAGGAAACCCGCCGGTTCAGCGTCTCCCGCCGGCAGGACTTCTGTCGCCCCCGCCGGCGTCCCGGCGCGGCGATCGAGCCATTCGCGGGCCACGTCGCGCGGCGCCCGCTTGCGTTCGTCCACCTCGAAATTGAGCTTCTGCATCTGCACGGTGTCGATGGTTCCCGCGAGGCTGGCAAGAACGTCGGCGATTTCAGGGAAATCGCGCAACGCGTTCCCGGCCACTATCGGCGCGGCGTCATACGGGGGGAAGAAGTTTTTGTTGTCTGATAGAGGCGTGAGGTTGTAGGCAATAATCCGCCCGTCGGTCGAGAAGGCGCAGATGAGGTCCACCTGTCCCTCGGCTAAAGCCGCGTACATGAGGCCGGGATCCAGATCATGGATGGCGCCGAAGCGAATGCCGTACGCGGCGCGCAAACCAGGGTAGCCGTCCGGCCGCTCGATAAATTCGCTGGTCAGACCGGCCGTCAGGTCGGACGCGGCTTCGACCAGATCGCTGACACGCTTCCACCCGCGGGCCTGTGCGTCTGATCGCCGTACAGTCAACGCGTACGTGTTACTGAAGCCCAGCGGCGGCAGCCAGACGGCGTCGAACCGCTCGCGGTACGCGCGGGCGACTGTGCGGAACACCGCATCACGATCCTGGAGCCGCGGCAGCTTGAGAATTTCGAGCAGGGCGGTCCCGGTATATTCGACGTAGATGTCCAACTGGCCGGCGCTCAGCGCGGCGTGGCACACGCCCGTCCCGCCCAAATCGAAGCGCCGCTCGACCGGCAGCGCCGTGTGCCGCTCAATAAGCTGGGCAATGAGCTCACCGAGGATGTGTTGCTCGGTGAAGTTCTTGGCCCCCACCCGCAGCGGACGCGGCTCGACCGCCGCCGCGGCGGAGGCGAGAATACACGCGATCAGCAGGGATGACCTCTGGCAAGTCATGGTCCCGAGTCCGCCAGTCGCAACGACAGCCGCCGGGCACTGGCGAAAAGATCTGCGACGAAATCGGTGGCCGGGCGCTGGGCGATCTCGGAGGGCGGGCCGGCCTGCTCCAGCCGCCCGTCGTGCATGACGCCGATGCGGTCGGCCAGCAGCAGCGCCTCCGAGACGTCATGAGTAACGAACACGATCGTCTTGCCCAGTTGGGCTTTCAGCCGAAGCACCTCCTGCTGAAGCGCATCCCGGGAGATGGCATCCAGCGCGCCGAACGGCTCGTCCATGAGCAGATGGCGGGGGTCGGTTGACAGGGCGCGGGCCACTCCCACTCTTTGCTTCTGACCGCCCGACAGGTGCCGGGGCAGACGTCTGGCGAACAGTGCCGGCTCGAGCCCGACCAGCTCCAGCATCTGGTGGGCCCGCGCGCGACGGTGTCGGCGGCGCCACCCGAGCAGCCGGAGCACGATGCCCACGTTCTCCTCGACACTCATGTGCGGCAGCAGGCCGATGCTCTGGAACACATAGCCGATCGACCGGCGCAGCGCCAGCACGTCGTACTGGACGACCGGTGTCCGATCCAGGAGGACGATACCTTCAGTAGGGTCTATAAGGCGATTAATCATTCTCAAGAGGGTGGTCTTGCCACTGCCGGACGAACCCAGCAGGATAAACGTCTCGCCGTCCTCAACGGCCAGGTTCACGCCCTGGACCGCGAAGGTGCGGCCGGCATCGAAAGTTTTGGAAACTTGACTGAAATTAATCATGAGCCGCCGACAGGATACTTGCGGAAGAAACTATCGGCAAGCGTCAGAGGGCCGTTTTCTTATGAATTGCCAAGGATGTCGGGGCCATGCTTGACAAAAATTGTTTCGTGTCGTAAATAAGGACCCACCGATATGAGTTGTCAGCAGACCTCAACCGAAACGAGCCGGGAGACCACGGCCGAGGACGACATCCTTGTCGCCATCCGGCGCATCATCCGGGCGGTCGATCTGCATTCCCGCCGGCTGGCGGAAGCGAGCGGCCTGACCGGCCCCCAACTCGCCGCCCTGAAGCAGGTGGCCCGGGCTGGAACGTTGTCGGCGGGCGATCTGGCCCGCGCGATGCGCGTCGGTCAACCCACCGTCACCGGAATACTGGAGCGGCTGGAGAAACGCGGTCTGCTGACTCGGACGCGCAGTGGCGAGGATCGCCGCAGCGTTCTGATCACCGTCACGGAGGCAGGCACCCAGGTGCTGCAATCGGCGCCGCCGCTGCTTCAGGAGCGTTTCCGTCAACGGCTCGTCCATCTGCACGACTGGGAGCGCACGATGATCCTGGCCGTTCTACAGCGGATCGCCGCCATGATGGACGTCGAAGACCTGGATGCGGCCCCTCACCTGGTGACCGGTCCGGATCGCTTATAGCCGGGTGCGACGGATGGGCGCGGTTCTCCGCATCGATCGTCCAGCACCCCATTGGAAGAGAGGAGGACACCTTGGCTGTTTCTGGTTTCGCACGATCTTTCAAGTCTGGTTCCGCCGGGGCCAAGAGTGGAGTTTCGCGACCTGCGGATCTCAATGCGCGGGTGAAAACTGGCACGAAGTCCGGCGGGCACGGGGCCGGGCGCGCGGCGCCAGATGATCGCCTGCTGCTGGCGTTTCCCGAGCGGGATCTGCTGCTGGAGCAGGACAGCGAATGGTTCGTCCTGCGCACGGAGGCCGGCTGGCGGCAGATCCGTTTTCATGATTACGCCCAGATCTATCAGATTCCAGGGTTGTATGAGCACTTGTTCTACAAGGTTCTAAAATGCGAGTCGCCGGCGGTCATCCGTCGTGAACTGGAAACTCAGCTTCGCCGCGCGGACGTGGCTCCGGCCACCCTGCGGGTTCTGGACTTCGGGGCCGGCAACGGCATGGTGGGCGAGCAACTCGCCGACCTGGGCGCGCAGATGATCGTGGGGGCCGACATTCTGACGGCGGCGGCGGAGGCGGCCCGCCGCGACCGTCCCGGCCTGTACCAGGAATACTACATCCGGGATTTCACCGCCCTGGACGAGAACGCGCGGCGCAGCCTGCTGGCCTGCGAGCTCAACTGCCTGACCTGCGTGGCCGCCCTGGGGTTCGGCGATATCCCCACCGAGGCGTTCACTACGGCATACAACCTCATCGAAAACGGCGGTTGGGTCGCATTCAACATCAAGGAAGACTTCCTGGCCGACCCGGCCGCTTCGCCCTTTGCCACGCTCATCGAAGCGATGATCGGAAACGGCACGTTACAGGTGCTCTCGCGGACGCGCTATTGCCACCGGCTCTCCACCGCGCACCAGCCACTCCATTACGTGGCTTTCGTGGGGCGGAAGACGCAGGCAATTCCGGGAACGGCCCATTCCGGCTAAGACCCGGTCGCTTCGTGGCAGGCCACCCTTGCTCTCGCGTAGAATGCGCAGCCCATGCGCGTAGCCGTGCCTGCCATTCTGATTGCCATTCTGCTGGGAGCGGTGTCTCTGAGCACCCAGCGCGCGGGGCCGCGCGCGGAATTCACCTTCATTCACCGGGCCAGCGTGCACACGCTGGACCCGGCGCAGATGAGCTACTCGCAGGATATCCGGCTGGCCCAGGCGCTGTGGGAAGGGCTCACGCGGCTGCACCCGCGGACGACGGCGCCGATCGAAGGCGCGGCCCGCCTTCCCCCTGAGATCAGCTCCGATGGGATGCGCTACGTCTTCACCCTGCGCGATGAGGCCCGCTGGTCGAACGGCGATCCAGTCACCGCGGCGGATTTCGTCCGTGGCTGGCGGCGGGCCATCGAGCCGGGCACGGCCGACGTCTACGCGGAGCTGGTCACCGATTACATCGCCGGCGCCCGTGAGTACGTCACCTGGCGAACGGAGCAGATGGAGGTTCTTCAGTTCGTCCGGCTGCTCGAAGACGGCTCGCCGGTGAGCGGGGCATCGCTGGCCCGCCTCGTGGACCGAGAGCTGGCGGCACCCTTGCGCGATATGCTCGCTACGGCCTTGCCGCAGCCACGGCCGCCGGCGGAGGCTGCTTTCTGGGTCCAGGCTGCTGAACGGCTGGCGGCCTCGGGCACGGATTGGAGAAAGCTGGGCGACGCGCTGCTGGACCGGCACATCGCCCAGATGGCGGAACGGTTTGGGGCTGTCGGCGTGCGGGCCTTGGGCGATCATCACCTGGAGGTACGCTTGACCCGGCCGGCGGCGTACTTTCTCGATCTCACCGCCTTCCCCACGTACATGCCCATCCACCGCAGCATCGAGCTGCTTCGTGAGCGGTACGATGGCCGGCCGTTGCACCGCTCGGGCATCTGGGCAGTGGATTCACAGTGGACCAAGCCACAGTACCCCCGCGCGGGTTACCCCGGCCTGATCAGCAATGGGCCCTACAGGTTGGCGGACTGGGCCTTCAAGAAGCATGTGCTTCTGGAGGCCAATCCGTACTACTGGGCCGCCGCTGAAGTCCGCGCCAAGAGCGTGAAGATGCTGGATATCGAATACAAGAACACGGCCTTCATGCTGTACGACCAGGGCCACGCCGACCTGCTCGCCGATCTGGACATGGATTACACGCCGGAGCTGGTGGAGCTGATGCGAACCGGAAAGCGCGGCGATATCCATGCCATTCCCGCGTTCGGAACGTACTACTACAACATCAACTGCCGGCCATTCCTGCCGGCCCCGTACGGCATGCCCAACCCGCTGGCCGACGCGCGCGTACGGCGGGCCCTGGCGATGGCCATCGACAAGCGCCTGATCACCGAGCACGTCGAGCGACTGGGCAACCCGGTGGCCACGACGCTCGTGCCTCGGGGCCAGATCCCGGGCTACCACAGCCCGGAAGGCCTGGCACACGATCCGTCGCGCGCCCGGCGCGAGCTGGCCGATGCGGGCTATCCCGCGGGGGCCGGTTTGCCGGTGCTGGAGATCCTGTTCAACACCAACGCCGGTCACGATGACACCGCCCAGGCCATCAAGCGTATGTGGGAGCAGGAGCTGGGCGTGCAGGTGCGCCTGGTGTCCAAGGAGACGAAGACCTTCGCCGAGGACAAGGCCATGGGCCGATTCATGATTACCCGGTCCGGCTGGTTCGGCGACTACCGCGACCCCACCACCTGGCTGGACCTGCTGCACTCCAACAACGGGCACAACCACGGCGGCTTCACCGATCCGCAGTATGATGCCCTGCTGGAGGAAGCCTGGCGGGAGACGGACGCCGCCAGGCGGATGGAGCTGCTCACCCGGGCGGAGCGCTACCTGGTCGAAGAGCAGATGCCGGACATCCCCCTGTATGTGTATGTCATGGTCTATGCGTGGCGGCCCAATGTGACCGGAATCTATCCCAATCCGCGCATCCAGTTTCCGCTGGAGTACATCAGCGTCGACGGCGGGGGGCGCGGATGAGGCACGTGGCCTGGCGCCTGCTGCTGGCGGTTCCCACGCTGTGGGCGATTTACACGCTCACGTTTCTCATGGTCGTGACCGTGCCCGGGAATCCTTTCCAGCAGGCGGACCGGCAGATGCCCGAGTCGGTGCAGCGGGCCCTCGAGGCGCGCTACAACATCGACAACAACTGGAATTACTACTGGGAGTACCTGGCTGGCGCGCTGCGGCTGGACTTCGGGCCGAGCTTTCAATACCGCGAGTGGACGGTGACGCAGATCATCATCGATGCCCTGCCGGTATCATTCGCCCTGGGGCTGACGGCCATCGCCCTGGCGGTGCTCATCGGCGTGCCGGTGGGGGTGATCAGCGCGGTTCGGCGGAATTCATGGTTCGACGTGGCGTCGCTGGCCGTCGTGCTCATCGGCGTATCGCTGCCCACCTTCGTGACCGGTACGGCGCTGCTGCTGGTGTTCGCGATCGGGCTGGCCTGGCTGCCGGTGGGGGGGTGGGAGTCGCTGGCCAGCGTGCCACTGCCCGCGCTGACGTTGTCGCTGCCGTTCATGGCGTACATTGCCCGGTTGACCCGGCTGGGCATGCTCGACGTGCTGAGCAGCGACTACATTCGCACGGCCGCGGCCAAGGGAGTGGCTCCGCGGGACATCGTCTGGAAGCATGCGCTCAAGAATGCGTTCCTGCCGGTCCTGAGCTATCTGGGGCCGGCCATCGCGGCGGCCATGACCGGTTCGTTCGTGGTCGAGAAGCTGTTCAACGTGCCCGGGCTGGGCCAGCATTTCGTGAACAGCGTGCTGAACCTGGACCGGGGGTTGATCATGGGCACGGTACTGGTGTACTCGGCCCTGCTGGTGTTCCTGAACCTGGTGGTGGACGTCTTATACACATTCGTGGACCCGCGCGTACGCCTGTAGGCGCGCCTCCACTTGGGAACGCAGAGACATGGTGGGGATCGGCGTCCATAGTGTGGGATCGGCATCCTGCCGGTCAATGACGGGCTGGAAGCCCGTCCTGCATTGTAAGGGATTCTGCGGTTCTGCTGAGCTTCGTGTCGAGTGGTGAATGAGCGGCGTGGCGGTTGAATTCGAGACCTTGAAGGCGCTTCCGGACATGCCGGCGCAATCACCCGGTTCGCGCGCCTGGCGACGATTTCGCCGCAACCGTCTGGCCATGGCCAGCGCGGTCTTTCTCGGGCTGCTGGTGGCCGTGATGCTGCTGACGCTGCCGTGGACGCAGGCCCGATTTGACCAGCAGGATCTGAGCGCCAACCGGCAGCCTCCCTCGCTGGCCCATCCGGCCGGCCTCGATACACTTGGACGCGATCTGGTGCATCGCTGCCTGTTCGGAGGCGTGATCAGCATCGGCGTGGGGCTGGGGGCGGCGGCCATCAGCGTGACCGTCGGCGTGCTCTGGGGGGCGATCGCCGCCCTGGCCGGCGGAAGGGTCGACACGGCCATGATGAGGTTGGTGGACATCCTCTACGGGCTTCCCTATATTCTGCTGGTTATTCTCATGAAGGTGGCTTTTGAGCGGCCGCTGACGCAGCTCATCCAGGATAAGCAGATCGCCAATCTGGTCATCCTGTTTGTCGCCATCGGCTCGGTGAGCTGGCTGACCATGGCCCGCGTCATTCGCGGGCAGGTGCTTTCGCTGCGAGAGACGCCCTTCGTGGAGGCGGCGCGGGCGGCCGGGGCCGGACCGTTGCGGATCCTGCGGCGGCACCTGCTGCCGAACCTGGTCGGGCCGATCGTCGTTTATGCTACAATGACCGTACCCCAGGCGATTCTCCAGGAGTCGTTCCTGAGCTTCCTGGGGATCGGCGTGGCCCCGCCCATCCCGACCTGGGGTTCCCTGGCGGCCGAGGGCGTCGCGGCGATTAATACAGTGGTGAGCTTCTGGTGGATGCTGCTCTACCCATGCCTGTTCCTGGGCGCCACGCTGCTGGCGCTCAATTTCATGGGTGACGGATTGCGGGACGCTTTTGACCCGCGCACCGGGAAAGGATGACCCATGTCCCAACGTTTTCAGGTGATTGGCCTTCTGGCCCTGATGCTGAGCGCCGCCATTCTGGCCGGTGGGTGCGGCAAACCCGGTGGTTCCAGCGGCGGCTCGGGTGGCGAGGTCTCCTACGACCCGCGCAAGGACCCGCTGGTCAACCCGGAGACTCTCTTCGAAGCGGTGCCTGAGGATCGCTCGAAGGTGGACACGGACGCGACGCTGTTCCTTCAACTGGATGGCAGCCCGAACACGCTGAACCCGCTGTTCACGTCCACGCTCTACGAACAGACGGTCTCCGGCGCGGTTTACTCCGGGCTGTTCACGTTCGACAAGAAATTCGAATGGCGCCCCAACGAGGATCTCGTGCAGCCCGGCTCGTTTCAGGAGTCGGAAGATCACACCACGTTCACGGTGAAGCTCAAGCCGGGTCTGAAGTGGCACGACGGGACGCCGTTCACCGCACAGGACGTGGTCTACTCCTGGCAGCAGATCCTGGACCCGGATGTGCCTGCATTCACGGTGAAGTCCGGGACCGAGCCGATCAAGGAATGCGTCGCAGTGGATGATCTGACGGTCAAGTTCGTGCAGCCCGAACCGCTGGCCACCGCCAAGTGGAACCTCTTCTTCCCCGTTATTCCCCGCCATATTTTTGCGAAGCACAAGGAGCAGCATCCGGATCTCAAGACCGGTGAGTACTACACGCGGCAGGCGCGGGAGCCGATTGGTAACGGCCCGTGGCGCCTGCTGGAGTGGAAGGAAAACGATCAGATCATCCTGGAGCGCTGGGAGGAATACGCCGGGCGCAAGCCGCACTTCAAACGGGTCGTCTACAAGATCATTCCCGACAACAACGTGACCCTGCTATCCTTCGAAAAGGGAGACGTCGATGCGATCAATCGCATGAGCGCCCAACAGTTCGCCCGCGAAACGAACACGGAGTCCTTCAGGAAAGTGGGGGTCAAGGGCTGGGGGACCGAGTGGGGTTTCGGTTATATCGGCTGGAACATGGACGGTACGAACCCGTTCTTCAACGACAAGCGGGTCCGGCACGCCATGACCCACGCGCTGAATATCCCGCTGATCATCGAGAAAGTGTATTACAACCTCGCGACGCAATCCCGGGGCATTTACCATCCTGACTCCTGGATGTTCAATCCGGAAGTCAAACCGTTGGAATACGATCTGGAGAAAGCCGCGGCTCTGCTGGATGAAGCCGGGTGGAAGGTCGATCCGGGCGACGGGTACCGCTACCGGGACGTGGAAGGCGCACGGGTGCGCTTCGAGTTCACCCTCCTGATGCCCCAGGGCTCCCCCAGCGCTCCGAAGATTGCGGCCATTTATCAGCAGGATCTCAAACGGCTCGGTGTGGACATGAAGACCCGCGTGCTGGAGTGGGCCTCCTTCCACGAGAAGATCTCGAAGCACGAGTTCCAGGCGGAGATCGCCGGGTGGGGCACGGGCACCGATCCGGATACGGGTTGGAATCTCTGGCGGACCGAGGAGTACCAGACCGGCCGGAACTACGGCGGCTACTCGAACCAGCGGGTGGATGAGCTGTTCGTACTGGGCCGCAAGGAGTTTGACCCCGAGGCCCGCAAGAAGATTTACCAGGAGATCCATCAGGTCCTGTACGAGGACCAGCCGTACACCTGGATCTATGACTCGCCGCTGCTGGCTGCCTTCAACAAGCGGCTCCGGGGTGTGCAGTTCAGCCCGCGCGGAATTTACGGCTTCGATCCGGGCTCCGACGCCTGGTGGACGCCGGCCACCGGGCATGCCGGCCCCGTCGCCCTGCGGCCTTGAGCGGCGATCGGTGATTTGATCAGCGGCTGTTTGTTCTCATGATTGCCGAGCCATGCTGAACTACACGATCCGACGCCTTCTTCTGGCCATCCCCACGCTGCTGGGGATTACTATCGTGACCTTCACGATCATCAACCTGGCGCCGGGAGATCCGGCCAAGTTCCAGGTGCAGGGGATCACCGACCCCCGGGTTTCCGCCCGCGTCTACGAAGACTTGAGGAAGTATTATGGCCTGGACAAGCCGATCCATGAGCGCTACGTGCAGTGGCTGTGGCGGCTGGCGCGGCTCGATTTCGGCATCTCCATGTCGCCGGACAGCCGACAGGTGACCGAGAAGATCAAGGAGCGTCTCTGGCCGACGATGTCACTGGCCCTCATCTCGATCATCGGCGGCCTGACGCTGGCCATTCCCATCGGCATCTACTCGGCGGCTCGACAGAACGGGCTGTTTGACACCGTCTCCAGCACGTTCCTGTATGCGCTGTACGCGGTGCCCAGCTATGTCATGGCCGTTCCGCTGATCCTGTTCGTGGGCGTCAAGTGGGACCTGCTGCCGTTCCAGGGCATGCACTCGGACAACTACGAGATGCTGGGGCCCTGGGAGAAGTTCGTCGACCTGGCCAGGCACTACGCGTTGATCACTTTCTGCTTTACGTATGGCGCGCTGGCTTACGACTCGCGATTCGTGCGCCAGACCATGCTGGAAAGCATCCGGCAAGACTATGTGCGCACCGCCCGGGCCAAGGGTGTTTCGGAGTACGGCGTGGTCATCCGGCACGCCTTCCGCAACTCGCTCATCCCGGTTGTGACTCTGCTGGGATTGCTGCTTCCTGAGATCATTGGTGGTTCGGTCATTCTGGAAGTCATGTTCAACTGGCCGGGGATGGGGCGGCTCTTTTTCGACAGCATGCTGGCCCGTGACTATCCCACCATTATGGCCCTGTCCTTCGTCAGTGCGGCGCTCGTGCTCCTGGGGACGCTCCTGGCGGACCTGAGTTATGCCCTGGTAGACCCACGGGTGGCCTATGATTGAGCCCGACCAGTTGAACCAGGAACTGCCGTCGCACCGGCCGGAGCTGGTCGCCCAGCCGCGCAGCCGCCAGTCGTTCTGGCGCACCGTGTGGCGGCGCATGCGACGGAATCGCCGTGGCCTGGTCGGGTTGACGTTTGTTACCCTGATGATCCTCGTTGCGTTTTTCAGTCCGCTGTTGGCGTCCAATCAGCCCATCGTCTGTCGCTACCAGGGTGAGCTGTATTTCCCGGCAGTGGTGGAGCTCTTCCAGTCGCGCGGCACCGGGCCGCACTGGATCGCCAAGTCCCCGCCGTTCAACCTGCCGCAATTCGACGCCAAGCGGGAGCTGGACCCCAACGAATTCGCCATCTGGCCGATGATTCCGTACCACGAAAATGAGCAGACGCTCGATTTCTTTGCGCCACCTTCGAGCGAACACTGGATGGGCACGGACGAGATCGGCCGCGATGTGGCTGCCCGGATGATCCATGGCACCACCGTCTCTGTGAAGGTCGGATTCATCTCCATGGGCATCGCCTCGATACTCGGGATCATCGTCGGCGGCATGGCCGGCTATTGGGGCCGCTGGGTGGACATGGCCGTCAGCCGCGTTATCGAGGTGGTGATCTGCTTCCCGGTGTTCTTCCTCATTCTCTCCATCATGGTCTGGCTCGAGCCGAGCATCACCAACGTGATGATCGTGATCGGGCTGACGCGCTGGACGTCGATTGCCCGCTACACCCGAGGAGAGTTCATCCGCATCAAGGGGCTGGACTACGCAACCGCTGCCCGGGCGCTGGGCGTCGGTCACGGCCGGATCATGTTTCGGCACATTCTGCCGAACGCATTGGCCCCGGTGCTGGTGACCATCACGTTCGGCGTGGCCAGCGCCATCCTGCTGGAGGCCGGTTTGAGCTGGCTCGGTTTTGGCGTGCAGCCGCCCGCGCCCTCGTGGGGGAACATCCTCCGGACAGCGTACGAATCGCTGCGCGTCGCCCCCTATTTGGTGTATCCGCCCTGCATCGCCATCTTCCTGGCGGTGCTGGCGTACAACCTGGTCGGTGATGCGCTGCGCGATGCGATCGATCCGCGTCTGAAGGTCTAGGGGAGCACGCCCGGGGTGAAGTGCGAAAGTGAGCAGGTGGGAAAGTATGAAAGTGGGGACGCGAGAAGGTGCAGAAGTGAGCACAGACACAAGTGATCGAAATGGCAACCTGCTCGAAGTCCGCGACCTGCGCACGCACTTTTTTACCGAGGAAGGCGTGGCCACGGCCGTGGATGGCGTTTCCTGGTCTTTGAAGCGTGGCCAGATGCTCGCGTTGGTGGGGGAGAGCGGTTGCGGGAAGAGCGTGACCGCGTTGTCCATCATGCGCCTGGTGCCCGATCCTCCGGGGCGGATCGTGGACGGGCAGATTCTGTTTCATGATGATCACCGCACGATCGATCTGGCTAAAGCCAGTGAAAAGCAGATGCGCGAACTCCGCGGCAATCGGCTGGCGATGATCTTTCAGGAGCCGATGACCTCGCTCAACCCGGTCTACACCGTGGGCCAGCAGATCGTCGAGGCCGTGGAACTGCACCGGGACCTCCGCGGGCGGGAGGCTTTGAACCTGGCCGTCGACGTGCTGCGGCAGGTGGGCATCCCGGCCCCCGAGAAGCGCGTCCACGATTATCCGCACCAGATGTCGGGCGGCATGCGCCAGCGGGTCATGATCGCCATGGCTTTATCCTGTAATCCTTCACTGCTCATCGCGGACGAGCCGACCACCGCCCTGGATGTGACCATTCAGGCCCAGATTCTGGATTTGCTCAGATCGCTGCAAGAAAAGCGGAACATGAGCGTTTTGCTCATTACGCATGATCTCGGCGTGGTGGCGGAGGTGGCCGACGAAGTCTGCGTCATGTACGCCAGCAAAATCGTGGAGCGGGCGGAGGTGAAGGAGCTGTTTGCTCATCCGCTGCATCCGTACACGCAGGGGCTGTTCCGAAGCATTCCCCGGCTGGGGCATCTGAAGGAACGGCTGGACGTGATTCCCGGCAACGTGCCCAACCCGCTGCGGCTGCCCGGGGGCTGCAAGTTTCATCCCCGCTGCGAGGTGGGGAAGGACTGCGAACGCTGCCGGCTGGAGGACCCGCCGTTGCGCGAGGTCCGGCCGGGGCACTGGGCAGCGTGCTGGAAGGCGGAAGGTTATCCAGCCTGAGCGGCATGGCCTTCATGGGAGCGACCCTGCGGCTCGGCAGGCTGAAGACGGAGCGAAGGAGGGACGGAGAGACAGAGAGACGGCAAGTGCGGGGGACCAGTTTCGCCATTTCTCTCCGTCGCTCATTCTCTCCGTCTCTCCATCGGCTGTTGTTGACCCATAGCCATCCAGCCGGGATACTCAGCAACTATGAAGACGGGCCACGGCTTTGACGGATTGCGGGTGGTGACTTTCGAGAGTCGCCTGTCCGAGGAGATGGGGTCCCTGGTGGCGCGCTTTGGCGGGCAGGTGCGCTGCGCTCCTTCCCTGCGCGAGGTGCCCAATCCGGACAGCCCAGACGCGCGGGCATTTGCCGAGGGCTTGCTGGCCGGCCGGTTTGACCTGATCGTCTTTCTGACGGGGGTCGGCGCCCGGGCCATTATGGCCGTGGCGGAAAAAAAACACCCCCGGCAAGACCTGATCGAGGCCATGGGGCGAACGACGGTGGTGGTTCGCGGCCCCAAGCCGGTTGCGGTGCTTCGCGAGTGGGGGATCAAGCCTCACATTGTAGCGCCGGAGCCGAACACCTGGCACGAAGTGCTGGCTGCGCTGGACGCGGCCGGCTCCCTTTCGGGCAAGCGCATCGCGGTCCAGGAATACGGTGAATCCAACCCGGAGTTTCTGGATGCGTTGCGCCAAAGAGGGGCTGTGGTCACGCCGGTGGCGGTCTATGCCTGGGCGCTGCCGGAGGATCTGGGGCCTCTCACGTCGGCCATCCGCGACATCATCGATGGTGAGGTCGAGATCGTGACCTTCACCAGCGCCCAGCAGATCCGCCACGTGCTCGAAGTAGCCGGTCAGATGGGGGTGGCTGACGAGCTGCGCGCCGCCCTGAGGAAGACGTTGATCGGCTCGATCGGTCCCACGTGCAGCGCAGCGCTCAAGGGGGCCGGGTTGGGCTTTGATTTCGAGCCGGATCGGCCCAAGATGGGCAACCTCGTTCGCGGCCTGGCGCGCAGCGGCCGGGCCTTGCTTCACCGCAAGAGAGCCTCCGCGACTGCCGGCATCGATACGGCGCGGGCGACGCGAGTTGAACTGGTCTGGCCCAGCAGCCTGTGCGGGGACTCAAACGACCCGCTCCACGAGAGCGCCTTTCTGCGCGCCTGCCGGCGCGAGAAGACCGGCTACACGCCGATCTGGATCATGCGCCAGGCGGGGCGTTACATGCGCGAGTACCGCGAGCTGCGCTCGAAAGTCTCGTTCCTGGAGATGTGCAAACGACCGGAGCTGGCGGCGGAAGTCACGCTGATGGCGGTGGAACGGTTGGGAGTCGATGCGGCGATCATCTTCGCGGATATTCTGCTGGTGGCCGAGCCGATGGGGGTGGGGCTCTCGTTTAACGAGGGTGAAGGCCCGCGCATCACCCGGCCGGTGCGCAGCGGCGAAGACATCGACAAGCTGCAAGCCGTCGATCCCGCCGCGCTGTCTTACGTCTTTGAGGCCGTTCGGATGACTCGGCGGGCGTTGCGGCCTGACGTGCCCTTGATCGGGTTCTGCGGCGCGCCGTTCACCGTGGCCAGTTACATGATCGAGGGGGGTTCCAGCCGGCACTTTCAGAACACCAAGAGCATGATGTACCGGGATCCCGGCGCCTGGCACGCCCTGATGGAGCGGCTGGTCCTCGTGCTCACCGACTACCTCAACGGCCAGATCGATGCCGGCGCCCAGGCCATCCAGATCTTTGACAGTTGGGTGGGCTGCCTGTGCGAGCAGGATTATCGCGAATTCGTCCTGCCACACACCGATCGTCTGATCCATGCGGTGAAGCCCGGCGCGCCGATTATCTACTTCGGAACAGACACGACCGTCCTGCTGCGCGCCATGCGCGACACCGGGGTGGACGTGATCGGCATCGACTGGCGCGTGAATCTGGCCAAGACCTGGGAGTGGCTCGACCACAGCGTCGCCCTCCAGGGTAATCTGGATCCCGTGGTGCTCTTCGCCACGCCCTCCGAAATTCAGCGCAGGGCCAGGGCCATCATCGACCAGGCGGCCGGACGCCCGGGACACATTTTCAATCTCGGACACGGTGTGCTGCCCAATACGCCCGTGGACCACGTATTGGCGCTGGTCGACGAGGTGCACGAGTACTCCTCGAGAGTGCAATGACAGCGGCCAGACTCGAATGACAGAAGTCATTCAGGGATATGCGCGTGGATAACTCATCAGCGTCTCGATCAACTCGGAGGCGGATCATCGTGGTCGGCGCCGGCGTGACCGGTCTGGCCGCAGCACATCGGGTTGTCGAGCTGGCGGCCCAGCGGGATCTGCCTGTGGACGTGCTGCTGCTGGAAGCGCGCGACCGGCTAGGCGGCACGATCCTGACGCAGCGGCGCGACGGCTTCCTCCTGGAAGGGGGGCCGGACTCGTTCATTACTCAGAAGCCTTGGGCGTTGGCACTGGTCAAGCGACTCGGTCTTGAAGATCAGCTTATTCCCACCAATCCAGCCTGCCGGCGCACGTTCGTCATCCGCGACGGTGAGATGCATGCGGTTCCGGAGGGGTTTCTGCTGCTGGCCCCCACGCGCATCTGGCCGTTTGTGACCAGCCGGTTGTTTTCCTGGCCGGGCAAGCTCCGCATGGGCATGGACCTGCTGCTGCCCCGCAAGCAGCACGGCGATAACGGCGACGAGAGTCTCAGCTCGTTCGTGAGCCGGCGGTTCGGGCGTGAGGCCCTGGATCGCGTGGCCCAGCCCCTGGTGAGCGGCATCTACACCGCCGATCCCACCGATCTGAGCCTGCGGGCCACCATGCCGCGTTTTCTGGAGATGGAGACAAAGTACCGCAGTCTCATCCTGGCCATGCGCGCGGAGCGGAAGGCCGCCGCCTCGCGCGGCCCCAGCGACAGCGGAGCCCGCTACAGCATGTTCGTCTCCTTCCAGGAGGGTATGAGCACGCTGATCAACGCGCTGGCCGCGCGGCTGCCGGCCGGCAGCGTACGGACGGGCGTGCCGGTCCAGCGCATCGATCGCGAAGCTTCTTCCTGGAAGGTCATGCTCCAGGGCGGGACCGTCGAGACAGCCGACGCGGTGATCCTGGCCTGCCCGGCTTACGTTTCCGCCGATCTGACGCGGGACGTTGACGCCAACCTGGCCCAGGAGCTGCAAGCCATCCGCTACGCTTCCTCCGCCACCATGACGCTGGCCTTCCGCCGCGACCAGGTGCCGCACGCTCTGGACGGCTTCGGTTTTGTCGTGCCGGCCGTCGAGAGCCGCACGCTCATCGCCGTGACGTTCAGCAGCGTGAAGTTCCCGGGCCGCGCGCCGGACGGCTGGGTGCTCATGCGCGCGTTTCTGGGCGGGGCGATGCACGAGAATGTCTATCAGCTTGAAGACAGCGAACTCGAGACGGCCGTCCTGGCCGATCTGCGGGCGCTGGTGGGCATCGAAGGCCAGCCCAGGTTCACGGAACTGTACCGCTGGCCGCGATCCATGCCGCAGTATCCCGTCGGCCATCTCGACCGCGTGGCCCGGATTCAGCAACTCCTCGCCGCCTGTCCGGGCCTGGCCGTGGCCGGCAACGCCTTCGGCGGCGTAGGCGTGCCCGACTGCGTCCACTCGGCCGAAACGGCCGTCGAACACCTGGTGGCTACGCTGTTCGAGCAACCATCACTTTCCGGGGCCACCCGACCTCAATCCGTTTCGCACTGATGCGTCTTCCGCCGGTACGCCTCAGCTCCAGCCATGCGCATCGCGTACCGCGATCATGGCGGCCAGGATGCTGTTCCAGGTCTGCGGCTTCATCATGACGGCGTTGGGGAACATGCAGCCGTCCCAGCAGATGTGGCGGAACTTGTTAGTGGGCTGGCCCTTCTCGTCGCGCATCCAGTAGCCGGCCTCACGCACGATGTTCAGTTTGCCGTTCGGGTCGTCGGGCAGGCAGTGACGGCCGGTCTTGTCGTGCGAGCCGGAGCCCTTCACGGTCGCGTCGTTCTGGGCCACGTGGAAGTCGATGGTCCAGGGGCGCAAGGCGCTGGTCATCTTCTTGTAGGCCTGCTCGAAGACGGTCGCGTCGTTCCAGTCGAAGTTCTCCGGCAGGATGCGGTCCTCCGGCGCGTTGGTGCCCAGGAGGTAATGCAGCGTGTGGGCCATGTCCGCCTGGAAGCCGAGCGTCTGCGGCCGGTTCACGCCCTCCAGGACGGCCAGCATGGCCCGCCAGGAGTGCATGCCGCCCCAGCAGATCTCGCCCTCGGCCGCGAGTTGCTCTCCGAAATCCTCGGCCACGGTGCACGCTTCCTTGAACGTCTCGACGATCCGCTTCGTGTTGCCGGCCGGGTCGGCGTACCAGCCGTCCGGCCCGCAGGCCGAGTCGATGCGGACCGCGCCGTACGGCCGGACGCCCGTTTCCCGCCAGAACTTCGCGATCCGGCAGCCCTTGCGGACCTGCTCGACGAACTTCTTGCGCTCCTCGCCCTCGGCCATGGCCGAGCCGCCGCCGGTCGGCGGCCACACCGGCGCGACGACGGAACCGATCTTCAGCCCGCGCGACTGCACTTTCTCGGCGATCCGCTTGAGGTCATCCTCGGAGGAGTCGATGTCCACGTGCGGCGCGAACAGGAAGATGTCCACGCCGTCGAACCTGACGCCGTCCACGTTGGCGGCCGCGGTCAGGTCGAGCATGGTGTCCAGCTCGATAGCCGGTTCCTCCGCCCCCGGCCCCTTGCCGACCACTCCCGGCCAGGCGGCGTTATGCAGTTTCGGATACGCGTTCGTGTGTTTGCCGCTCATCGGAAACCTCCTGAATTCAGGCTACGCCTGCGACCGCAACGGGTCGACCAGAGCATTAATGCATGTCGCACATCGATCCGCCTCGTCCCAGCCGCCGCGGAAAGCCGGTAGCCGGAGCTCCTCATCCTCGAACTTTACAACGAGGCGGTGCCAGCCGTCCACCTCGGCCCCGACGACGCGGGGTAGGTGATAGCGACGAAGCGATCGGCGGCGACGGTCTCCGACGCCCAGGATGCCACCGCCTGCGACCAAGAAGGTGCGGGGCCGCGAGAACAGATACCACAGGGAAAATGCTGTGGCCACAACAGCAACCAGCGAAACCCCCGCGATGAACAGCGGTGCAGATCCAGAAGTGGCACAGGAGAGAAATATCAGGATCCAGACGCTCAGCGAGACCAAGGTGGCCCACTTCAGGTGCCTGCTGAGCAGCCGCCAGCGAGGCAGCACCCCGAAGACATGCCAGCGCCGGTCGAAAGGCTGACCACACTCGGGACAGCGATGCTCGATGGGTAAGCCCTGCAGGCTGTACCCGCAGAAGGGGCAGCTTTCGAGGTGATCCTGCTGCGACAGGGTGGTGCCCAAGGGTGGGCTCCATGAATGACGAATGACGAAGCTCGAATGACGAAGTCCAAATCCTTGAATGACGAAAAAGTGATGCGCTGGGCCTCCGCCATCAACACTTCAAGAGAGACGTGAATTCCTCCACACTCAATCCGACCTCGCGCACCAACTTCGTAGCGTGCCCTTGGCGAACTCGCGATGGTCGGGTCCGCTCAGTCTTCGGTGGGGCGCTTTGGTCTGTCGCAGAATCACATGGCTGCCGGTCTGGTGATCGACGACATACCCGATCTTCTCGAAGGCCCTGATCGCCTCCCGTCCCGGGATGGCAGGCATCTTGCTCAACCCGGGATCTCCACCGTTTCCTCCCAGATTGCCGGTGGAATGGGTTCATTGTGCTTCCGCAGGCTCTCCAGGTATGCGGCCATGGCATCCTGGATGTTGTCCAAAGCTTCCTGACGAGTGGGGCCCTGGCTGATGCAGCCCGGCAGCGAGGGACACTCGGCCACGAAGACTCCATCCTCGTCCTGTTCGATCAGCACGCGGTAGCGCATGCACGCACCTCTCCCTGTCCCCTTGTCTCCTTGTCAACTCCAGAGCAGCGGCGTTCTCCGACGCACGATCGCCGCGCGGGCTGAAGCCCGCGGCTCCTTATTTGCGGTAGTCGCCGACTTTCGGCACGCTCGCGTGCGCATCGGGTCCGAAGTAGCGCAGTCCAACCAGCGGCTCACTGCCGGTATTTTCGATCTCCACGCCGGCCTGGGCGGCCTCGGCCGTGATGAAGACCTCGTCCTCGGTCTCGGCCCCGAAGCGGATCATGGCCGGAGTCTGCAGGTTGAGCTTGCCCATGCGGCCTTTGCCCTGAACGGTGATCCAGCCGCTGGCGCCCGGGTCCTTGAGCGTGCACTTGGCGCCCGGCTCGAGGGTCAGCTCCTTGGCCGAGAAGAGCTGCTGGCCATCGATATGGCCGTAGACGATCCACTTGTCGCTGACGCCCGGGCCGCTGGTGGACTTGTCCACGATCGGTTCGAGGAAGTTGTGCTCGACGAAGTGGGTATCGACGTTCTTCTCCCAGTCGAGCTGTTCGATGATGTAGTCCAGGTCACGGTGCTTCTCCGGCGGGACGTCCTTGACCAGCAGCGACCAGGGCACGTAGCGGCCTTCGACGATGTTCTGGAACATGCCGAAGACGTCCGAGCCCCACTGCGGCTCGTAGGTGCACAGTGAGCCGGGGGCGTGCAGCACGCCGGCCGGAATCAGCCAGCCCGCGCCGCGCTTGAGCCGGTACGCCCGCGACAGGTACAGGATGCCATTGTCGCCCTTGTCCCAGTTCTCCAGGCATTTCCGGAGGTCGGCCTTGGTCGTGCCCGGCTCCAGCCCCATGAAGGTGTAGGCGAAGTTGTTGTCCACGTTGTTGAGCTGCGGGGGGAAATAGTACGACTCGGGCTTGCCCTCCTGGCCGGTGAGCTTGGCGTGCTCGGGCTTCTGGTGCATGTGGTGCGGGATGGGCCCCATGTTGTCGAAGAACTTCGAGTACACCGGCCAGCGCTTGTAGGTGTCCCAGATCTTCTTGCCGACCAGCCGGGCGCCACCCTTGGCCACGGCGTCGCGGAGCTGGAAGCGCTGCCCCTCGAAGCTGACGTAGCTGAGCCCCTCGTCGGGCACGCGGCCCTCGTTCATGGCCTCGGTCGTGCTGGCGAACCAGCGCTCGTCGATGCCGCCGCGGTGGGCCCCGTAGGCGTACCAGTCATCCGGATGCAGCTTGATCCGCTTGCCCGGGTGCAGGAACGACCGCGGCACCCAGGTGGGGGTAAGACGCAGCAGCCCGCCGTTGGCCTTCATGGCCTGATCCAGGACCGAGGAAACTTGATCGCCGCTCACGGTTTTTGATGCAGCCATGTCAGAACCTCCTAAATTTTCGTGGGGTAGATTACCCGACACACGGATCTGCGGCAAGCAGTGCTTTCGTTCGTCCAGGATGCCGTTTCTGATGGAGAGGGGTGAAAAACGGGTGAGGAAGCTCACTTCTCGCTGGAACGTTACCGCGGCTGGCTGCTGAGTACTCGGATGCCAGGATCATCCAGCCATCCGCCGCCTGGGAGCGAAGAGCCGGCGACAAGATGGTGGAGCACATCGGGACAGAGATCCAGCCCGCCTGGCCACTCCAACGTCCCATCCTCGTTGATGCGGACCTGACGGAAATAGGCCGGATCGCGAAGTTCGGAATAAAAGCCCGCTCGATCGGAGAGCAGACTGAAGTCCAATACGCCCTGCGCGCCATCACCAAAGACGATCTCTATCTGCAGACCTTCTAACGGCTTGACAGCGATGATCCGGGGCTTGGCCATACGAGCTATTATATGCTGAATGAGACCATCAGAGCAAAGGAGGTACGCGCAGGGCGGTTTGACCGGACCGCAGTCTGCTCCAATTTGCAGCCAACTCCTGTTGGTGCGTTCGTGCCCACTCCAGTACCAGCGACAAAGCACGCGGCGGGAGGCTGGTATCTCGGACATCAAGAGGGTCAATCCCGATGACCGCCTGATCCTCGGCATAAATGGCGTGGAAGTGCGGTGGCAGGTGGTCATTCGGATACATGATGATCCGAATCCCGTAGAAGCGACTGATCTCGGGCATAGATGGCTGCCTCAGCCTAGGCTCTGTCTCAAAACAGCAATCGAAAGTAACGGCGAATCATTGCCAACTG
>BTUC01000059.1:0-8159 GCA_045863575.1 Phycisphaerae bacterium
GACGAAGGTCCGCTTATCTTCGGATGTGCCCCCATCTCCCTCTTCGGGCTCATGACCATCGGCGCCAGCCTGCTGGTGCCGCGAAATCTGGCCCGGCGAAGCCTGCGGCGAGCCGCGGGGCGGAGTGCTCGGGTCGGACGGTAAGCACAGGAAAGAGGGTTACAATGGTACGAGGTGCTTTTCGGGAAAGTGAGAAGGTGAGAAAGTGGAAGAGCGAGAACGTGAAAACGTGAAGATGCCGAAACTCCGGAACATTCCCGTTCTCGCTGGACCATGCGTGGTGGCCGGTATGCTGAGCCTCGGCGCCCTGGTCAGCCCATTGTCTGCCGCAACCACGACCCGGCCGGCGGAGACGGTCTATACGCCGCCGGCCTCGAAGTACCCGGCGAAATATCCGGTCTCCGACCGCGCCCGCAGCATCATTCGCACGGCTCGCGAGCAGATCGGCCTGACCACGCAGGATATGCAGGCCCTGGGCCTGGGTTTCGAAGAGACACGGGCCGCCCTGGCCGCGATCCGCGACTGGGCGGAGCCCCGCTTGTCCGAGCTGGAGCAGAAGCGCGACCAGTTCATTGCCGCGCGCGGCTCGCTGCTGTCCGTAGAGGGAAAGATCTTCTCGCTCGAACAGCGTCTGGCCAGGCTCGATGGCGCGGCCGGCGCCGATGGCGACCTCAGGAAAAGGCTGATGGCCGACCTGGCTCGGCAGAAGGCCGCACGGCCTCACCTCAAGACGCAGTTTCAAGCGATGGAGAAGGAATACGATCTTCTGTTCGCGTCTCTGATCGACCAGGTTGCGGGGATTCTGAGTCTGCCTCAGCGCACCCAGTGGGCAACCCTGCGAGCGAACAAAACTCTCGGATTGCCCGTGACCCTGCAATTCATACCCGATGTCACACCCGATCAGCTCCAGGCGTTGAAGGCAGGAGAAAACTGGCAGTCACTATTTACGCCCGAGCAGCAGGCGATCAATGCGCGAGCCATGGAGCGTTACCGTTCCCACAAGCCCATCGTCTATCGGGCGGAGATGAAGTTCTTCTACGGCCGGGACCTGACCGGCGATGAGACTCCCTCCGCCACAACCGCCGCCGACTCGGACCGAGCGAAGAAAGAGCCGCACGCTGAGTCGGGTTCCGATGTTTCCAAATGCCCGTTTCATGCTCTGCTCGGATCCAAGCGCTCCGCCAATCCGCGGAACCCCGCAGAGGATTAGATTCTGAACAGCACTCTTTCGATTCAGGAGAATCAATCATGGCCCAGGCGTATCGTCCACTCGTCAACCAGGTCGCCATCGTGACCGGAGCGAACTCCGGCATCGGTGAAGGCATCGCCCGCTGCATGGCCGAGGCCGGCGCGGCCGTGGTCATCAACTACGTCACCAACCCGGAGGCGGCGGAGAAGATCGTACAGGATATCACGGCCAAAGACGGCAAGGCCATCGCCGTCCAGGCCGACGTCAGCAAGGAAGACCAGGTCAAGGCCATGTTCGCCAGGACCATCGACACCTACGGCACCGTGGACATCATGGTCAACAACGCCGGCCTGCAGCGCGATGCCGCCATCCACGAGATGACCATTGAGCAGTGGAACACCGTCATCAACATCAACCTGACCGGGCAGTTCCTGTGCGCGCGCGAGGCCGTCCGCGAGTTTCTGCGTCGCGGCATGCGACCGGTCTCTCGGGCGTTGGGCAAGGTGATCTGCATCAGCTCGGTGCACGAGGTCATCCCCTGGGGTGGGCACGTGAACTACGCGGCCAGCAAGGGCGGCATCATGCTGCTGATGAAGAGCATGGCCCAGGAGCTGGCTCCCCGGAAGATCCGCGTCAACAGCATCGGCCCGGGCGCCATCCAGACCCCGATCAACCGGGCGGCCTGGGAAACGCCCGAAGCGATGAAGTCGCTGCTGACCCTTATTCCCGACGGCCGGATCGGCCAGCCCGTGGACATCGGCCGGGCGGCTGTCTGGCTCGCCTCGGATGAGTCCGACTACGTCACTGGCCAGACTCTGTTCGTGGATGGCGGCATGACCCTCTATCCCGGCTTTGCCACCGGCGGATGAGCTTCTGCCTCCGCGCCGGTCCGTGGCCGTCGGGAAAGCGCCCGCTCGGCCACGGCCGGAGTTTGTCTTCCGCAGTGTCCGCCTGTCCGCCTTCGTGCCCGCTCCAGAAAAGGGGACTCCATGCCCGAATTACTGACGCCGCCCGTCGCGCCCGGATCAACAGCACCCGTCCACAACGCGCCCGCCTCGCAGGCGCTGACCCCCGCGCCACGCGAGCATCTCGACGCAGAATCGATGCGCCTCCGCGAGGATGAGCATCGCGAGCGCAACTGGGAACGCTGGGGCCCTTACCTCTCCGAGCGGCAGTGGGGCACAGTCCGCGAGGATTACTCGCCCGATGGAAGCTGCTGGACCTTTTTCCCGCACGACCACGCCCGCAGCCGCGCCTACCGTTGGGGCGAGGACGGCCTGCTGGGCTTTTCCGACCGCGAGTGCCGGCTGTGCTTTGCCCTGGCCCTGTGGAATGGCCGCGATCCGATCCTCAAGGAGCGCCTCTTCGGACTGGTCAACACCGAAGGCAACCACGGCGAAGACGTCAAGGAGGAATACTACTATCTCGACAGCACCCCCACCCACTCCTATGCCAAAGCGCTCTACAAGTACCCGCAGACCGAGTATCCCTACCGCTGGCTTGTGGAGGAGAACGCGCGGCGCGGCCCCCAGAATCGCGAGTTCGAGTTGTCCGACACCGGCGCATTCGATGAGCGCCGCTATTTCGACGTGTTCGCGGAATACGCCAAGAACACGCCGGACGACATTCTCATTCGGCTGACCATCGCCAACCGCGGGCCGCAGACCGCCCGGCTTCATGTCCTGCCCACCGTCTGGCTCCGCAACACCTGGTCGTGGGGCAGCGCTCACGATGCCACTGCGGTGAAGCCCGCGATCCGTCAGATCGATGCCGGCACGCTGGCCATCACGCACGAGTCACTCGGCGACTTCCATTTCGCACTGGACACGAGCATGGCCACGCCGGCGTTTCTGTTCACCGAGAACGAGACCAATGCGGCCCGCCTGTGGGGCGTGCCCAACGCCGGCCCTTACACCAAGGACGCATTTCACGAGTACGTCATCCATGGCCATCGCGGCGCGGTGAATCCTGATTGCGAAGGCACGAAAGCCGCCCCCCACTACATCCTCGACGTGCCGGCCGAGGGGCAGATCGAACTGCGCCTGCGCCTCTTCCCCCAGGACGCACGGCCGGATGAACCCTTCGGGGCCGGCTTCGATCAGATCTTCGCGGATCGTATCCGCGAGGCGGACGAATTCTACCAGACCCGTATCGGAGCGGATCTGGACAGCGAACACCACAACATCTGCCGCCAGGCCTATGCCGGCATGCTGTGGAGCAAGCAGTTCTACTACTACTTTGTCCGTGACTGGCTCATGGGCGACGGCAAGACGCTGGCGCCGCCGGCAGAACGGCAGAACGGCCGCAACCACGACTGGCCCCACTTCAACGCCCGCCGCGTGCTGTCGATGCCGGATAAATGGGAATATCCCTGGTTCGCCGCGTGGGACTTGGCCTTCCACATGCTGCCCTTCGCCAACGTGGACAACCATTTTGCCCGCGAACAGCTCACCGTCCTGCTCCGCGAGTGGTTCATGCACCCGAACGGCCAGATCCCGGCGTACGAGTTCGCGTTCGGAGACGTCAACCCGCCGGTCCACGCGTGGGCCTGCTGGCGCGTGTATCTCAAGAGCGGCCCTCCCGGACAGCGCGATGTGGCCTGGCTGGCCAGTTGCTTCCAGAAGCTGCTGGTGAACTTCACCTGGTGGGTCAACCGCAAGGATCCCGACGGGCGCAACGTGTTCTCCGGCGGGTTCCTGGGAATGGACAACATCGGCGCCTTTGACCGCTCCACGCTGCCGCCGGGCGCCGAGATGTCCCAGGCGGACGGCACCGCCTGGATGGCCTTCTACTGCAACACCATGCTGACCATCGCCTTCGAACTGGCCCGGCATCAGCCCGAGTACCAGGACATGGCGAGCAAGTTCTTCGAGCACTTCCTCACCATCGCCGAGGCCATGAACACGCTCGGCGGCTGCGGCCTGTGGGACGAGGAGGACGGCTTCTACTACGACCAGGTCCGTGTCGACGGTCGTCAGATCGTCCTCAAGTGCCGCTCGATGGTGGGCCTGATCCCGCTCATCGCCGTGGGCATCTCGCAGGACGAGATCGTGGATCGGCTGCCCGGCTTCAAGCAGCGCATGCACTGGTTCTGCGCGAATCGCCAGGACGTGGCCGACGAGATAACCTGCATGGAGAAAAGCGACAATGGCCGCGGTGGACACCACTTCCTGCTGGCCATTCCCACGCGGGAACGGCTGGAGCGCATCCTCCGCTACATGCTTGACGAGAACGAATTCCTGTCGCCCTACGGCATCCGAGCCGTGTCCCGCTACCACCACGAGCACCCGTTCCGCGTGGAAATCGCCGGGCAGGCCTATTCGCTCGACTACACCCCGGGCGAATCCACCACCGGTCTGTTCGGCGGCAACTCCAACTGGCGCGGGCCGATCTGGATGCCGGTGAACTACCTGCTGGTGGATGCCCTCCACCATTACCACGAGTTCTACGGCGACAGCTTCAAGGTTGAGTGCCCGACCGGTTCGGGCGTGTGGATGAACCTGGGCGAGGTAGCCGACGAGATTGCCCGCCGGCTGGCCTCCATCTTCCTGCCGGGCCCCGACGGCCGCCGTCCGGTGCACGGCGACGACCCGCGCTACACCGACGATCCCCACCGCCGCGAGCTGCTGCTTTTCTACGAGTACTTCCACGGCGACACCGGCCGTGGCATCGGAGCCAGTCACCAGACTGGCTGGACGGGACTGATCCTTCCCCTCATCGAGCTGCTGGAACGCCGCGGGCGCTGACAGACCCGGTAGTCGATGAGCAGAAGTCTTCAAAGAGGACCAGAGGATGTTTCATGACCTGATCGTCATCGGCGGCGGACCAGCCGGCATGCGGGCCGCGCATCGGGCACGCCAGCTCGCCGCGCGCGTGGCCCTGGTCGAACGCGACAAGCTGGGCGGCACCGCCGTCAACGACGGCGTCGCGCCTACGCGAACACTGGCAAGGGCGGCGCGATACCTGCGCGACGCCCGGATGCATTTTGCTGACTACGGAATCGTATGCCGGGAGCTGCGGCTCGACTTCGCCGCACTGCAACGCAAAGTGCAGGCCGTGGTCACCGAGCTCCACCAGAACCACCAGTACGAGGCGGCCCTGCGCCACGCCGGCGTGGACGTGTACACGCAGACCGGCGACGCCCGCTTCATCGAACCACATCAGATCGAACTGTCCGACGGGCGGACGCTGGAAGGGGAAAGGTTCGTTCTCTGCGTCGGGGGCCACGCCCGCGCGCTGCAGTTCCCCGGCAGCGAGCTGACGCTCAACCATCACGACCTCTGGTCCCTGGAAAGCCTGCCGAAGTCGCTGGTTGTCGTTGGCGGGGCCGCCACGGGCTGCCAGGTCGCGTCCATCTGCGCGCAGTTCGGTGTCCAGGTCACCCTGCTGGAGATGTCGCCGCGGCTGGTGGCCGTCGAGGACGAACTCGTCTCCCAGGTCGTCCAGCGGATCTTCGAGGAGCGCGGCATCGACGTGGTCACCGGGCTGGACGGCCTCGAACGGATCGAGAAGCACGGTGAGGAATTGCACCTGTTCTACAGGCATGAAGGGCAGGTCAAGCAGATCGATACGCATGCCGTTTTCGTCGCGGCGGGATGGCCGGGGAACGCGGACCCGCTCAACCTGGAATCGGCCGGCGTGACCGTCGAGCGCAGCTACGTGAAAGTGAACGAATATCTTCAGTCCACCGCTCCGCACATCTATGCAGCCGGCGACATCAACGGCCGGCTCATGCTCACCCAGTGTGCCAAGATCCAGGCCGACATCGCCACGGAGAACGCGCTGCTGGGCAACAACCGCGAGTACGCGCCGATCCTCGTCTCGCACGGCAGCTTCACGCATCCAGAGTACGCGGGCGTCGGGCTCACCGAGGCCCAGGCCCGGCAGAAACATGACCCGGTGGTGGCCGTCGTGCCCTACCGGGATCTCGACCGGGCCATTATCGACAGCCACACCGAGGGCTTTTTCAAGCTCATCGCGGACCGCCAATCGCACCTCATCCTCGGCGCACACGTGGTCGGTGAACAGGCCACGGATGTTGCCCAGGAGGCCGCGGCGGCCATGCTCTCGGAAACACGCGTGGATGAGCTCAGCCACCTGGAGCTGGCCTATCCCACCTATACCACCATCGTGTCGCTGGCGGCCGCCCGGCTGTCCAACGAGCTGGGCCTCGAAGCCCACGCACCCGCGGAGCGCGCGGGCAACGCACTCTCATTGAAAGAGGAAGAAAGCTATGCATCAAGTACACTTTGATTTCATCATTATCGGTGCGGGAGCGGGCGGCGGCACACTGGCCCGGCACTTGGCCCCCTCAGGCAAGAAGATCCTGATCATCGAGCGGGGCCCGTGGCTGCCGCGCGAGCAGGACAACTGGAGCACCAAGGCGGTCATCGTCGACCGCAAGTACGAAACCACGGAGGTCTGGACCGATCAGCACGGCCGGCCCTTCCATTCCAATCAGCACTACAACGTGGGCGGAAACACGAAGTTCTGGGGAGCGTCGTTGTTTCGCTTCCGCGAGCGGGATTTCCACGCCCACCCGACGCGCGACGGCATGACCATCGAATGGCCGCTGAAGTACGACGTCTTCGAGCCGTATTACACGATGGCCGAGCGGATGTACGACGTCCACGGCCAGCGCGGCGAGGATCCCACCGCCCCGCCGATCGGCGAGGACTATCCCTTCCCGCCCATTTCACACGAGCCGCGCGTTCAGGAGATCGCGGATGCGCTGCGGCGCAAGGGGCTCAATCCCTTCCATCTGCCCGTCGGCATCCGCATGGATGAAGAGCGGAAATTCATGAGCCAGTGCATCCGCTGCAACACCTGCGACGCGTTCCCCTGCATGGTGCAGGCCAAGGCCGACGCCGAGATGAACGCCGTCCGGCCGGCCATCCGCCACCCCAATGTGACGCTGCTGACGGAAGCAAGGGTCACCCGCCTGATGACCAGCCCGTCCGGACGCGAGGTTACCGGCGTGGAGGTGCACCTTGACGACGGCATGATCATCTTCAAGAGCGACATCGTGGTCGTCTCCTGCGGTGCCATCAACTCCGCCCGCCTCCTGCTGATGAGCGCCAATGACCAGCACCCGCGCGGACTGGCCAACAGCTCCGACCAGGTCGGCCGCAACTACATGTACCATCTGCTGGGCTGGATGTGGGCCATCACCGGCAAGAAGCACGATACCGTCTTCGAGAAGACGCTCGGGCTCAACGACTTCTACTGGGGCGAACCGGGCTACGAATTCCCCATGGGCAACATTCAGAACACCGGCCGCGTCAACGCCGAGATGATGCGGGCCACGCTGAAGCAGCCGCTGCCAGGGATGACGTTTGACCAGATGGCGGAGCGCTCCACCAACTGGTGGATCATGACCGAGGATCTGCCTCGCCCGGAGAACCGCATCACGCTGGACCGCGATACCCTGCGCATCAGCTACACGGAGAACAACCGTGAGTCCTTCGATCGCCTGACCGCACGGTGGAAGTCGCTGCTCCAGGAGATGGAGTTCGTCGACCAGGTGGTCTCCTCATCGACCTACCTGGGGGACAAGGTGCCCATCAGCGGCGTAGCCCACCAGTGCGGGACCTGCCGGTTCGGCACGGACCCCAAGACCTCCGTCCTGGACGTGAACTGCCGGACGCACGACGTGGACAACCTGTATGTCGTCGATTCCAGCTTCTACCCCTCCAGCGCGGCCCTGAATCCCACCAACACGATCATCGCCAACGCTCTGCGCGTCGGTGATCACCTGCTGGAACGGATGCAGGCAACCCGCCCGGCGAAGAACGTCGAGACCCGGGCCACCGCACGCGAGCTGGCAGGCGTAAACTGAAACGGCCACGAAGTAGTGCCCCTTCCGGCTCGTCAGTTCCGTAGCGGCCGGGCGCCCTGCCGGGCGGTGCCCCGGCGGACGGCCGGCACGGGGGCCGGCCGCTACTACTTCCGCCGACAGCCCTCGCGTTGA
>BTUC01000059.1:8169-10340 GCA_045863575.1 Phycisphaerae bacterium
GGGCCCCTTCCGGCTCGTCCGTTCCGTCGCGGCCGGCCTCCGGGCCGGCCGTTCCCCGGCAGAACGGCCTGCACGGAGGCCGGCAGCTACAGACGCGGAAGTCATCAACTGGAAGGGCTCCTGCTTAGAGTGCGGAGGTGGGAAAGACATTCCCACTTTCGCACGTCCGCTCCCGCTCACCCCAGCAGGCGCTCGGCCAAGGGCAGAAGCGCTTCGAAATCTACCCGCCCCCGGCAGGCCTGCGCGGCGGCCTTCAGATCCGCCGACCGCCAGTCGCGTGCCTCGGGCGCCAACTCGGCGTAGAGCTCACGAGCGCGGCCGCGATTCCCACTCTCGCGAAAATAGGCCAGGTAGCGCGTGATCGAGCAGAAGTCGGTCCTGCTGCCGGCCGCCATGCGACAGGAGTTGTCGCATCCCGGGCAGGTTGCTCGCGTCAAGCCGCTGGCCGCCTCCTCGAAGAGCTTCCACTGAGCGGCGTCGAACGGCTTCTTGAACGTCCTGGCCGCTTTCGTGTTCTCCTCGATGTTCTGGAAGTTCTGCATCTCCGAGCAGACGGCCGTGAACCGCTCATCGCTCCACATGCCCGCCAGCATGGCCACGTGCGGGCTCATGCCGAGCTTTTCGAAGGCCTTCCGGGCGCCCTGCGGCTGATCCACGAAACGACCCAGGCCGCGGCTGGACTTCATGCAGATGAGCCCGATGTCCGCCTTGGCGCAGGCGTCCAGCGCTTTGTTCAACTCCGGCGTGGCACGGATCAGCATCGGGTCGCAGGCGACCATCAACGCATCGACCCATCCGCCCTTCGCGGCATTGTTCAAGCAGGCGATCCGTTGCGGCATCGGCGCGTGCGTGCTGAAGCCCATGAAGCGGATCTTGCCCGCCCGAACGAGCTGCTCCTTGAGCTTGCGCCAGTGGCCATCCCGATCCAGAGCGATGTCTGGATCCTCGAGCCCATGGAGAAAGAACATGTCGATCGTCTCGAGCCCCGTCCGGGACAGGCCTTGCTCCAGGCGTCGTTCGAAGCCCTTCAGGTCGTGGCTGCGGGATTTCGTCACGATGAACACCTCTTTGCGGTGCCCGCTCCGGCGAACCCAGTCGCCCAGAATGCCTTCCACCTTGTGGCCGAAGTAAACCTCCCCGGTGTCGAAGTAGCGGACACCGCAGCGATAGACAAAGTCGAGCAGCCGGGGCGTGTAGTCAGGCAGACTTCCGCCCATGCCCAACCGGGTGATCTCCACGCCCGTCCTGCCCAGCTTTCGCCGGGGGATCTGGTCGGATGCCACGCCTGCGCCTGGGTTTTCCGCGGCCAGCGCGGGAACACCACAGGCGACGCCGGCCGCCAGGATGCTCCGGCGTGAATGCAGAAGACCACTGCCCCTGTCTACGGTGTCCTTACGCATCTGCTCTCCTCACTGCTGGCGATGAATTCGGCCCGGCCCACGGGCATACCGCATCGAGCATGCCGTTCAAGGATACCCCATCATATCACATCGCGATCTTCCGGTGCGCCCCTTCGAATGTGGAAATCGCTGTCCGGAGCGGAATACAGTCCTGATGACAAGCTATCGGCCGCCGCGTGGGCGGCCTGTCCATACGTGAAAGGACATCTGATGCCACGGGGCGACAAGTCGAAGTACACGGACAAACAGAAGCGCAAGGCGCGCCACATCGAGGAGGGCTACGAAGAACGTGGCGTGCCGGAAGAGGAGGCCGAGCGCCGCGCCTGGGCCACCGTCAACAAGCAGTCCGGCGGCGGCAAGAAGCCGGGCGGATCAGGCCGGGGCAAGTCGGAGAACAAGGAACCCTCTCGTCGCGGCGGTCGGAAAGGCGGCCGCGCCTCGTCCGGTTCCTCCAAGTCGACTTCCTCGCGATCGAGCCGATCGTCCTCCGGCCGATCTTCCAGCAAGCGCTCATCGAGTTCCAAAGGACGCAAGTCCTCGAGCTCGCGCAGCGGCTCCAAGACCAAGAGCCGCAGCAAGTCCGGCTCGCGGAGCTGAAAAGCCACGGCCGCGAACGGCTGAACCGGTTCAACTGGTGAGGAATCACTCACGCGGCGGAAAGCGCTACTCGGCGTTTTCCGCCGTTTGGCCGTAGCGGCCGGCCGCCCCGCCCGCCGGTGGTGTCAAGAAAAAGGCCCGTGTACAGCCCCACCGCCCGCGGGCCCAGCCGGC